>CALKAJ010000346.1 GCA_937983305.1 uncultured Ignavibacteriota bacterium | reverse complement strand
TGCTATGCCGGCAATGAGTGTAAAAAACCATCCTTCATATCTACACCCCATAGCAATTGCAGAGAAAAACCCTGCTCCAATTACATCATATCTGAGTTTCGATTTCGACCATCTTATTATAAAATAAAAAGCTGAAACGAGGAAAAGAAGAAAAACAGGCTCTGTCATTCCTGTTGTCTGAAAATAAAGAATATTGGGGTTAAAAACAAAGATGGAAAAAGCTATCCATTTAGTATATTTATCATCTGATATCAATGAACCAATTCTGAAAACATTACCTGATGTCAGCACAAATGATATAAATCCAACAATACTTCCTGCTAATCCCGTTTTCCACAATATGTCAAAATAGGTATAAGGAAATGTCAGTAAATGTGGAATAGGAAGCCATACTACTCCTAACTGTGCCATCATACCGGGAGTCAACGAATCGTAAAACCTTCGCGAATTATCAAGGTGTGAAACAGCATCCCTGTAAGAAAAAATCAGGTCGCTTGAATAAAAATAAACCTGAAAAATAAATGCAATAACCGATGCAATGATTACTGAAATCCAATATTCATTTGTTTCTTTAGAAACGAACTTTTCAATATTGCTTTTTAAATTCAGGTTCAATATTTATTCAATTACTATTAACTCGTTTGAACTCCGATTTTCTTTGATTTTACTTTTTCCATCACCTTCTCAATCTGCTTAAGATCTGCATATGATTTATAAGAAGTAAGTCCGTGTTGTGTTTTTTCCCAGTAAAATGGTTTTGTTACAAGCTGGAAAATTCCTTTCCAGGCAGCATAACTAATCAGAACCCAATAAACAGGAATAAACAGGGCAATCGGGATGTTAAAATACTCCTTACGAATAATTGAAGGACCTAAATGAAGAACTATATACACAAGGTTTCCGAGTATAAGATTGAATTCACAAATCGTTTTCACTTCAGGAACGAACAAAGCTCCCATTGTCTCAGGAAACGCATAATTTAAAATCGTGACTAACCAAAGAATCGGGTTTATCAATGGAAACAATATATTGAATCCAAATGTAAGAATAAAGTAAAATGATTGTATTGCTCCAAGTTTTTTTACAAGTTTTGAGGGATGCCTCATATGTACAAAAAACGTTTGTGCATATCCTTTTATCCACCTCGAACGTTGTCTAATCCAATTTCCAAGCTTGATATTTGCCTCTTCAAGTGTATAAGAATTTAACATTGCAGTCTTAAACTGATTCTGTGAAATTCTGACACCTAAATCTGCGTCTTCAGTAACATTGTAAGGGTCCCATGCACCTAATTCCTTAAGCCGGGAAGTTTTAAAGTGATTACTGGTACCGCCTAATGGAAGCGGAGCTCCGGAGATGTCAAGTCCCTGTAGCCAATAGTCAAACCAGAAAGCGTATTCAAGTGAAAACCATCTTGCAAGAATGTTTTCCCTTGGATTATAAAAATTAAGGTGAGCTTGGAAGCAAGCATATTCATCACCGAGATCTCTGAAAGCTATATATGCCTTTTTAAGTTGATCTGGTTCCGGATCATCTTCGGCATCATATATAACAATATACTCTCCACGCGCTCTGAATAAACCATAGTTACACGCACGCGGCTTAGTTTTGATTTCAGAATCAGGAATAATCAACACATCAAATAACTTAGTGAGCTGTTTATATGTATCAATAGGAATATTTCCAATTGTTACTTCAGGTTCTCCAAGCAATCCAAACTTTCTTGCAGCATCGAGGGTTTCACCGTCAAGCTCTTCAACAAGAAGTTTAACATCAAGTTTATCTTTAGGATAGTCAAGATTATTAATGTTTGTAATAATATTCGGAATCACCTCAGCTTCTTTAAATACAGGAATTAATATCGTATATACCGGGAGTTCATCATCTGATAATCTATTAACATCATCATCAGTAATATTTACTTTCCTCCTGATATTTTCGAATCCTTTTAAAGCAATTAGAAGTTTGAAAGGATTGATAAGAAAATACAAAAGGTTAATTGCAATGAATAATATGTAGAAAACATAAGAAGGAGCTAAAGTGAAAATTGATAAAAATGCGAAGAAAAACACTGCGAATGTATTTCTCTGCCAGTTATAAAGAACTTTTGAAGCAGAATATTCCGGGCTTTTAAGCAAAAGGTCTGACATTGCCTTTTCACTATGCATTTCTCTCCATCCTCTGTCAAGAACAAATTCAATTGATTCGGTCGTTGCAAGATAAATTTCAATCCTTTTCTTAAACAATCTTTCAAGTTCTCTGAAAAGTTGAAAGTTAAAAGGATTTGAAGTTGCAATAACGACTTTTTCAGATGTAATCTGCAACAGAAATATCAAATTATTTCTCATAACATGATATGGGAGAGCTGATGCGAGGTAATGAATATCTTTTAGCAATCCCGGATCGAAATATTGAAGTTTTAATTGGGTTGCAAGTTCAATGAAAAAATCTTCACCGGGATATATTCTTTTATCTCGAAGTTCATTGAATAAAGTTCTCAGTTTAATTTTATCATAATCGAAAGTATTGTCATCTATGTAATTATATTTTTTTAATACATTAATGGTAAAATCAAGTAAACCTTTTTCGAACTTCTGTCTTGAAAACAATTGAAGGAAAAAATCTTCATTGGTTTCAATATTATTTGCCTTAAGCTCACTAATAATACTTTTTAATTTGGCTTCTTTAATGTCTGAAGCCTCGTCCTCAAAATACTTTTGCTTATTGAGGAGGTCTAATGTAAATTTTAGTTGCTCTTTATCGAGTTTCTTCTTCACAGAGATTTAACTCCTATTTTGTTTTAGTTTTTTTTCTCTTGAATACTCTGATAATTATATAAACTAATATTGCTAATAAAATTACTCCAACTATTAAATACCTAAGCGGAATATTCTTAAGAGGGTTAATAAATGTTTTGACTAATGAAATCGGTTCTGTTATGGAGAACGGAACTACTTCTCCATTTTTCATAAACATCGAAATGTGTCCTTCCATTTTCGAAGATTTCTGCGGATCTGCGAGGAAACTCGCCAAAGAGTTTGCTCCTTCATTGTCAGAAGGTATTATCGTATAAATAATTCCTTTCTTATTCCAGGGAGATTGAACTGCTTCTATAACAGATTCCTTTTGTATATTATCTCGTATTGTGCTAAGTTTCGGATTTATTGTATAACCACCGTTTTGATTTGGGTACATCATCAATACATCTTTTAATGATTCCCATTTTTTTCTTTCCTGTGGATAACCTATTGCAAAAATTACCGAAGCATTTGATTTTGCATTGTTATCAAGCTCATCAGCCATTATTACCTTAAAATCTATGGAATTCTTTATTCCCTGTCCTGCTTTTGCAGCAATTACTGCAGCAAGTTTTAGTTGAGATTCAGTTGGCTTTGCGGGCAACCAGAAATATATTTCCTTTAAAGCTTCAGCATCTCCGGTTACAATAGAAGGAAAATTCAATAAAGAAGGAGTAACATCTGATTCACTTGGCGACAGATTAATTTCTGTTCTGCCTTCAATCACTGTCCATGCTGCAGCATCATAATTAAAAGTACAATCTACATATTCTGTTGAACCAAGAAAATGATATGCTGAAAATTCAAGATTCCAGATTGGCTTCTCGAGTTCAGATTCCGGCACTTTTACAAGAAGCTCTCCTCCTTTGGAATTCTCAGGAGAAAGTTCAGCACTTCCAACCGGGAAACCGTTTACAAGAACTGTAAGAAGAGATTGTTTCCTATCAAGGTTTTCAGAATGGTAAAAATACAGCCTTACGTAAGAATCAAGTGTCGGACTAATCCTCACCGGTCTTGTAATTGATAATTTATATTTTTGTAAAAATATCCCGTCTAAAGAAATTCTCGGCAGTCCTAAATCTTGCAATGTAAATAAACCTTCTCTCGGAAGAAAAGAAGTTTGCTTCCCGCCGGTTGAATCTACTTTTTCAACATATGCTTGCTGACCTTCCATCTGCAAGACATCATTTGGATTCAGCATTGCTGTTACTGATTTTCTGACGGCAGTTTTATCAACACCTGTTAAGTACAAGTTTGTTAATTGACCATCACCAACCATTTGTTTATAAACAATTCCATCAGAAAGATTTCCTGATACAGTGGGCTTTATTTCCGGGAATTTGTTAAGTTCACCAATATATATTTTGTTTCTTTGGTTCGACTCACCTGTCTTTAGAAGAACATTAAAATTCATATTTTTGAATGGAAGTTTTGCACCCCAATCACTTGCAATTCTTAGTACATCAGCAGCATCTTCAGCACTAAAATCCGGAGCCAGTACAAAATCAGAATTTACAGGATCGTTAGTAAAAAAGTCGAGGTAAGGATGAGGATAGGAAGAAATCGCTGAAGGATCTGCATTGAATAATGAAACGTGTAGAGTCGTATTGGAGAGAATTCTGACCCAATTTGCATTATTATAAAGATCTGTACAGGGATCAGCTGTTGTTCTTTGTAAAGTTGCGATTTTTAAATCATTGAAACCTGTTCTGAAAAATCTTGCAGGTATTTCTACCCTCCAAACGGTAGAGTCCGGTGCCCTGCCGCCAATGTACATACTTGATACGGGATTGCCATTAATATGCATTGTCATATAACTAATATCCTGAACAATCAATTGCGAACTTGAATAATGTACATCAATGTATGTTGGATCTTCAATCTTTAAACCCGGTATAAGCAGGTAAAAAGCTGTAAGCTCCCCAAGAGGTCCGTTTAAAACCTGATCTTGCGGAAAAATCTTAATATCATAGCTGGATTTACTACCCTGTGCGAGAAGAGAATTGGAAGCAAAAAATCCGCTAAGAAAAATTGAGAAGACAATTGAAAAAATAAAATATGATTTTTTCATTTTTTTTTATTTTAATTTATATTTTGTTTTATTTAAATTTCGTCGAGTTTATTTAATCTGTTTTCAATCCATTCGGAAATCTTATCCTCACTCAGCATCTCTTTTTTCTCCTTTTCGAGGAGTTTATCACGGATTAATTTCATTAATTCCTCCGGATTAACCGGTTTCATTATATAAGCATTAGCCCCTTGGTTGAGAGATTCTACTGCATTATCAAGATCTGCAAAACCTGTCACCATAATTTTTATCATATTAGGTTTACTTTCCTTGATTTCTTTTAGAATTTCTGTCCCATTTTTATCAGGCAGCTTTATATCGAGAAGAGCAAGATCATAAAATGTTTTAGACATTTTTTTGATTCCGTCTCTTGCTGTTGTAGCTGAATCAACTAAATAACCTTGATATTTTAGAATTTCCGTGAAACTTTCTACAATTCCAAGGTCATCATCAACTATTATTATTTTTTTCTGAGCCATAACACCTTCCTTAATTATTATTGTGGTAAATTTATTATTATTTTTGTTCCTTTTCCAAGGGTACTTTCAATCTCAATTGTACCATTGTGTGATTCTATAATTCGTTTGCACACACTTAGCCCCAACCCAGTTCCTTTGGCTTTTGTTGTGTACAATGGTTTAAATAAATTAGGTTTAACTGATTCAGGTATTCCCTCTCCGTTATCTTCTACGAGAATTCTTACCTTGCCGTTTATTCTGTTCGCTTTAAAAGTTATTTTACCTTTGCCTTTAAATGCATTCTGTGCATTTGAAAATAAATTGATAAATACTCTTTGCATTAATCCAATATCGAAATTCAGATTGTTCACTTCCTGAGCTATATCAATACTGTAATTGACATTGGAGTAATTTGTTGACTCTGTAATTATTTTATTAATAAATTCCTGAAGATTTACAGGCCTTAATTCAGGCTTGAGATTTTTACCGTAGAACTGTAAATCTGAGACAATCTTATTCATATAATCTATTTGTTCTCTTATAACTGAGAATGTTTTAGATATCTCTTCCTTATAGAAAACTAAATCCTGATTATTATCTAATTTCATTTTAGATAAAAACACAGTATTTACGAGAACCTGCAAAGGGTTTCTTAAATCGTGACCAACCATTGTTGCAGTCTCGCCTATTGTTGCAAATCTCTCAAATTCTCTTAATTCCTTTGTTCTCTCTTCAACTAATTTTTCGAGTCTTTCCGAATATTGTTTTAATTCAGTCTGTGTTTTTCTTTGCTCTGTAATATCTCTTGCAATTCCAACACTTGCAATTATTATATTATTTTTATTTGTTATTGGAGAATATGACAGTGAAACAGGAAATATTTCACCATCTTTTTTTCTGTTATAATATTCACCGGAGAACTTCTTATCAAAAAACTTTGTGAAATTTGTATTAGACTCCCAGATAATACCAATATTTCTCCCTAAGATATCTTCTTTGGAAAATTTATAGGTATTGCAGAAAGATTCGTTTACGTAAATAAATTCATTTCTTGTATTGATGAAAAAAACACTATCAGTAATATTTTGAATCGCCTGTGAGTGCATATTTAATAAAGAGTCAACAAATCTTCTGTAAACTGCATTTTCAATAGTTATATGAAGTTTCATAAGATGGGTAAGCTGAGGAGTTTTGACTAAATAATCGTATGCACCGGCT
>CALKAJ010000345.1 GCA_937983305.1 uncultured Ignavibacteriota bacterium | reverse complement strand
TAAATTAATATCAAAGTAATTTTCAAAAATCTCTTTTATTAATCCGGCTTTCGATTGACCGTAAGCTCTTGTTAATAAGCCAATAGGCGGAATACTCCTGTTTTTGATATATTCAAGAATTTCCATAGCATTATAAAAATTATTATAGTGCTTTAACGCTTCCCTTTCGTACTTAGGTCTCATACTGCAATTTACGAAAAAGAAATCAAAAATTCAAATTTTTATTTTTAAAAAAAGGGATGCTCCAAAAAATATTTGGAACATCCCTTGTTTGATAGGGAATATGGTGTTTTATTTATTTTCTAAAATTATATTGCCGCCTGAAGTAGTACATTCAATCATTTTCCCGCCGCCGTTTATTGTTCCTTTCTTGCTTGTCTTTTTATCCTTTGTATAAACAGCATTTGGTAAATTAACTTTTAATTCTCCACCTGAAGTTGACAAAGAAAAGTCTGCTTTAACATCCGAAGGAAGTGCAAGTAATATATCTCCGCCGGAAGTAGTTAATTCAATTCCATTGTTTTCACCTTTATAATCAATTTTTATATTTCCGCCGGATGTAACTGCATTTATTTCTCCATTTGTTCCTTTTAATGTAATATCACCGCCGGAAGTTGCAACATTTAAATTACCTTCAAAGCCGTCAACATTAATATCACCGCCGGAAGTTGCCAGCTTAATATTACCTGTGGTATTTTTTACTGTCAAATCTCCGCCTGATGTATTCAGCTTAATGGAACCATTGATATCATTAACTTTCATATCTCCGCCTGCCGTATTCATTTTCAGGTTAAAACTCTTTGGGACTTTTAACTCAAATCTCAAATTATAGTTTTTGGAATTATTTTTTTTATTTTTAACTTTTACTTCATAATTACCGTCGCTTTTAGGATTTATCTCTACTTCAACATTTTCAACAGCCTCATTACTGCCTGTCAGCTTGAACGATATTTCATTATTGCTCCATGAATTAACATTAATCTCCCCTGAGAATGTGCTTAATGTAAGTTCCGAATTAACGGAAGTGTTTAAAGTTGTTTCTTTAATAATGTTATCACTTTGTGCAAAAGAACTCAAGTAAATAAAGGAAAATGAAACAGCCAAAATTAAAAATATCCCGGTTTTCATATTTTTTTATATTAAGTTAGTAAAATGTATTTGTTTTACGAATCTTTTTATTAATTAGTTTCAAAACTTTTGTTACTACCTGTTAGGGTAAAGGATATGTACTCTTTTATTCTTTATTTTTTATTAATTATAGTTTAAATTGTAGAAGTTTTGAAATTAAATTTTTGTTCAATGAAAAAAACTCTATTAGCTTTACTTTTAATTTTTATTATCTCTGCGGAAGCATTTTCAGGTGACAGGATGATGTTGATTGAGTTCTATACCAGTTCAACTTGTGGTCCCTGTGCCGCAAATAATCCTGCATTAATTGCTTTTATTAAGTCTAAAGATCCATCCGTACTTGCAGCCATAAGTTTTCATATGAATTGGCCTGCTCCGGGTAATGACCCAATGTATTTATATAATCCAACCGATAATACAACCAGAAGAAATTACTATGGAATCAATTCTATCCCTCAGGGCAGATATGACGGAATAATTAATTATAGTACCGGCGCACTACAAGGCATTTTCGACTCGAGAAAAGATATATTAAGTCCTGTTACAATCATTGTAAGAGACAGTACATTTGGAGACAGTGTTGCGATTAAAACGTGGATTTATTGTGAAACGATGCTTGAAAATCCAAATGTAAGCGTATTAGTGGGAATAAATGAAGACTCTATACAGTATTCATCTCCTCCCGGGTCTAATGGAGAAACTTTCTTCCCCTGGGTTATGAGAAAAATGCTTCCCTCAGGAAGCGGCACACCGGTAATTTTAAATCCCGGGCAATTGAAATATTTTGAATTTAAATACAAGATTGATCCTATATGGAATAATAATGTTGTCACCCCTCTCGTTTACGTTCAGGATAACGGAACGAAAGAGGTTCTTAATGCGGGTAAATTATTAAAAGATTTTGCGATGATTGCCAATCCCGGTTATAAATCTGTAAATCAAGGTACGGCAAGTTCAGGAACATTTAAAATTAAAATTCCATTTGTCGCAGCAGGTTATAATTCCCCTGTTACATTAACAGCCGCTGTTGACCCGGTTAATGCAGGAATAACTACTTCATTTCCAAGCGGAAATATTATTTCTTCATTCCCTGATTCATTAACTTTGCAGGTAAACTCATCTGCATCAGTCCCTGCCGGTTTATATAAAATTATTGTTACAGGTACAAACGGAAACGGAAAAACTCACAAAGTTGCTGTTGATTACCTCGTAGGTAAAAGTTACATAACGGTACAGACTCAGCCTTCACTTTCATTCCTTGTTGACAATGTAAACTATAATGGAGCGAAAACTTTTAACTGGGATTTAGGTACAAATCATACTTTAAAAGCAACTTCTCCACAGACATTTGGAGCAACAAGATATATTTTCAAAAACTGGAGTAATGGCGGAGACACTACACAAACTATTACAACTTCGAGTTCAATTCCTGAATATACTGCCTTTTACAAAACCCAGTTCAGAGTTATGACAAGCGTGAATCCTTCGGGTTTACCTGTTACTATTTCCGGCTCCGGAAATACATACTATGATTCTTTAACTAACCTGAATATTTCTATTGCACCATTACAGGTTCAATACAACAATAAAACTTACTTCTTTAAAAGATGGGTAGGTTCGGGAGCAGGTTCATATACAGGAACAAACTCTTCATTTTCTCTGAATGTACTTAATCCTATTAATGAGATTGCAGTATATGATACAATTGATGTTGGTATTAATCAAATCGGCTCTGAAATTCCGGATAAATACGTTATTTACCAGAACTATCCAAATCCGTTCAATCCGGAGACAAAAATAAAGTTTGATATAGCTCAAAAAGGATTTACAAGCATCAAAGTTTTTGATATCCTCGGAAGAGAAGTTTCAGTTTTATTTACAGGTGAATTAGCACCAGGGAAATATGAGACTTCGTTCAATGCCGCAGGATTAAACAGCGGTGTCTATTTTTACAGAATTCAATCAGGAAGTTATACAGAAGTAAAAAGAATGCTTTTAGTAAAATAAGTTCTATGTATTTATATTTTAAAAGAGCCGGGAATCACCCGGCTTTTTTTATATTTTTGCAGAACTTTAGAAACAATAATTTATTCGAATATTAAAAATTTTACTATTGGATACAATAAAGAAAAATAAAAAGAAATATTTAATTTATTCTTTTAATGTAAATGGAATCAGAGCAATTCACAAGAAAGGATTCCTTGAATGGATTAATAATGCCAATCCCGATATACTTTGTCTTCAGGAAACGAAAGCACAAAAAGAGCAGCTGCCGGAAGAGCTGATAAATATCAAGGGTTATAAATCTTATTGGCATTCGGCGGAAAAAAAGGGCTATTCAAGTGTTGCAATTTATGCTAAAAAAGAACCGGAAAATATTATTTATGGTTTAGGCAATAATCTTTTTGACATTGAGGGAAGAGCTATTTTTATCGAATACGATAAGTTTATTCTTGCAAATGCATATTTCCCTAACGGCGGTAGAGGACCTGAGAGAGTGGATTATAAATTAAAATTTTATGACGAGCTTTTCTTTTTCCTTGAAAAAAATTACAGAGATAAAAAGGGAGTGATTGTAGTTGGCGATTATAATACAGCTCACAGGGAGATTGATCTTGCAAGACCTAAAGAAAACGAGAAAAATACAGGATTTCTGCCTGAAGAAAGACAATGGATTGATAAAATAATTAATCTCGGATATGTTGATATTTTCAGAAAGTTTAACAAAGAGCCGGAGCAATATACTTATTGGGATATGTTTACACGAGCAAGAGAAAGGAATGTAGGATGGAGAATTGATTACTTTATGGTTTCGAATGACATAGAAAAATTTGTAACCAAAGCTCAAATTCACAGTGATATTTTTGGCAGTGACCACTGTCCAATTTCAATTGAAATTAAAATATAATGAAAGCATTATTTCTGACAAAAACCGGGAAAATCGAAGAACTTAGAAATAATCTGGAATTCAGGGAAATAAATATTCCCGGATATTCAGAAGATGAAGTTTTGATAAAAATTTCTCATTCCGCTTTAAATCACAGGGATTTATGGATTACGAAAGGTTTATACGCAGGAATTAAATTACCGGTTGTTTTAGGTTCGGATTGTTCCGGGATAATTGAATCTAAAGGAGCAAACTGCAAAGATTATGAAGAAGGTGATGAAGTAATTGTGAACCCGGGATTTCACTGGGGCAAAAATGAAAATACCCAAAGCAGTGATTTTAAAATTCTTGGCTTGCCTGATAACGGTACTCTACAGGAATATATCACGGTTAATAAGAATAATGTATTTAAAAAACCATTGCATCTTACCTTGGAGCAATCTGCCGCACTACCTTTAGCAGGGTTAACTGCATACAGAGCTCTTTTCAAGAGAGCAAAAGTAACAAGCGCAGATTCTGTATTGATAACAGGTATAGGCGGAGGTGTATCTCAAATGGCGATGTTATTTGCTGTTGCTATGGGATGCAGCGTATTTGTTACGTCAGGCGATGATGGTAAAATAGCCGAAGCACAAAAAATGGGAGTTAACAATGGAGTGAACTACAACTCGCCTGGTTGGGAAAAAGAAATAGTAAAAATATCGGACGGTATAGATGTTGTGATTGATGGTACAGGAGGAGATATTTTAAACAAATGCTTTGATATAGTAAAACCCGGAGGAACTATTGTAAATTACGGAGCGACTCTTGGTAACGTTCCGGAATTTCCCACACGGAAATTATTCTGGAAGCAGATAAACTTTCTTGGTTCAACTATGGGAAGCGACAGTGATTTTATTGAAATGTCAGACTTTGTAAACAGAAGTAAGATTCAACCGGCGATAAAGGATGTTTTCGATTTTGAAAATACAGTTGATGCTTTCATTCAGATGGAAAGCAAAAAACAATTTGGGAAAATTTTAATAAAAATATAAAAATAAACCGACCTGCCGGTGTAGGAATTAAAATTTAAAAAGGTGAACAGAATATTCTGTTCACCTTTTTAATTATACTTTTTTCATTTCTTCGAGCTTTTTTCTTACCTCGTTAAGTTCTTTATTAATATCTTTGAACTCATTTTCAAAATCATATTCTTCGTTATCGGAACTTTCCGGAGGTTCGAATAAAAGGTTTTCGTTGTAAGGTTTTCTGTTAACTTTACTGCCGGTAGATTTAAGCCTTTCAATAAAAGCTTTTACACCTTGTACAACAGCACTATATCCATTTACAGTATCATAGATAGAAGGTTGTACTTTTCGTCGTAATCCTTCTACAAAGTCTGTAAGGTTTTCCACAGTATTTCTAACTTTATCAACCGTACCTTTTACACCATCAAGATTTTCATCAATACTCTGTGCAATCGAGTTAACTTTCTTCATTGTAACAAGAGTTTCATCTATTAAAGGGTCAATTTTGATTTTAAATTTTGTGAAATCATCCTGAAGAGATTCCACTTTCATAGTAAGACCTTTAATAATTTTTGTCAACGAGAAAATTAAAGCGATTAAAGCAACGAAGACAATAATCTGTATAACTACCGAAATGTTAAATAGGATGTTATCCAATTTGATTTATTTTTTGAAACAACAGTTATTAAAAAATTTAAGACAATTTAGACTTTTCGTCTTTGTAAGCATCAACTCCTGCTTTAAAAGCATCTTTTATTCTATCAGCTTCGCCTGAAATTTTTTCTTTTGCAGTTCCGATTTTTTCAGAAGCCTTATCTTTTGCAGTTGCAAGTACTTTATTGGCATCTTCAATTATTGTTCCTGCTTTTTTCTTTGCATCTTCAATCAGGGTTTCGCTTCTTTTCTTGCCTTCATTAATCATTTCAGTCGCTTTTTCTTTTGCAATCTGCATATATTCAGTTGCATCATCAAGAATATCGTCTTTCTTCTTGCCGATATCAGCTCTTAATTCTTTTCCGGATTTGGGGGCATATAGTAATCCAAGAATGGAACCTATTACTCCGCCCGCTAAAAATCCAAGGATTAATCCTTTTGCCATTTTGTTTTCTTCCATAATAAATCTCCTTTAGTTTATTTATTTTCAAATCATCCGCAGGTATAGTGATTCCAATTTCTAATTGTAATCACCATTTTGCGAATCTTAAATTTCTCTATAAAGATATATATATCTTATTGATAATTCAATTGATAAAATTATATATTTATAGCTTCGCCATAAGCCACTCCGGCAGCTTCCAATATTGATTCGGAAAGAGTCGGATGTGCGTGAATTGTTTTTATTATACTTTCGGCGGTTCCTTCAAGTGATTTCAACATCACAAGTTCACTTATGAGCTCTGTCGCTTCGGCACCTGCTATATGTGCACCGAGAAGTTCACCGTATTTAGCATCAAAAATTAGTTTGACCATACCTGTAGTTTCACCTGCGGCTCTTGATTTTCCATTTGCCGAAAAAGGAAACTTACCAATTTTTATCTCATATCCCTGTTCCTTTGCTTTCTCTTCAGTCAGTCCAACTGATGCAACCTGCGGCTGGCAATAAGTACATCCGGGAATATTATCATAATCAATATCAGGTGAATGAAGATTCATAATTTTTTCAACACAATTAACGGCTTCACCTGAAGCTACGTGTGCCAGCCAGGGTTTCCCGGCAGGATTTATTAAGGCACAATCCCCTATCGAATAAATTCCGTCAACAGTTGTTTTATAATTCTTATCAACCTTAATTCCATTTTTAAATAATTCTACTCCGATTTCTTCCAATCCTATGTTATGTATATTTGCAGAAATGCCAATCGCAAGTAAAACAACATCCGATTCAATTTCTCCGGAAAAATCACCCGAGACCTTTGTGAAAACTTTACCGTTTTTAATTTTGACACCTTCAAATCTTGTGTTAGTATGAATTGAAATTCCGGAAGATTTAAATTCTTTCGCCACTATATCGGATATTTCTTTATCCTCAATAGGCAATATTTTTGGCAGCATTTCAACGATTGTAACTTTGGTTCCTAATGCATTATAGAAATAGGCAAATTCCATACCGATAGCACCGCTTCCGATAATAGTCATTGATTCGGGCAGTTTCTTTAACATCATCGCACCTGTAGAAGAAAGTATTTTTTCTTCGTCAAACTTTAAATCGCCAACCTGCCTTGGTTTTGCACCGGTTGCAATAATAGTATGCTTGGATTTTACTTTTTCAATTTCATTATTTTCATTGTCGTAAACAGAAATAGTTTTATCTTTATTGAATTTTCCAAACCCGTTGATTACTGTAATTTTATTTTTCTTCATAAGATATTTAACGCCGGCTTCAGATTTGACCGCAACATCCCTTGAACGTTTTATAATCTTATCAAAATCAAAAGAAATATTTTCAGCTTTAATTCCGTGTTGAGAAAGATGTTTCAGCTTATTTAATATCTCGGCATCCTTTAAGAGTGATTTTGTGGGTATGCAGCCAATATTAAGGCATACTCCCCCTAATTTATCTTTTTCTATTATTGCAACCTTTAAACCGAGCTGTGCGGCTCTAATTGCAGCTGTATATCCTCCCGGACCGCTTCCGAGTACTGTTAAATCAAATTCTTGCATTGTATTTTATATGTTTTAATTATTTAGTCTTTGTTAGTTAATAAGTTAATAATTATCGAATTTTTACTCAATGTAGATAAATTTCAAATTATAATATTTTTAAAATATTAATTATATAACTTATATATTCTCTTTCAAAATTTTTTTCACTCTACCTACCTCACCTGAGATGAGTTGTACTTTTATCCCGTGAGGATGAAACATGCTTTTAGTCAGCACTCTTAGAACAGTTCCTTCGGTAAGTTCGCCGGATTTCTGGTGATGTTTTTGAACTATAGATACATCAATTCCGGGTTTTATTTCTGCTCGGTTATTCATTTTAATATGCCGCCAATTTCTCGCATGCTTTAAGAACCCAATCATCCTGAGGCAATACAGCTTTCTCAAGATTTGGATGAAATGGTATTGGTACGTCGAGGGCTCCTATCCGTTTAACAGGGGCATCAAGATATTCAAATGCTTTTTCTGAAATAAGTGCGGCGACTTCAGCACCGAATCCCATAAATCTTGTATCTTCATAGACGACCAGTACTTTTCCTGTTTTTTTAACGGATTTTAATACAGTTTCCTCATCTAAAGGTACAATTGTTCTTAAGTCTATAACTTCTACTGAAACACCTTTCTCTTTCATTTTTTTTGCGGCTCTTATACTTTTTTCTACCATAGCTCCGTAAGATATTATAGTAATATCGTCTCCTTCAGTTTTTATTGCAGCTTTACCGAATGGAATGTAGTAATCATTGCTCGGTTCGGGTGATTTCGCATATCCTTGCCTGTATAAGAATTTGTGCTCGAGAAATAAAACAGGATCTTTCAATCTGCAGGCTGTTTTTAAAAGACCTTTGGCATCAGCCGAATTGGAAGGATACGCTATAAATATACCGTTGCATTTCGAAAATATTGCCTCAATGTTCTGTGAGTGATAATGACCTCCTCCAATATAACCTCCGCAAGCAACTCTTATGGTAACAGGACAGGAGAACTGATTATTAGACCTGTATCTAAGCATAGCAAGTTCATCTCTTATCTGCATCATAGCAGGAAATATATAGTCGGCAAACTGAATCTCAATAACGGGTTTTAATCCTGTTAGAGCCATACCGATTGCAGTTCCTACAATAGATGCTTCTGCGAGCGGAGAATTAAAAACCCTTATATCTCCGTATTTTGTTGAAAGTCCCTTTGTTGCCGTGAATACTCCACCTTTTCCATCTGCAATATCTTCACCATAAATAAGCATATCCGGATTTAATTCCATTTCTTCGTGCAAAGCGTGATTAATTGCATCTACCATCACTATAGATTCACCGGGATTAGTATTTTTCTCGTATTCTATTTTTGTTTGTTCATTTTCGGGACAATAAACAAAATCTAAAACAGTTTTCGGATCAGGTGCAGGCTCTTTAAAAACTCTGTCACTTATTTCTCTTAAATTTTCTCGTATCGCATTTTTTAATTCATCGGATTTTTCTTTTGTAAGAATCTTATTTTCGATTAAAAATAATTCAAATTTAGAAATCGGGTCCTTTTTTATATCACCTTCGATAGATTCTTTTGAACGGTATTTTTCCTGAGCATCAGATACCGAATGTGAACGAAGTCGTACTACGTCAGCATAAATGAGTGCAGGTCCTTTTCTTTCCCTCGCAAACTTCACCGCTTCAGTAGCAACGCTATAACATTTCATAAAATCAGTTCCGTCTATATGATATCTGTTAAGTCCCTCAAAGCCGCTGATAGCTTTAAAAACCGAACCTCCGGCAATTTGATCTTCGACCGGAACGGATATCGCATAGCCGTTATTTTGTATTACAAATATTACCGGAAGTTTCTCTCTCGTTGCCCAGTTGACCGCCTCAAAAAATTCACCCTCTGAAGTTGAACCTTCTCCCCCTGATACATAGACAACTTCATTTGTGTTTCGATAAATACAACTTATGGCAGTTCCTACTGCCTGCAAATATTGTGAACCGGTTGGCGAAGAAGGAGTCGGCATCCTCAGTGTATTTAAACCTAAGTGAGTATTCATTTGTCTTCCGGCGGTGAAAGGGTCAGTAGCTTTCGCCATAAAATGCTGAATAATTTGCTCTGAAGTTAGCCCCACGGACAAACCAAAAGCGGTATCCCGGTAATATGTATAAAACCAGTCTTTACCCGGTTTCATTGCCATACCCACAGCAACCTGAATTGCTTCATGCCCTGAACCTGAAATCAGGAAATATGCCTTACCTTGTTTGATTAATGCATCAGTTCTATCATCTATTAATCTTGCGGTTAGCATATATCTATAAGCGTCTAAAAGCTGTACCTCAGACAAATTGAAAAAATTTGAGATGCCCTCTTCGTAATGCTTATTTATCTGTTCTTTTACTTTTTTGGATTTCATCAATATTTAGTTAATAAACTTATATTAATATATAATTTTTCAGAATTTTAATAAAGGTATATGAATACTATTTATATTGAATTTTTTGGTAAAGTTCAAATTCCTGCTTAACACTATTTCTTCGGTATTTCCCCGTAGATGTCACCGGGATAGAATTTGAAAAAACGACAACTTTGGGACTCTTATAAGCCGGCAATTTTTCCCTGCAAAATGAAAGGATATTTTGCTTTAAATCATCGCTTTCTCTAAAGCCGCTTTTAAGCTTTACATAAGCTCCGATTTCCTCGCCATACCATTCATTATCAAAACCAACTGCAATTGCCGACTCAACAAAATCTATTGAATTCAACACTTCATCAATTTCCAACGGAGAAATATTTACGCCGCCCCTGATAATAAGTTCTTTTAACCTTCCCGTTATAAAAAAATATTTATTTCCTTTGCCATCCAACTTGAAAAATCCTTCATCGCCGCTGTGAAACCATCCGTGATCGAAAGCTTTTGCATTTGCTTCATCATTTTCAAAATAATATTTCATTACATTTAATCCGCGAATTACTATTTCCCCTTTTTCATCTTCGTTTAATGATTTTCCTTTATCATCATGGATTTCCATTTCATTGCATTGAAGCGGAATTCCAATTGAAGGAAAGCCAAAATCATTCTGCCATTTTTTGTGCTCCGCATCGGCTAAGTTTTGAGGTATGAAACAAGAATAACAAGTTGTTTCGGATAATCCGTATCCATGCACAATTTTTACTTTAAATTTTTCTTCAAAATTTCTTGCAAGTTCACAGGTTAATGGTCCGGCTCCGCAAATAATATGCGATAAATTATTTAAATTATAGTTTGAAATTTCAATATCCGAATGTAGTAAAAATTGCAGCAGAGTTGGCACAACCGAAGTAATTTTGACGGATTCCTTTTCGATAATCCGGAAAAAAGAATTAGTATGAAATTTATTATTTAAAATAATTCTTCCGCCTGCAATTAAAGGTGTAAGTATAGTAACAACAATTCCGTTTACGTGATGTAACGGCAAAACACACATCATCGTATCATTTTTTTCAACTTTGTTCCATTTTGCAATATAAAAAGAATCAATAAGCAAATTGAACTGAGTTAAAACAACGCCCTTAGGATTTCCGGTAGTACCGGAAGTATATACAATCAAGGCTTCGTCGTTCAAATCAGCACTTTTTCCCAAGTCAAAATTAAAAGTGTTTTGTTCTGAATAATTAATATCTTCAAAATTTTTTATAAAGACTGATTTAATGCTCTTTAATTTTTCATTATTTTTTATACTTGAAAATATGTACTTCACTCCGGCATTTTCAATAATATACTCGATTCGGCTGACTTCCTCATTTACATTTACAGGCACTGCAACAGCTCCCAAAGTCCAGCAGGAAAAATAGAATAATACCGAATTATAATGATTAGTGGAAAATAAAATTACTTTTGAACCGTTAGAAATACCGAGTTTCTGCATATACTCCGATAAAAGAAAAACTGAAATCAAAAATTCTTTATATGACAGCTCTTTTTTTAGAATTCCTTCGTTGTAAAAAGTAAGAAAATTTTCATCAGATTTTTCTTCAACCTTCTTTTTTAGTAAATCGTAAATATTTTTATATGTAAAACCCTCCAAAGAAATTTTGTCAGGATTTAAATAGCGGGCATCTTCAATGTTTTTTTTTAGTAATCTGTCCATACGTAAGCCGTAATTGAATTATATTTCTAATATAATTTTTAACAAAAGAATTTTTTCATTAATTCCTTTTTTCGAAATTTTTCCC
>CALKAJ010000344.1 GCA_937983305.1 uncultured Ignavibacteriota bacterium | reverse complement strand
ATAATCGTTTTCACACAGTCTCTGGAGCTTAGGAAGGAGAAGAAATATCTCTTCTGACACAGATTTAAAAGATGTCAAGTTTTAAAGGTTATTGTGGAGAGATTTTTCCTTTTTCGCGGAATTCTTTTTTCTTTTTGCCTTCGGGTTTTGAGTAGTAGTAATAGTAGTTGCAGTAGTAGCCGTACATAGAGCGGAAGTTGAAGTTATTGAGGACTACTCCGAGTGATTTATGATTTCCGAGGTTGATTAATCTGTCGAAAGTTTTGAGGAATACATCCATCGGGGTTTTATTTGCCTGAACTACAATTATGGTTCCGTCCGCAATTCTTGCGAGGATTTCCGAGTCGGTTACGGATATATAAGGCGGCGAGTCAATTATTACATAGTCATATTTTTCGCGAACTTTGAGAATAAATTCTTTCAGCTGTTTTGAGCCGAGCATTTCAGACGGATTGGGCGGAATGGTTCCGCTGGTTATATATTTTAAATTTTCAAGTCTCGATGAGCGAATAATATCTTCAAAGGTTACATTTCCAAATAAGTGGTCGCTTAGTCCGGGGAATCTCTGTGTTTCAAAAATTGCGTGTATTCTTGGTTTGCGAAGGTCACAATCGAGAAGCAATACTTTTTTATCTGCCTGAGCGAATGAGCCGGCAAGGTTCAGGGCTACGGTTGTTTTTCCTTCAGACGGAATGGAGCTTGTTACGAGTATAGTTTTGAGCGGGTCTTCTTCGAGTTTTGAATACTGAACACGGGTACGCATTGCTTTGAATGATTCGGATGCTGTTGCATTCGGTTTATTTGCGACAATGAATTCAAGCTGAGATGAGCCAAGCTCGCGAAGCTCTTCGATTGATGGAACCCAGGCGAGTACTGGAACGCCTTTATTTTCAAGCTCTTCGGGAGATTTGATTGAACGGTCGAGGTAGTTGCGAAGGAATGCAAATCCTACTCCGAGTGCCAAGCCAAGTACTATACCTGCTATAAGAATAAGCTGGCGATTTGGTTTTGCAGGAGATGTCGGAGGCATTGCTTCATCAACGATTGTTACGTTTCCAAGCTGGACGCGCTCATTTAAAATCGCTTCCTGAAATTTTTCTTCGAGTGTTAAGTATAATTTTTCGTTTCCGAGTTTATCTCTCTGGAGGCGGGCAAGTTCAATGCTTTGCTCGGGAAGTTTTGCAAATTCAGCATCATACTTTGAGAGCAATTTTTTTATTGCACTTACTCTTGCTTTGTTCTGGGAAAGGGTTAGATTGACATCAAAATATTTTTGGGACAATCCAAGTTTTTCAGCCGGAGTTGATGCCATAATTCCGGTGCGGTATTTCCCGGTTTCCTGCTCGAGTTTTGATTTTAAAGATTCGAGTTTCTTATCATATTCACCTTTAATTCTGCTTTTAAGCTTTTCATCGGACTGGAGGGAGAGTTCAATATCACGCTGAATTTCGATTTCAGCTGATTTCGTCTGGAGCTCTTTCAAATACGGCTCGGAGATTTGTCCTTCGACGTAATCGAGTACTGACTTATCAACGCGCTCGATTTCCTTTTTTATTTCGTCATAGGCTTTTTTGCTTGACTGAACTTCTACTTCGGCGAAATTTTTCTGTGATTCAAAATCCGAGAGCAAGTCAACGAGTTTTTGTGCCTGATTATCAAGGAAGAGCAAGCCGCCCCTTTGCATATAATCCTGCAATGCAGCTTCGGAATTTGCAAGGTCTCTTTGCTTCTTTTCCTTTTCTTCGTCAAGGAATTTTCTCCGTATTATTAATTCACGTCTGCTGAATGAAATACTGAAGTCAACATAGGTTGCGGCATATACATTTGCAATTAATTGTGCTTCGTACTTTGAGGGGCTTTCCGCCGATATTTCAACGATATCAAGTCCGCGCTTCTGGTTTATCGTTACAATACCTGCCAAAGATTTTGCAAGAGATGTAACGGGAATGTACTGATGAGGCGAGCCGTCTTCTTTACGGATTATTGTTATGAAAAGGTCTTCGTCATTGTTATGGCTTTTTATGCTGTCAATTATTGACTTTGCAACCATTTCGCGGATACGAAAACTTTTCAGAACTTCGATTTCATTAGATACGAACCGGTCATTCTGGAAGTCCTGAAACTCAGGTAATACAGAGCCGGTGAGGATACTTCCCTGCGGCTTGCTGATTTTCAGAGTTGTTGTGGACTTGAAAATATCCCTTGCGGCTGTGACGTAGAGAACAGTTGCGATTACTGCTGATATAAATATCAGTATAATCGGAAAGATGTTCGCACGGATAATACTAATATACTGCTTTATATTATCAGAGGGATGCTCTATCTTGATTTTCTGCGGGGATGCCCCGTTGCCGTTTGTGTTAGTCTCCAAAATTTTAGTTTTTATTTTACTACGACGAGTTTTTTGGTTTCAGAGAAGGAGCCGGAGGTCATTCTGTAATAGTAGGTGCCGGAAGAAAGGCGGCTCGCATTAACGAGGACAGTGTGGCGGCCTGAAGTACGGAATTCGTTTAAGATTGTCATTACTTCTTTGCCTGTCATATCGTATAACGCTAATTTTACATTGTTATCAACCGGAAGTTCTATGTTTATAGTTGTTAAAGGATTAAACGGATTCGGATAATTTTGTCCGAGCGAATAATTTCCGGGAGTTGTTGAAGTTTCATTTTCAACTCCGACTGTAAGTGATGCAGTTTTTAGAACAATTTCATTTCCCGGGTCAAAGGTTACGACAGTAGGCTGACGATTGAAAAAGAATGAGAACCATTGATTGTTGGATGTGTTCATAAATCTGATAGTGGTATCGGGACCTGAAGCAAAAGTTACTTTGATATTCAGCAGCATCTGGAAGAATGCCGGATTGCTTTGAACCTGCTTTGCGAGGAAGTTAACTCTATACTGTCCGCCGCCGAGATTTGCAATGTTATAGCCGTTTTGATACTGAGGATGATTCGGCTGATAAATCCAGTGGTTGAAATACCAGTCATAATTCTGACCTGTGAACTGATTCATTTTCTGATTGAAATCGTATATGGTTGCAGATTTATATCTGAAATTTGTATCTGTTGCATAGGAGCGGAGCAGACCGAAGAAGTTAGAAGAATCACCGAGCATATACCTTATCTGATGAAGGACGCAGGCACCTTTTGCATAGGTAATTGCGTAGTTGAAAAGAGTATTGGCGCTTGGTGTGTTAATTGCCCAATCGGGATTTGAAATTGCCCAGCCGGGATTACCGCTTAAATAAGAACTTGCTTCGGAATTAATTTCACTTTTATAGGCACTATAACCGCCTGAATATTCATACCATACAGCTTCCGATAAAGTAGCGAAACCTTCATTGAGCCAGATGTCTGCCCAGGTGGCGCAGGTAATCATATCACCAAACCATTGATGAGCAAATTCGTGTGAAAGAAGATTTGCACCCCAGCAGTTCGCACAAAGGGAAGTCAGAGTTTGATTTTCCATACCGCCCCAGGTAAATCCGGAACCGCTTGGCAATGCGGCGAATCCATTTTTCTGGAAAGGATGCTCAGAATATTTTTGTGAGAAATAAGTCATCATACCCGGCATAATATTTTTAGCGTTTGTGATATTTTCGCCGTTGTTATAGTAGAAATAAATCGGGATACTGTCTGCAGGATTTGAAAGTTTATGCCACCAGACTTTATCCATATTATAATTAACTTTTCCGGTTAAAACGGTAAGATAAGTTGCAACCGGGTCAGTGCTCACCCATCTATAAAATAATGCACCGCCTGAAACTGAGGAATCAACCATAATACCGTTTGAGCCGAGTTTCACAGTGGTTGGAACGCGAACTGTGATATCCGTAGTTGCTTTATCATAAGGTCTATCCCAGCAAGGGAACCATTTACGGGCGCCTTCTGGTTCGGCATCTGTGAAAACAACACCGTTTGAGGTATAGAAACCGCCGTCGTTAGTTGTAGCTATATGTCTGTAGTAAACAATAATTTCAACAATTTCATTTGGATTATAAGTTCTATCCATAGTAATCGTCACCATATTTGAAGCGTGAGATTTTGTTAACAGAGCACCATTTTTTTTGCGAATAGAATCAATTGCTATGGAAGTATTTACTGCGTAAAGTTTAATTTGTGTCAGGGTTGAATCAACTCTGAATTTAATTTCATTGCTTCCTGAAAATGTTTTTGGATAAGGCGAAATGAAGCAATTATAGATATCGAGATTGAGTTTATAATTCAATACATCGAATGAATGAACGGGAGCCGGCGAAAGATAGGGTTGGAAGAGTGTAATGTTCGGGCTGTTCATTTTTTTGTAGGAGCAGAATTGTGAACCTTTGGTAAATTCCTGCGATTGGATTGTCCCTGCGAGGAGCATAAGGACGGCGAGTGTTAAGATGAATTGTTTCAATTTTTTATTGTTTTATATTGTTGAAATTAATTTCGTTTTTTCAATGGCTCCGCCATTAAACTCACATTGCGGTTTATGAGCTTTGAGGCAATCTTAAATTATTCTCAATTCGTCACAAAATATGCTCAGAAACCGAGAATTTCAGAGCATTTATCGAAATTTCCGCACTTCAATAAATGCAATACAAAAAAAACATCATAACTCATAACCCCCTACTAAATCTACATTTCCTATCCGTAAAATATCAATAACCACATCATTTTGCAATATCAAAATTAGTAAATTTTTTACTCATTTCATTGTTCGTACCGATAATCATTTTAGCAGGACCATTTTCTTTGACACTCTGTTATTTTCAGATTTCAGGATGTAGTAATAAATTCCCGAAGATAAACCGGTTCCGGAAAAAGTGACAAGATAATTTCCGGGATTTTGCTTTTGGTTTACGAGGGTTTTTATTAGTTTTCCGTTAACGCTGTATATTTCAAGCCTGATATCCGATGTTTTATCAATTGTATATTCTATGGTAGTTTCGGGGTTGAAGGGATTAGGATAATTCTGCTGTAATTCAAATCCGTTTATGATTTCTATTTCATCTCCAAATTTTTCTTTCAGAATACTATTCTCGGGATCTAAAATAATTCCTTTAGGTTTACCGGTAATTTCAAAAACAAAATCTTCTTCCGCCTTTGAAACAAAAACCGTTTTATAAACTTCGCCGTCATTAGTTTTTATGAGCACCAGAACGGGCATTGAGAAATATTGAGGAGAAGAATTTTCCGCCTGTTTAATATTTAAGGTAAATTTATAAATATTATTTCCAAGCGGCTCACTGCTCCAGCCAACGGTATATTCAGGATAGTTTTCTCCATAAACCCACTGATTGAAAAACCAGCTATAATCAACTCCAACTACCCTATTAGCTGTTCTGACAAAATCTTCAGTTGAAGCAGTGCCGAACGTGAAATTTGTATCCTGAGCAAAATTATAGAGAACACTTTTAAACAAACTCTGACTCAAAATTCGTCTGAACATATGAAGAACAATTGCACCTTTGGAGTAGCTTCTGTTGCCGTTAAATATTTCAGAAACCTTAGTTATATCCCGGACATAAAGTGTACCAATTGCATTTTTTGCATAAGCCATATTTCTTGCGATGAAATCATTATATGCCGTACTGCCGTAGAGATGTTCCAGCCAAAGACCTTCGGAATAAGTAGCAAAGCCTTCGTGAAGCCAGATATGATGCCAGTTTTTATTTGTAATTAAATCACCATACCACTGATGTGCGAGTTCGTGAGCTATAACGCTTTCCGTGAACGCACCCATTGACGAGCAGGTTTGATGTTCCATTGCACCGCCGGTCAGAATCTGAGCATGACCGTATTTCTCTGTTCTAAAAGGATATTCACCGAACCAAGCTTCAAAGAAACTTATCATTGCAGGGGTCTTATCGAGATCAGGTTTTAATGACTGAAATCTATCCGGTAATACATAATGTTTTAGAGGCATTCCGTAACTGCTATTTTCATACAGATAATAATCGCCTGCTGCAATTGAAATAAGGTATGAAGATATTTTATATTTGCTTCTCCAGAAATGTGTTTTCGTTGAGTCGTTATTATCAACAATATTATATAGTGTTCCATTTGATACGGCAGTTAAATCGCTTCTGCACCTGATTGCAACCGAAGAAGAATCGGCTTTATCATCGGGGTCGTTTTTGCAGGGAAACCAATCCATTGAGCCATAGGGCTGACTTAAACTCCATATAAGCGGTTTTCCGTTATGGGATGAAAATATAAAACTGCCGAATCCGGTCGGTTCGGGCAAGCCCTTATAATAAACAGTAACCGATACAGCAGAAACATTTCCCGCATACTGAGTGATATACAAACGGTCGTTTGAATGATTATAAACGAGTGTTTGACTTCCTGATTTAACGGAATCAACAAGCAGATTATTTGACAGATTAAGGAAATAGCTTTGGACGGGCAAGGAATCGGCTTTCAGCATTATCGTTGCCGCACCGAAAATGTAATTGGGATTGGTTTTTACATCGAGATATAATCCGTAATAGGTAATATCAACAGTGGAATCAACGGGGATATATTCATTAAATAAATTCAGGGAAGAAGTTTTACCTTCATTGCAGGGCATATAACTTTGAGAATACGACTCAGCAAAAACGCCCAGCAACAAAAAGATTAAAAATATTTTCCCCATTAAATTTTTTAATTTTGTTTTATAAGTTTTGTAAATTGATTAAGAAAAACCTTATGTGACTTATACTGTATTGCATTGATGCCAATTTTCCTTGCAGATTCG
This sequence comes from uncultured Ignavibacteriota bacterium, assembly GCA_937983305.1. Lineage (GTDB taxonomy): Bacteria > Bacteroidota > Ignavibacteria > Tepidaquicellales > Tepidaquicellaceae > DSSM01. The sequence continues at coordinate 5,127 of CALKAJ010000344.1, read as the reverse complement.
CAGTTATCTTTCATATCATCAATGAGTACTGTCTCTTCCCTGTTGATTCTGAATTTTCTGAGAGCTTCGAGAAATATTTTCCTTTGAGGTTTAATCGAGCCGGTTTTATATGAAAGGACTCTGTTTTTGAGCAGTCTTACGAACGGGAAATTTTTATCAATAAAATTAATATGGTATGAATCAACATTCGAAAGAAGATAGAGCCGGAATCTTTTAGTACGGGAGAGTTTTTCGAGAAATCCTTTCATTGAATTATTTGACCAGAAAATATCGCAGTACAAATAAATAAAATCATTGAAGCCGATTTTAAGATTGAACTTCTTTTTAAGAATTCTAAAATATTCTTTATGATTCAAAGTCCCTTTGCAAAGTTTATCCGCAAGTTTCTTCTCCGAAATAAACCTCTTCATTGCGGCAGGGTTCAACTTCTTTTCGAGTCTCGCAACTCCATCATAAAAATAGTTAAAGTCAAAGTAAACGAGAGTGTTTCCTAAATCAAATATAATATTTTTTATTTTAGTATCCGTCAAAATATTTTTAAATATATTTTGCTTCTATTACATTAAGATTCTCATCGAGATTATAGTACTTTGGAGAACCTGTCGGGATTTCCGTTTCAAGTATTTGTTCGGGAGTCATTTTCTCGAGATACATAATCAAAGCTCTTAATGAATTTCCGTGAGCCGATATTAAAATCTTTTTACCGGCTTTCAAATCAGGCTCGATTTTTTCGTGGTAATAAGGGAGAACTCTCTCTGCAGTATCTTTTAAAGATTCGCCTCCGGGAGGAGCTATATCGTAGCTTCTTCTCCAGATCTTCACCTGCTCATCGCCATACTGTTTTCTTGTATCATCTTTATTGAGTCCCTGCAAATCGCCATACATTCTTTCATTCAGTGCTTTATCTTTTTCCACAGGAATATTTTTCTGACCGATTTTATCAAGTATAATATCAAGAGTCCTTTGAGCCCTTGTCAATGCTGATGTATAAGCTTTATCAAAGGTAAACCCTTTGAGTTTTTCTCCGGCTGCTTCCGCCTCTTCGATACCTTTCGGTGAGAGGTCAATATCAATCCATCCCGTAAATCTGTTTTCCAGATTCCACTGAGATTGTCCGTGTCTTACAATGATTAATTCAGGCATACTATTTAATTATAAATTATAAATTTTAAATTTAAGAACTTTATGAACTTTATGAACTTTAAGAACTTTATGAACTTTTAAACTTAATACTACATCCCATAGCGGGCATCTGTTTGAAATCCACATCTTTTCCAAGGAGCACTAAATCAACTGCATTCTCAAGATCTTTAACTGTTACCTTTGATTCATCCTGCCAGTTATCGTCAAATCTTCCTCTGTATTTCAGAAGTCCATTTCTATCATACAAATAAATATCAGGAGTACATTGTGCATCGTAAGCTTTCGCAACTTCCTGTGACTCATCCACAAGATAAGGAAAATTCATATTCCATTCGTTATAAAAATTTATCATATTCTCAAAAGAATCTTCGGGATAAGCAATTGCATCATTTGAATTAATCCCGACAAATTTCACACCCTTATCAAAAAACTTAGCCTGAAAATCAACAAATCTTTTCACAACGCCTTTCACATAAGGGCAGTGATTACACATAAAAATAATTACGAGTGCACTTGCATTTTCAAAATCTTTATTTGAATAAAATTTCCCGTCAACCCCTTTGAGATTAAACGGAATTACTTTTGAATTCAATTCTGAATCAGAGCTGTATAATAGAGCCATATAATTAAATTTTATTCTTCATCATCTTCGTTATCGAAGAATTCAGGATGAAAATCCTCATAAACGAATGTTGTTTTTTCATTTTCAACATCCTGATTAAATACCTCTTCTATAATAAATCTGTATCTTTCTTCTTTGGGATATTCGTTCCGGAAATGGACAAATATTTTCTTATTATCAAGCAAGCCAATCAATCTCGAATATTCTTCTTTTAAAACATCCATACTCAGCGGGAGTTTTTTATAATCCGGCTCCCCTATTGCTTTATATACTTTTATCAGCTTTGCCTTTTTATGATGTTTTTCAAATTCCTTAACCTGTTTAATAAATTCCCCGTCTTCTTCAATTTCTTCAGGAACGCCTAAATCGTCTTCAACAATAAAATCATCATCATTAACGCCTTTAAGCATTTCATCAATGCCCGATTTCTTCTTCCGGTTTTTATTATCTTTATCTTTATTTTCTTTTTGCTTCTTCAAAAAAATTTTTTAATTATAAGTTCTTACAAAATAAAAAAAGATTTACGGGTTTTTCAAGTTAAAAATAAATTATTTTTATATTAACGGATAAAGCTAAAATATATATACAATAACGGTATTACAAAAATCAAAGAATCCAGTCTGTCAAGAACGCCTCCGTGTCCGGGGATTATATGCGATGAATCTTTCACTTCGGTAAATCTCTTTAACATTGATTCAAATAAATCTCCAATCTGACCTAAAGTCCCTATTAATAATCCGCATACAGCAGCATCTTTTAAAGTTATAAAATCCGCCTGAACATAGTGATAAATCAAAGCAACAACTAATGTAAGTACGAATCCGCCAATTGCACCTTCCACTGTTTTTTTAGGGCTTATTTCAGAAAGTTTTCTTTTTCCGAAAAACTTACCTATAAAATACGCAGATGAATCGCAAACCCATACCAGTACAACTACAAACAATACAATTCTGAAATCTTTTTCAAGTGCAATCATCAGATAAAAAGGAATGGTTATATATATCAAACCAAAGACGGATAAAATTGGATTTAATATGGAACGTTTTTCCTTCCTGAAAATTTCAGCAGAGATTATTATAACTATGAATCCCAAAAAATAAATGATATTCTGAGGACCGTGTACATAGGTTATGGTCAGGAAAAGCAATGAAACCAATATTGAAAGTGTTTTTAAGGAATAAATATTTTTACTTTCAAAGATTGTATAGAACTCCCAGAGGCACAGAGTAGAGAGTATTAATGACATTGAAAAAAAATAAACCTCTCCTTTTATGATAGCGATTAATGTTAACGGTATTAAAATAAAGCTAACTAAAATTCGTTTAAGCATATTCACCTTTAGACTTATTATGAATTTTTTTTATTATAAAAATTATCAGTACAAATAAAACAAGAGAAAGAAGAGCGGAAACTCCATACCACAATAAATCTCCGTTTCCTACCGAAGTATCATCAAGGGCTTCTTTTCCGAACAAATAGACTGCAACAGCCGAGATAAAATTATTCACAAAGTGGATAATAATTGCAGAATATAAACTTCCGGAATAATGAGCTATAAAGCTGATAAAAAAGCCCAAAACTATTAACGGTATTAAGTTAAACGGGTGGAAATGAAAAATAGCAAAAAGCACACCCGTGAAAATAATTGCACGAATTGCGGAGTAAGATTTTTCAAAAGTTCTCAGGATTAATCCCCTGAAAAGAAATTCCTCGCATATAGCAGGAGTTACGGCGATTACAAAAACAACCACTAAAAATTCAGGGAAGGAATAAGCCATAACGAGTTTCATTGTAGTGCCTTCAAGCAAATCAAATATTTCTTTTAACCCGTTTATTATTTCCTGACCGAGCGGCAGAGAAAATAAAATTTTATTTTGAATGATAACAAAGAACTGCAAAAACGGCTGTATTATTATTATTCCTGCAAGACCGAGTAATGTTATTGGTATATTAGGACTTTTTAATTTCATACCGTCTTTCAATGTTTCGCCGCGAAGCATATTCAGCATTAAAGCAGGCATAAGCAGAAGCATATATTGAGCAAAGGTAATTAAAAGCCGCATTGTATTAAGATTACCGGAATTAATTTCAGCATCAGTGCCCGTAACCGCAATAGTGAATACGGCTCCCATAACCTGATAAGTAAAAAAGACAACAAGAAGCGAGATGGCAACGAAACCCGGAGCGGGCAGATTTGCAAGCGGAGCATTTCCCTGCGGGACAGATTTTTTAAAATCGTCATTCATATCGGCAATATTATCAAAATACTTTTTTGTTTAAAGTTAAAAAACTAATTTTTATTCTGAATTGTTAATTATATCTTTTAAAGATATTTTTATCACAATATGCAAAACAAAACAGATTTAAGTGAATTTGATTTTCATACCGCTGAGAATAAAAAGAAAAAATCTCCGGTTTATATTAACATACTGCTTTTCATAGCTACATTTTTTACCACAACACTTGCAGGCGTTGCCTGGTCGAATCAAGATCCATACCAGCTTGAAAATTTAATGGCGGGCATTACATATTCTGTTTTAATAATGTTTGTAATAAGTGCACACGAGTTCGGTCACTATTTTGCCGCAAGGATTCACAAAGTAAATGTTACATTGCCATATTACATTCCTTTTCCGTTTCTTTTTTTAAACCCATTTGGGACTATGGGTGCACTTATTAAAATGAAATCCGGAACTCAGACAAGAAATTCACTTTTTGATATCGGCATCTCCGGTCCCATAGCAGGCTGGATTGCATCATTGATTATTTTGATAATTGGTTTCTCGACTCTTCCCCCGATAGATTATTTATACAATATACATCCCGAGTACAGAGACTGGGGCATCTCAACAAAAGGATTAACTTTCGGTTACAACTTAATCTTTTTTTTATTTGAGAAAATTACTCACTTTTTTTCCCCGGGTGCTTTTATTCCCCCAATGAATGAAATATATCATTATCCATTTCTGGTTGTCGGTTGGTTTGGATTACTTGTTACTGCATTAAATATGATGCCGGTAGGTCAGCTTGACGGAGGACACATTTCTTACGCAATGTTCGGGGACAAGCATAAAACACTTGCTTGGACAGTTTTCTTTATACTTGTAATTTTCGGAGCACTCGGATTACTTGAATTATTATTTCCTGATATACGAATTGGCTCAATAAACTGGCTTGTATGGGCAGGATTGATATTATTTATTATCAGAGTTGAACATCCGCCTTTAATAGGAGATTTTTCGGGAAAGCTTGATACAAGAAGAACTATTCTCGGCTGGTTTTCGTTTTTCATTTTGATTTCATCTTTTTGCCCAATAGATCGGAAGAGCACACGTCTGAACTCCAGTCACGAATCACCATCT
>CALKAJ010000343.1 GCA_937983305.1 uncultured Ignavibacteriota bacterium | reverse complement strand
CATACGAGATGGTGATTCGTGACTGGAGTTCAGACGTTTGCTCTTCCGATCTTATCAGGTATTAGAATAACGCCGATTATTGTTTCATTGCCATAAACATTAATCTCTTCATTAGACTCAAGTTTGTATGGCTTATCCTGCGGATAAACAATTCCTGACATTTTATAAGAATTTCCCTCAGAAGTAATTTCAGTTTTTATGAAATTTTCATCTTTAGGTTTCCAGGACTGTATGTGATATTTGGAATTAATATCAAGCACAACAGCAAGCTTAACCGTATCTTTAGCAGAATAAAAATCCTTAGACTGATAAACATTTACTTTTAAATGTTCTGTCTCTTGAGAAAATAACTGACCCGAAGAAAAAACAAACCCGAAAACAAATAGAAATAAAACAATTTTTTTAGCCATCGTTATAATATGTTTTTATATAATCAATTAAATTATATGCATATTTATTTATTTTCAATACAAAAACTTAATTTATTAGTCAACTTGACTTTTAGCACCTTTTTGAGTTATTTTTGTATATAGATATATTAAATAAAAAATGCTTATAGATCGGATAATATACGATTTTTTAACAACTTAAGTAAAATAAATAACAGGAGAAAGCAAGGTGAAGCCGGTTATAAAACCAAAAAATTCTAACACTAATCCTTTGTCGGATTTGATAGATGATGATGTATTTGAAACTTTGAAGAAGTATAAATTACTGGACGAGAAGGCGATAAGAGACTTTAAAATCAGGCAGATGTATAAAGATATGAGAAGAGAGATGAGCGCAGGTGAGGCAATTGACAAAATTCAGGAAATGTTTCCCTACTTACAATTTGATACTATTAGAAAAATTGTATATCAAGTTTCAAAATAATTTATTTGTTTTTTATTTTTAAAGCCGTTCCTATAAAGGGCGGCTTTTTTTTATTATTTAATTTATGAAGTATAATAATTCTATTCTTAAAAAGCTTTTAACGGGATTTATAAAGAACGAAACCCGTAAGATAGGTATCTCTAAAGCTGTTATTGGACTTTCAGGAGGAATTGATTCTGCAGTAACTGCTTATCTTGCGGCAGAAGCACTTGGAAAAGAAAATGTCCTTTGTGTTTTGATGCCTTATAAAACAAGCAGTAAAGCAAGTATAACTGATGCATTAAAGGTTGTCAGAGAGTTAAAAGTAAGATGCCTTACGGTTGAAATTTCGGAAGTTGTTGATTCTTATTTGTCAAAGATGAATGACAAAGAGATTTCAAATCTAAGAAAAGGTAATGTAATGGCAAGGGTTAGAATGATAACACTGTATGATTTATCTGCGAGGGAAAATGCTATCGTGATTGGAACCGGAAATAAGACAGAAATTTTATTGGGTTATTCAACTATTTTTGGAGATACTGCCTGTGCAATTAATCCGATTGGAGATTTGTATAAAACACAAATATGGGATCTGGCAAAATATCTTAAAATTCCTCAAAGTATAATTGATAAGAAACCCTCAGCAGATTTATGGGAAGGGCAGACTGATGAAAATGAAATGGGTCTGACTTATAAGGAGGTAGATAAATTTTTGTTCCAAAAAATTAATAACAGGAAATCAAAGGCAATGTTGTTGAAATCAGGTTATACGAAAGACTACATCGAGAAAATTGATTCTATGATTGCCAATAACAAATTTAAAAGATTTCCTCCTGTTGTTTTCAAAGTTTCGGAAGAATTCAAGAAGAAATAATTTTTAAAATATTTCTGTATTAATTTAAATTAAATTCCATGAAATTATTCAGGGCGTTTTTATTATTAAGTTTTGTATTTGCTTCAACAGCAAATTCACAGAACTTTAAAAATGGAGTTGTAGCTTCCGCAAATAAATTAGCTTCTCAGACAGGAATTGAGATATTAAAGAGAGGCGGGAATGCAGTAGATGCTGCTGTTGGTGTCGGATTTGTTCTTGCGGTGGTTTACCCAACTGCAGGAAATATAGGCGGCGGCGGGTTTATGGTAATTTCTTTTCCTGACGGCAATAGCACTACGATAGACTACAGAGAGAAGGCTCCTTATCTTTCTACACGGGATATGTATCTTGACGAAAATGGTGAAGTTATTGAAGATTTGAGCTCATTTGGCCATCTTGCTGCAGGAGTTCCCGGCTCAGTAGCAGGAATGTTATATGCGCAGGAAAAATACGGAACAATGAAAAGAGAAGAGATTTTGAGTTATGCAATTGAATTAGCCGAGAAAGGGTTCCCTATGGAAAAAGAAATTGTAAACGGATTAAAAAATCATAAGGAAGAGTTTTCTCAATTTGAAGGTTCGAAGCAGTTGTTTGCAGGTGATTGGAAAAAGGGAGATGTTTTCATACAACAGGATCTTGCAAATACTTTAAAACTAATTTCGCAATTTGGAAGAGACGGGTTTTATAAAGGAAGAACTGCCGATCTTATTGTTGAAGAAATGAAAAGAGGTAACGGAATAATTTCTCATAAAGACCTTGAAGATTATAATGTTATTGAGAGGCCTGCATTATATGGAAATTACAGAGGATTTGAAATCATCAGCATGCCTCCGCCAAGCAGCGGTGGAATTTGCCTTATTTATCTTTTAAACATTCTTGAGCAATTTGATTTAGAAGGTTCTGGATTCAAATCAACCGGAATATTAAATGTTATGATTGAAGCGATGAGAAGAGTTTATGCCGATAGAAGCGAATTTATGGGAGATGCTGATTTTGTTCCGGTACCTTATAAAACATTAACTTCAAAGGAATACGCTAAAAAAAGATTTTCAAATTTTATCCCGGGAAAAGCCGGAAACAGCAAAGAAATCGGACCCGGTAAAGACCTCATTAAGGAAGGCGATAATACTACTCATTATTCTATTGCCGATAAAAACGGGATGCTGGTTTCTGTTACAACCACAATAAACGATACTTATGGCAATAAAGTTGTTGTTAAAGATGCAGGTTTTCTTTTAAATAATGAAATGGACGATTTTTCAACGAAACCGGGCTCACCAAATATTTTTGGACTTCTTGGTGGATATGCAAACTCAATTACACCCGGGAAAAGACCTCTGAGTTCGATGACTCCAACAATCATTCTAAAAGACGGAAAACCGTTTATGATTACAGGTTCTCCCGGCGGAGGTAAAATTATTACATCAGTCTTACAAATGATTATTAATGTAATTGATTATAATTTCTCTCTTCAGGCGGCTATAGATGAACCTCGAATACATCATCAATGGTTTCCGGATGAAGTTTTTTATGAAAACGGTTCGATAGAGAAAACGACTTTAAAAGTTTTAAAAGATATTGGATATAGTTTTGCTCCGATAGGCAGTTTTGGCAGAATTGATGCCATACTTTTTAATCCGGACGGCTCAATGTCCGGCTATTCAGACAGACGCGGTTATGGCGAAGCTATAGGATATTGAATGGAATTCCCGCGAAAAAAAAATAAATTTTTTGTTTTTTTCTTTAGAAAAGTTTTTATACACATGCTAAAGAAAAACTTTTTTGCAATAAGGATTAAAAACTCATCAGAGGTTTTTAAGTTTATTGAAAAATCTAAAACTTCAAATGTACCTGTTGTCTTTGTTTTAAATCATCCGAATTGGTGGGATGCAGCAGTAGTAATATGGCTTGGATATGATTTCCTTAAAACAGGTGGTTATTGCATTATGGAAAACAAACAAATTTTAGAGCATCCTTTTTTCCTCAAAATTGGTGCTATTCCAATTGTCAGAGAAGACAACAGGAAATCTTTGATGTCATTAAATTTTGCTGCTTCTTTACTGAAACAAAGATTTGAGTCGTTGTATCTGTTTCCTCAGGGAGAAATAACTCCAAATGAAAAACGCGATTCAAGATTTTATTCCGGTGTTTCATTCCTTATTGAGAAACTGGAAAAAGTAAATTTAGTTTATATACATTTAGATTATAAATATACAACCGAGCAAATGCCCGAGATATTTATAAATTTCTTCAGAACCGAAGAGTTTGTTGAAGGATTGAATTCAGACAGGAATGAGTTCACCGATACTATTAAAAAGCATTTTAATAAAGTTAATGATGAATTCAGGGAAGCATATTCGGATAACAAATTAGAAAGTTTTGAAGTTGTTATGCGTGGTAAAAAATCTTTGGATAAAAAAAAATTATTTTAATTTCAGGGAAATAAAGGGGTATAAAAATCTGTTTTTCAATCTTCCCGGAGAAACGTATTCTGTAAAACCTTTAGCAGTAATATTTTTCCCGTTGTAATTGATTTTAAAATCAGATAAGAATCTGATATAGAACGGACCGTTGTCAACCTTATCAATACAATTTACTATAATTGAAATATTTTCCGATTCAATCTTAACTTCTTTACCATAATTCAGATAAAAATAGTTTCTTTTCTTGTTATAAAAAAACGAAGCTTTTCCGGAATATACTAATTTTCCGTTATTGTCATAGAGTATAAGTTTTGAGAACCTTTCGTCATATCCATTCAGGTATTCAACATCAAAGTATATTCCATTTAATTCATCTGAATGGAATCTTCCCCAATTCCATTCGGAGATTTCATGGTAAATGGGAACAAAGCCCCAGTTTTGGTCATTATATCCTGAGCCTTTAATGTAAATATTTTCTATTTTTTTATTTTTCTTATAGATATTAATATCAGCAGTTATAAATCCTTTAGGATTTGCAGGTTTCCAAAAATGATCTTTAATGCCGGATAACTCCGGAAGTATTTGATTATTTAAATTTTGTATTGGAAAGAAATTAAGTTCGCAAACGAAGGATTTATTTCTATATAATGACGACGTTTCAATAACTATATGCTGAGAGCCGTCATTTTTCCGCTCTAATAAAATATTACCCGGCGTTTTTATTGAAACTCCCTTGCCGGTGTATTTTATGTCTTTCATTGTCCTGTGAATATTTATAACTTTTCTGTTTCCTTTGTATAAGCATAATGTCACTCCGGGGAAATCAAGCGAGCACATATCCTTTCCTTTGTTAATATCTTTATGATATGCCGGTGCGAAAGGAAATCCTGAATATAAAATTACAACTAACGAATAATCAGTACTGTCGGAAATACAATCAAAATACCACCACTCATAAGAGCCTTTGGCAGTAATTTTATTCCATAGAAATTCATTATCATTTCTTACTATATTCAATATTAAAATAAAATTTTATATTTTGGTAAGTTAACGAAAGTAAAAATTATAATAAAGAAATATTGTTTGAAATAATACAAATATTATCAGTGGAAATTTTCTCTCACTGTCTTTGCTGTTTATTATTAATTTGATAAACATTTTTTACCAGAAAAAAATATTTAATCTAAAAAGCGAATCAACTTTTAAACCTTACATTTCCGTTTTAATTCCGGTAAGAAATGAGGAGGAAAATATTGAGCAATGTGTAAAATCTGTACTGGAACAGAGTTATGATAATTACGAACTGATTGTTTTAAATGATAATTCTACGGATAAAACAGATGAAATTTTAAGCCGCATATCTAATCCAAAATTTCAATACAAAAAGGGAAAAGAAAAACCGGAGAATTGGATTGGTAAGAACTATGCATGTCATCAACTTTTTCAAAGTGCGAAAAGTGAATATCTTTTGTTCATTGATGCAGATACAAAACTTGAAAAAAACGCATTGTCGGGAATTATCTCATTCACGGAGAAATATAATCCGGACTTAGTTTCCCTAATGCCCAAAGAGGAGGCAGGGACTTTCTGGGAGAAGATTACTATTCCAATGCTTCATTTCACGGTATTGACTTTGCTTCCAATGCCTCTGGTAGAGCACACCAAAAAAGAATCGCTTACGATGTCAAACGGGCAATTTATGTTTTTTAAAAAAAGCTTCTATGAATTTATTGGCGGTCACGAAAGCTTAAAGAATAAAATAGTCGAAGATGTATGGCTGGGAAGAAAAGTAAAAAAAAGCGGCGGTAAGCTGATATTTGCAAATGGCACAGATATTATTTCCTGTCGAATGTACACTTCTTATAATGAAATAGTGGAAGGTTTTTAGATCGGAAGAGCACACGTCTGAACTCCAGTCACGAATCACCATCTC
>CALKAJ010000342.1 GCA_937983305.1 uncultured Ignavibacteriota bacterium | reverse complement strand
AGATGGTGATTCGTGACTGGAGTTCAGACGTGTGCTCTTCCGATCTATAACCGCACCAACCGAAGGAGCCGCCCTCAGAATTCCGAGCCCTTTCGGACCAACATCAAGAATATCTGAAGCGAAGATTGGCAGAAGTGCAGTGGCTCCACCGAAAAGCACTGCAAACAAATCCAGAGTCATAGACCCCAGAACAATTTTCTTATTAAAAACAAATTTAATACCGCTTGTAAGTTTATCAAAAACCGAAAGCCCTTTCACTGTATTAATCGGCAAATCTTTTTTCGAAATCGAACTCAGAAACAGAATTGCAAGAAAAATAAAACCAATAATAAAACCGTAAGTAATATTCACTCCGAAAAATCCGTAAACAAAACCGCCGATTGCGGGACCTGTAATAGCTCCGATTTGCCAGACTGAAGCGTTCCAGCTTACGGCATAAGCATATAAATCTTTTCTGACAATCTGTCCGAGCAATGCCTGAGCGGCGGGCATATAAAACCCTCTTGAGATTCCCGTAATAAAAACAACGCAGTAGATAACAAAAACTTTAACGCTAATGACTTCAATAAAAAAATCCGAAGATGCAAGAAAAAGCAAAACCGAGCTTACAAACATCAAGATATAGGCAAACAGTAAAACTTTTTTTCTGTCGTTGCTGTCAACAATGGTACCGGAAACAAGAGCCGTAAGAATAGCGGGAATTGCCTCTGCAAGACCGACCAATCCGAGAGCGAGCGGGTCTTTGGTAAGTTCATACATTTGCCAGCCGACAACTACGGACTGCATTAAAATTGCAATTGTAAAAGAAAGTCTTGCGGCAATAAAAAACCTGAAATCTTTTTCTGAAAAGACGGTTTTAAAAGAAGCCATTAAAAAGAAAATTAATCAAAGGTAAAATTTTTGTATCAATAAAGCAAAAACAAAATATTATAGAAATGCAAAAATAAAACAACAGGGGTGAAAATCTCAAACAGAATTTGAACAATAAATAAAAAGACTTGATTAAAGACAGTAGTATCCTTACATTAACTTAGACATCCTATTTCAACATAATTATAGGGAGACGTAACCGATTGATGATTAAAAGAGCGAAAAGATTACCGATTTAAACAATTAAGTATGATACTAATCATACAAATAAAAAAGCTAAGCAAATGGTATGACGAGAGTAATAAAATCAAAATGACCAAACATTTCAAAGAGAAGTAATCCGAAAATTCAACAGAGTTGGAAATTAATTAACTTAAAAAAAACAGATATGACAATCAGAAAAAAATTAGAAAAGATAGCAAAAGAAAAAAACACACCATGTGTTACTATTTCGCTAAATACTCACAGAACTCATCCTGACAATGCACAAGATGCAATCCAATTAAAAAATCTATTAAAGGAAGCGGAAGAAAGGGTAGTAAAGGAATTTGGTAAAAGACCTGTATCATCTTTATTGGAGAAGCTTTCGGAAATTGAAAAAGAAACAGATGTAAATTATAATTTGGATAGTTTACACGTTTTTCTTTCAAACGATACGAAAGAAATAATAAAGTCAACCTGGCCAACGAACGAAAATGGAGTACATATATCAAATACTTTTAATATTCGTCCTTTGTTAAAATCTTACAACCGAAGCGAAGAGTATTTAATTCTTTTGTTGTCACAAAGCGGTGTAAATCTATACAACACAATAAATGACGGCATAGAAAATGAAATTAAGAATGATGACTTTCCGTTTTCAGAAAACAGACATTACAACACCCATTCTGACAGGGGAAGCGACTCAAAACACCTTGACGATTTAGTCCGTGAGTTTTTGAATAAAGTAGATAAGGCAGTTGTTAAAATTAATAACGAGACCGGATTGAATTGTGTTGTAATTTGTACGGAAGATAACTTCAGCCGATTGATGCAGGTTGCCGACAAACCATCAATTTATATCGGCTATTCAAGCATTGACTATAATAATACAGCCAAGCATAACATTGCAATGCAGGGTTGGGAATTAGTAAAAGCCTTGCAACACAACCGCAGAGCCGAAGCAATAGAAGAAATAAAAAAATCTGTTTCACAAGGTTCTGTATTGACCGATTTACAGGAAATATTTCAGGCATCAATTGATGGCCGCGGTGATTTATTAATAGTTCATCAAGACTTTTCACAACCTGTACTTATGACAAGTGAAAGGACATTTGAATTGATAGATGACAGAACTAAACAGGATGCCATAGACGATATCACAAGTAATATTGCCTGGGAAGTAATATCTAAAAATGGCAGAGTATTTTTTACAACTCAGGACGAAATAAAAGAGCTTGGTAATATTGTTCTAAAAACGAGATACTAATAAATTCACAGTTCGATTTATTCCGCCCGGGAAAAAACGAAGACGAAATAACAAACGCTACGGTTTATATTACAGTATAAACACGCAAGTGACAACATAAGGAAACTCAGTGGCAATCCGGATTCAAAGATATTATTGTTTTTGAAAACAGATGATAATGCTGCATTAAATACAAATGCAAAAATAAAACAACAGGGGGAAAATATCGGAATGAGTTTAAGCAATCGCTTAAAAAAGACTTGAATAAGAAAAACGGTATTCTTACTTTTACGCGACAACAGCATTCAATGCGTTTAACGTAAGGCGACTCCTATTTACGATACATACAAGAACCGGCAGGTACTAACAGACAATTCTTTTGAATTATTAAAACCAAAGATATGTATTTAAAAAAAGAACTTTACGAATTAATCCGGACTGACAAAAGTATTTTTGATTTTATTCAGGAAAGTTCGTTTGATGGTTTATGGTATTGGGATTTGGAAAACCCCGAAAATGAATGGATGAATGAAAAGTTTTGGACTGTGTTAGGGTATGACCCTGCTGAGATGCCGCACAAGTCAAGTGCCTGGCAAAGCATTATTAATCATGATGATTTAAAAGTTGCATTAGACAACTTTACCAAACACTGCGAAAATCCAAATCACCCTTATGATCAGATAGTAAGATATAAACATAAAAACGGTTCAACGGTTTGGATACGTTGCCGCGGACTTGCTATCCGTGATAAAAAAGGAAAACCGATACGAATGCTGGGAGCACACCACGATATTACAGAGCATAAAGAATCAACAGAAGCCCTTCAGCAGATTGAATGGATGCTATCGGGAAGAAAGGTGAAGAACGAAAATTCAGTACCGGAATATGGTGATTTAGGTAAGCTGAACAAAAACGGTTTAATCATTTCTTCGGTAGGAAACAAGCAATTAATAGAAATTGCTTCTGAGTATCTTGATTTACTGGAGACATCATCAGCAATATATGAAAAGAACGGTGATTACGCAATGGGACTCTTTTCCTCAAACTGGTGTAAGATGATGGACTCAGCATCAAGGAAGCTTTGCAAAACGAAAAGCAACGAAGAAGCCTTAAATTGTGGCAAATGGCACTGCCACGAATCCTGCTGGCGGGATGCCTCACTTGAAGCAATTGAAAGCGGTAAACCTGCTGATGTAGAATGTAAAGGAGGTATTCGTCTTTTTGCAGTTCCCATATATGCCAATGGAGAAGTGATTGGTGCTATCAACTTCGGATACGGAGAGCCGCCAAAGACAGATGACGAACTGCAGAAATTATCCGTCTTGTATAAGGTTCCTGTTAAAGAATTAAAAAAAGCAAGAGAGGAATACAAGGTTCGACCTCAGTTCATAATAGATTATGCCAAAAAACGGATTCAGGCATCAGCTCAATATATTGGGAATCTTATAGAGCGGCAGCAGGCGGAAGAGGCAGAAGCTGAGATTACACAACGTTTACGATTGGCAAACAGGGCAACAAACGACGTTATATGGGACTGGGATGTAATAAATGATACGCAACAATGGAATGAAGCCGGCATTAAAGTCTTTGGATGGACTGAGATTGTAGAGCATCCTGTAAATGCTAATTGGTGGGTTGATAGGGTACATCCGGAAGATAAGGATAGGGTTCATAATACTTTTTTTTCAGTTGTGAATAATTCTGAGCTTGATACCTGGCATGACGAATACCGTTTTCTAAAAGCAGATGGAACATACGCATACGTAATGGATCGCGGCTTTGTCCTGCGTGACAGGAAAGGTAAGGCTGTTCGCATGATAGGTGCCATGCTTGACATCACCGGGCGAAAAAAATCCGAGCTGTTGCTTCAGGAAAAAAGCGAAGAAATAGCTGCACAAAACGAGGAACTCAATCAGGCAAATCTTGAACTCAAAAAAGCCATAGAAAATACAGAAGAAAGCGAGAAAAGATATGCACTGGTTATTGATGCAACAGAACACGGTATCTGGGATTGGAATGTTGAAACAGATGAAATATTTTATTCGGAACAATGGAAAAGGCAAATAGGTTACGAAAAAAACGAACTCGAAAATAAGTTTAGCACCTGGGTAGAACATTTACATCCGGACGAAAGGGAAGCCTGTCTTAATGCTGTTCAGGAGTATTTAAATAATCCGGAGAAACATTTTTATCTTGAGTTCAGATTTCGTCACAAAGACGGAAGCTACAGGTGGATATATAATAAAGCTTCATCAATAAAAAACAAAGACGGCAAGGTTGTTAGAGTATTCGGTGCTCATACAGATATATCCGCGCGTAAAAAAGCAGAGATTGCACAACGTGAGAGTGATGAGAAATTTTCTATTGCGTTTCAGACTTCACAATTTGCCATAACCATAACTCGGGCAAATGACGGAAAGTTTATTGAAGTTAACGATATGTTTATAACAATGACAGGGTTTACACGAGAAGAGACTCTAAACAACTCTTCAATTGGTCTAAAAGTATGGTCGAATATAGAAGACCGTAACTTCGTAGTGAACGAACTTAACTCCGGACGAACGGTTGTAGAAAAAGAATATGAGTTCAGGCGAAAAGATAATACGACTTTCTTCGGCTCGTTTTCCGCAAAGGTCATTATCCTTAAAGGCGAAATTTGTATTCTTTCAAGTATTATGGACATCACCGAGCGCAAGCAAGCGGAGGAAGCAAGAAAACAAAGTGACCGGCAATTCGAGCAATTAATTGAAACACTTCCAATCTCATTGGGCATCGTAACGGTGAGCGGTAAAATATTATATATCAATCCCAAATGCCGCGAATTGTTTGATGCAGAAAAAAATTCCGATAACGATAAAGCATTATTCTATTGGGTAAATCCTGAAGACCGGCAAAAATGGTTAGAAGAGATGAAGGAAAAGGGTTCAGTAAAGAATTTCGAGATGCATATGAAAAACACAGCCGGAAAAGAAATCTGGGCTCTGGGCAGCGGCATCTTTGTTCAATACGAAAACCAGGCATGTGTACTTTCAACCCACCACGATATTTCGGAATTAAAAGCTGCAGAGGAGGCGCTGTCAATGAAAATGCAGGAATTGGAACGATTTAATACGTTAATGGTCGGACGCGAGATAACAATGATTGAATTAAAGAAAGAAATAAACAGTCTCCTGATAAAATCCGGCAGAGAAGCAAAATACAAAATAGTGGAATAGAAATGAATATTAATAATAAAACGATATGAACCGGCATATTACAGAAATTCTTATTAATACCTATGGAGTAGATATTTCCGGATTCGATGATACTTTTGTGAAAAAAAACATTGTACAAAGAATGGATAAAACGGGTTGCATTGATATAGCCGCATATAGCCGTTTAGTGACAGAGCTCGAACCTGAAGCCGGACAATTTTTAGAATCTCTCAGGATAAGCTATACAGAGTTCTTCCGAAACTCTTTAAGCTTTTCAGTTTTCGAGCGTCTCCTTTTACCGGAAATAATATATAATAAGAAAAATAAAAAGAACAAAGAAATACGTATTTGGTCTGCAGCATGTGCCGCAGGGCAGGAAGCCTATAGCATTGCAATGATTTTGGAGAATTTCAAATGGCAAAACGAAAAAATCAAGTACCGGATTTTTGGAACCGATAGTGATGAAAAACAGATAAATTTGGCTCGCGGCGGCAAATACACTTACGAATCTGTTGGTAATGTAACCCTGAAACAGCTGGAACGATGGTTTATCAAATCAGGTAATACTTATTCAATAACTCCGGAGCTGAAAAAGCATTGTGAGTTCTCAGTGTTTGACCTCTTAAGTAAACATACAAGTCCGCCTGACAGTATATACGGGGATTTTGATATGATACTATGCGCCAATATTTTATTTTATTACAAGCCGGCTTTTCAAAAAATTATTTTAGATAAGATATATGATTCCCTTGCCGAAGACGGGTTGATAATAACCGGAGAAGCGGAAAGAGAACTGCTAAAAGCCGGAAATTTTAAAGAAGTATTTCCCCAAACTGCAATATTCAGAAAAAAACAGAAAAAGGCATGAAATTAAAAAACTTAAAAATCAAAACGCAGTTTACCGCGGGATTCTCAATTTTACTTTTGCTTGTAATTACTTTTGCGATAATATCCCTGAATCAAGCAAACAAAATACATAATCAAATTGAGCTGCTTTACGAACATCCATTAAAAACAAGAAGCGCAATTGGGGCGATAGAAGCAAGTGTCAACCAGATTCACTGGGCAATGGAAACCGCAATGTCTTTTGATGATTATGACGCTATGAAACCATTTGTGAAAATAATAGAAGAAAATGATAATAAGATTCAGCTAAATCTGGTAATTCTGGAAAAGGCATTTCTTGGGCAATCCGAGCTTACTGATAGCCTTAGAACTGCCTTAACGGAGTGCAAAAAAAATCGCGATCTTGTGCTGCAACTTATCCTGGCTGGAAACAGGCAGGAGGTTAAAATAATTAATATTCACACAGGCACGGCACTGGGCAGTGAACATCTAAATGAGTTGAATGGCATGATTGAAAAAATCAGCAAGTTTGCCTTCCTTAAAGCAGCTGAATTTCAGGATCAATCTCACAGGTTGAATAATACTCTTATGGTTCAATTATTTATAGTTGTTTTTTTAATAGTTGTAATCGCTTTAATAATTTATTATTTGTTGCTGCGAAATATACTTTCACCTGTCTCAGAACTTACTGCAACTACCCGTGGTTTCGATAAAGGCGATATGTCGGCACGAAGCAATTATCAATCAAAAAACGAGATTGGCATTCTGTCAGAAACCTTTAACAATCTGGCAGAGAATATTCAGATAAATAACGATATTAATGAAAAATCATCTATACTAACCGTGAAAATGCTAAGTGAAGATGAAATAACAAAATTCTTCCGGAATACCTTACAAACATTAATTGACCAAACAGGTTCACAAATGGCT
>CALKAJ010000341.1 GCA_937983305.1 uncultured Ignavibacteriota bacterium | reverse complement strand
TTTGAGACTATATATAACAAAAGACTGAGAAAAGGGCTTACAAGAAAAGAAGCGGAAAGAATGGTAAAAACAAATAATATTTTCGGAATGTTAATGGTCAGTACCGGAGAAGCTGATGGTTTGATTTCCGGATTAACAAAACACTATCCGGACACAATCAGACCTGCCTTGCAAATAATTGGCAAAGAAGAAGGTGTACATAGTATTGCAGGTTTGTATATGCTGATATTTAAAAACAGGACAATATTTATTTCGGATCCAACTGTCAATATTAATCCTGACTCTGAACAACTCGCAGAGATTGCAATGCTTTCAGCCAATACTGTAAGAAATCTTGATATTATACCGTCGGTTGCGATGCTTTCATTTAGTAATTTCGGAAGTACAAGACATCCGCTTACGGACAAAGTCAGAAAAGCAGTTGAAATAGTAAAAGAAAAAATGCCTGACTTGATGATTGAAGGTGAAATGTTTGCAGATATAGCTTTAAAACCTGATTTACTCAACGAAATATACCCGTTCAGCAATTTAAAAGAAGAAGCTAATTTACTTATCTGCCCTGATTTAACTTCTGCCAATATTGCTTATAAACTATTAATTGCTCTCGGCGGGGCAACAGCAATCGAACCTATTCTAATGGGAATTAAAAAACCTGTTTATTTACTCACACAAGAATGTTTTGTTGATGATATTGTAAATATCACAGCAATGGCTGTTTACGAAGCAAAAAGAAAAAGTAAGAAATAGTATTTGATTAAAATTTTATAACTGAGCCTGTGTTAAACAAACACAGGCTCTTTTTTTTATTTTACATAAAATCTGAATCCGGCATAAAATTCTCTTCCTTTTACAGTTCCCCAGATAAATGAAGTATCAAAATATTTACCGAAGTGATTCTGCGGGTCAATAATAGGATTTGGCTGCATATAATCCAGCAAATTCTCAACCCCGAAATATAATTCAAACATACCGGCTTTTTTGGTTAATTGTGAATTTATCAGGAAATAGGAATCTGATTCACCCGGTCTCTGAAATTCCAATGGGTTTTTTAAAGTGGATGGGAGTCTTTGTTTACCGTACCATTGAACATTTGCGTTAAATATAAAAAGTTCCTCAGGTGCCGTAAAAGTTACAGAACCGAGGACCTTATGTTTAGATTCGAACGGCTCTTCATATCTTATGCCGTTTAATTCATATTCCGAATATAAATACTTATATGAAAATTTCAAATCTACCATCTTTTTAATATTTAAATTTAATTCCGCCTGAAATACATCTGAAAAACTGTTTGCTTTTAGATTTGAAAAGATTAAAGAATTCGGGTCTGTATCATAGTCGGCAGTAACTTTATTGGCGAAATTTGTTCTGAAATAATCAATATTGAAATTTCCTGTTACGCTCCCAAAATCATACATCTGAAGTAAATCAATTCCGTAATTGAAAACTTTTTCCGGCTCTAATGAATTGTTAACATTAAATATTATATTTCTTGAGCTTGCAAGTGCATTTGAATATTCATTAAATACATAAACAGTTCTGAATCCGGTCCCTGCTGTCAATCTCACAGTTGTTGAAGGGGTTGGCATATATTTTAAAAGCAACCTTGGAGTTAAAACGGTTCCGTATTTATTATGAAAATCGGCTCGCATTCCGGGTATTATATTTAATTTCTCACCTAATGTGATAACTGATAATTCCATAAATATTCCGGGTATGGATTCAAGAGTTTTATAATTACCGGCAAATGTCTTCTGCGTTTGTTCTGAAAATTTAATATCCTCCTGTGTGTTCTGGTATTTATATCCGGCTCCGAACTTAAGATTTAAATCGTGATTGAATTCAATATCATATATTGCATTTAAATAGAAATTTTGTTGATTTGCATCGTATTTCGTTATTCCATAAAATGATTTTGCGGAATACAAACTTCCGTTTATTAAGAATTTTAGTTCTTTATGGTCGGACAACTTTAAGATAGACCTTGAATAAATTTCTCCGCTGTTTATATTTGCCGTCTGTCCGTAAATTTTATTTGAGCCTTCAAAGTCTTTATCAAAATTTAGCTGTCCGCCAATTCTTTCTTCGTTCCAGTATCGGAAACCAATATTTCCGAAAAATATATCTTTGCCGTTGTTTTCTCCTATGTCATATTTATTAAAAAACATATATCTTGTTGTTAAAGGATTATCCAGAAATCCGTCTGCGTTTTTATCTATTCTGTTCGATTTCTGAACTGTATGAAAACTGAAAAATGAATTAAGAGATTTAAACGAACCGGCATAGTTTGCGTTAAACTGTTTTTCCATACCGTGGTTCAAATATCCGTTCAATAATACTTTGTCTGAATTTTCATAATCCATTAAAAGTACATTGACCAATCCGCCAATGGATTCATATCCCTGTATAACAGAATTTGTTCCTTTTGATATTTTAATCGAATTTATTAATGTTCCCGGAATACTGCTTAGCTCATATTTTGTTTTGACTCCGGATACAAGCGGTTGATTATCAATCAATATCTGTGTATATTTACCTTCTAATCCGAGTACTTTTAATTCCCTGCTGTCTGTGATTATATCAGTTACTGCTATATCAATTGATGAATTATTACCGAAACATCCTGTCAAATCACAACAAGCGGCTTTTCTGAATTCAACACCGGTAAGTACTTCTGTTTTAGCTCCTTTGTTTTCAATAAAAGTATGTTTAGTATCATTTACTTTTATCTCGGAAGTAGAAAAATCATTTTCCAATATTACATCTATGTTTTCTTTCCCTTTTACGTTTATTGTGTCTGATTTAAATCCAAAGTATGATACAATTAAAACATCGGATTCCGATGTATTTAATTTAAGAGTAAAATATCCAATGCTGTCTGTTACAGTTCCGTTTTTTGATTCCTGAATCCGAATAACAGCACCCGGCAACGGTTCTGTTGCGGAACCTGTTTTGCCTTTTACTGTTCCGTTTATGGTTTGTGAATTTATATCACTATTAAAAGCAAATAGTAATAACACTATTACAATTAAAAATTTCATTTTTAGAAAATATTTGAGTTTAGAAAAAATAATTTAAAATTATTTTTCTAAATCAGTAGTGAGGACTTTAATATGAATGTTTTTTTTTGGAAAATAACCCTATCGGATTTGCATGCTTCAAACTTTCTTGTTTTGAAATCAAAATCTATTAGAGTTGATTCTTCCTGTACTATGGAAATATTTTTTACCTGTTTGGTTAATTCAAACTCTTTTGAATTAACTTCATCATCAATGCTTGAACATTCGCCGCATTTTGATT
>CALKAJ010000340.1 GCA_937983305.1 uncultured Ignavibacteriota bacterium | reverse complement strand
TGTTTAAATCCTGTATATTTAATTCTTAAGTTGCCGATTTTAGTGTTTCTTTTATTACCCTGCACTTTAATTAATATTTCATTTGGTACCTGAGTCGTTAAACCGAGCCTGTTAAACTCTGACAGTCCTGTTCTGTAGCCAATAATTGATTTTTCATTTACTGTAAAAGCATTTATAATTTCATTTTCACCCGGTCCCAATTCACCAAATATTGTTTGCTTTGGTTTGTAATACATTCCCTTCCTTAATCTTCTCACAATACCTTTTTTGCTAAATCGGCTTAGAGATTTTGATACCGCCGTTAATTCTTTGCCTTGAAATGGTAAGTCTTTGTATCGGAATATTTCACCGGCAGGTTTTTCTTCAATGAATTGCTTTATTTTTTGTTGAATGCTTATGTTTTTTTCCATTGTTGTTTACATCTTTGCAAATGTCAGATAGTTATATGTATAAACCTGACTAATTACAGAATAACTCATTGATATAATATATAATTATTCTAATCTTATTAATATACCAAAAAATATACATATAATTATCAGCCCCAATAAATAAAAAATTACTTATACCACCTCCGGATTACAAAGGATTTGCTTTTGTTTTCAGGGGTGATGGCGTTTACGGGGTTACGCTCTTTCATTAAGGATTTTATACGGCTTTCTGAGTTTAGTATTCTTACTCCTTTTTTGGGTGAACTTTCTATTACAGATTCCTTGTCAATTGCTATGAATACGTGTCCGGGATATCCGATTATATCAAGCGGCTCTATCATTTCAAGTATCTCGCTCAATTCTTTGCCTTCTATCTCAAGTCCTTCCCCGAATTCCGTCATCTCGGTTGATGTGCGCGGTGTCATTGCATTTGTTGCCTGAAAAATCATTCCGGAACAATCGAGTCCTTTGGGTTTCCATTTATCCGAGAGTCCTTTGATTTCATACATTGCTTCAAGTTTCCAGATGCCGTTTGCTATTGAACCGCCGTATTCGTATGGAGTGCCCGTAAGCGATTTAAGGTTTCGGATAATTTCTTCGCGTGATAATTTTTCTTCGCCGCTTTTATTTTTTAAAGGTTCAAGAAATCTGCTGTCAATGTAATACGTTTCGTCTGAACCGGCAGGTTTTACTTTTAAAAATTTATATCCTTTTTCTTCGTGCTTTCCGAGAATTTCAAATTCCATTCCGGGCGCTGCGATAAATTCAATTTCAGGTATCAATCCCTTCTTGTCGGTTTTTACTTCTTCGGGCAGTTCTTCGAGAAGTTTAATTATTTCCGGAGTATTGAATACGGGAGAGTATGTGGAAGGAGTTACATATTTCGATTCAATTTCCGGTGATGTGATTTTTTCGGAAGATGAACATCCCGATATGAAAATTGCCGAAATTATTAAAAAAAGGGGTATTTTAAATTTTTTCATATTCAAATCTAAGTAAATTGTTATAAACTTATAATAATATTAAATTACGCATTATAATATTAATATGCATATGAAAAAATATATAGTTTTATTTTTATTGTTTTTAGTCATTTCTCCCGAGATATTTTCTCAGGTTGTAATTAACGAAGTGATGTATGCCCCGACAAGCCCCGCTAAGGAATGGTTTGAGATTTATAACAAGGGCATAAGCTCTGTGAATCTTCAGAACTGGAAATGGAAAGATGCTGCGGCTTCTAATCCAATCAGAACCATTACATCGCTTAGTATAATTCTTCCGCCGAATACTTTCGCAATTGTTTGCGAGGATTCAACGATTCTGAAAAACACTTTCCCGGGTGTTACAGGAATTATTCTTCAATCGAGCGGATGGAATGCTTTAAATAATACAGGCAATGAGAGCATAATGATTTATGATGCTTCCGGTGTTACGATTGATTCGCTTGGCTATACTAACAGCTGGGGCGGCTCTTCCGGCGGCTTCTCGCTTGAAAGAATCAGCGTCAATCAACCTACCAATCAGCAGTCTAACTGGGGAACTTCTCAGGACGGCTTAAAAGCCACTCCAAACAGAACTAACTCAATCACTGCCAAAGATTACGATGTTGCTTTGAAGTCGTTCAGCATAATTCCGACTACAACTCAGCTTGGCGAAAATATTTCGTTTCAGTTTGTTTTAAAAAATCTCGGTATTAATACAGCTAATAATGTTACGCTCGGAATCTATAAGGATGCTAACGGCGACAGCATTGCTCAGCCGTCAGAGCTTATTAAGTCGGAACTCTTCTCTTCAATCAGTACCGGCGATTCGATTAATTATAATTACACTTACAATGTTAACGATTCTGCGGTCAAACAATTTATAGGGCAGGTCAGTTTTGCTCAGGATATGGATACAAATAATAATAAACTGGTCAGAAGATTTAACATCAGCGACAGACTTATCACTAATGATATTATGTCCGACCCGCTGACAGGGAATGCTGAGTGGGTAAAGCTTCATAATCCTTTAAGCAAAGCAGTAAATTTTTTCGGATGGAAGTTTAATGA
>CALKAJ010000339.1 GCA_937983305.1 uncultured Ignavibacteriota bacterium | reverse complement strand
GTTACTTTCACTGGGGCTGATGATGCAGATGCAGAATTTTTATTACATTTAACTAACTTTTTAACGGCGGATAACGCCGCTGGCGGTTAACTCCCCAGCGTAAGCAACTGCCGACCGTTAGCTGCAATATTAGGAAGCTGCCACATAATTTTATATATTTGCAAAATCTAAAACTAAACAGTCAGTAGGGATGAAAAAATAATTTCTTTCACATATAGATAAAAAAGTACAGTAGAATATTTTGCTGTGAGTGTTTCATTTTTTATAAAGAAAGAAATTATGTTGACTTTACATAGTGTATCATATACACACCCTAATAAAGATTTGCTGTTTACTGACATCAACCTAACGATAAACAACCACGACAAAATAGCTTTGATTGGTAGCAACGGAGTTGGAAAATCAACGTTGTTGAAAATTATTGCTAAAGAATTAGAACCGTCAGGCGGTAAAATAAATGTTGATGCGGAACCGTATTATATCCCACAAATTTGCGGACAGTTTAACCATTTGAGCATTGCTCAGGCATTAAGGATTGAAAATAAGTTAAATGCCTTAAATGAAATTTTGAACGGAAACATAAGTGAAGAAAATTTCAACCTGCTTAATGATGACTGGACACTAGAAGACCGTTGTAAAGATGCTCTGAACTATTGGCATTTATCCAATTTAGACTTGTCTCAAAAAATGGACACCCTTAGTGGAGGACAGAAGACAAAAGTTTTTCTCGCAGGCATTTCTATCCATCAATATGAGTTGGTTTTGCTGGACGAACCAAGCAATCATTTGGATATTTTTGGCAGGCAACTGTTGTATGATTATATTCAATCTACAGAAAGTACTTTGGTTATCGTAAGCCACGACAGAAAATTACTGAACCTCTTAGATACCGTTTGCGAATTAAACTCAAATGGAATTAAAGTCTATGGTGGTGATTACGACTTTTATAAGGAACAAAAACAAATTGAAATAAATGCGCTTAACCAAGATATTCAAAGCAAGGAAAAGGACTTGAAAAAAGCCAAAGAGAAACAACGTGAAACTTTGGAACGTCAAAGAAAACTGGACACACGAGCAAAAAAAAGTAGTGGTAAAGCGGGGCTTCCTAAAATAGTTTCCAATGCTATGAAAAACAGTGCAGAGTTAAGTACTGCTAAAATAGCGGGTGTTCACACAGAAAAAATAGGAATTGTCAGAACTGAATTACAAAAGTTGCGTTCTTCCCTTTCTGAAATTAACCAAATGAAGTTTGGATTTGACAATTCAAAACTTCATAGAGGCAAAAATCTTTTTATTGCAAATAGTATTAATTTCGGGTACACAACCGAAAACTATTTATGGAGAGAAAATTTGAATTTTCAAATTGTTAGTGGGGAACGAATATCTGTAAAAGGAGCAAACGGTTCTGGTAAAACGACTTTAATAAAAATGATTTTGGGATATCTTGTACCGCAAATCGGCACAGTCTTTATTGCAGAAAACAAATCGGTTTATATTGACCAAGATTATTCGTTAATAGATAACAACCGAAAAGTTTATGAGCAGTCACAGCAATTTAATACTTTTGCATTGCAGGAACACGAAATAAAAATAAGACTAAATAGGTTTTTGTTCCCAAAAGAAGATTGGGACAAGCCTTGCAATGCTTTAAGTGGTGGGGAAAGAATGCGTTTGATGTTATGTTGTTTAAGCATTTACAATCAATCGCCAGACATCATAATCTTGGACGAACCGACCAATAATTTGGATATTTATAACATAGAAATACTAACAAATGCCATCAATGATTATCAGGGTACATTGATTGTCATTTCGCACGATGAAACTTTTTTAGAGCAAATAAACATAGAAAGAACAATTAATTTATAAAAATACAGCAGCTAACACGCGGTATAGCCAATAAGGGTTTCAGTGGTATGCGAAGGTTTGTTGCCCGCTTCAATTTTCGTGTAACTTGATAGGACATCGCCCGCAATCCCTTACTGTCCATACCGCCAACCGTTGGGTGCAATATTGATACGAAATGGAAAATTTATTGAAATAATTATAGTTTTATCTGTATTAAAAATAATGATTATGAAAGGAAGACGCATAGAATACAATTTTGAGAAAGTGATATTAAAAATATTCGTTTTCTCAATGATATTTTTCTTGGTTTCTTGTAGCAAGGAATCCGATGAAAATCAAAACAAAACTTTGATAGGGAAATGGACTTGGATTCAAAGTAGCGGTGGAATTGCAGGTCAAATATACACGCCACAATCAACAGGAGAAATGATAACCATTGAGTTTTGCGACGACTTGACATATCGACAATACAGAAATGAAATTTTAAACATTGAAACCAAATATGAACTCAAGAATATTGAAGGGTATAATGAAATGTTCATTTTCTACGAAAGTAAACCAGCATCAATAATAACTTCACTGGAAAACGACACGTTGATTCTCACAGATTATATGGATGACGGTTACGTAAATGTCTATAGAAAAGAATAAAAATACTGCACCCAACACGTAGTTATACCTACTGGGGCTGATGATGCAGATACGAAAGTTTTTAGTAATTTAGTGTAGTTTTTAACGTGGGATGACGCCGCTGGCGGTTAACTCCCCAGCAGCTATAACTACGGAACCGTTAGGCACAAGCAAACAAAACAACAAACTATGACTAAACATCTAACTAATTTTCTTTTA
>CALKAJ010000338.1 GCA_937983305.1 uncultured Ignavibacteriota bacterium | reverse complement strand
GAGCCAATGGATTGCAGATTATTAACATTACAAATCCGGAATCGCCCGCAATAGTATATAATTATCAAACTTTTGGTTATGTTAAAGAAGTTTATCACGATACCGTAAATGGAAGCACCTACGCATTCATTTCTGATATTGTAAACGGACTTTATGTTCTGGATATTTCAAATCCGGGTGCTCCTTCTTTAGATACATTGATTTCTTATTCGGGCGGAGTTACATCTGCCGTTTCTAAAAACAGAAAACTCTATGCATCATTTGGTGGAACTGCGTTTAAGATTTTTGATTTGAATAATCTTCCGGGAGAGATTCCGGAGCTTTCAACATATTCCCCTGCAAATTCTATCAAGAGAATTGAAGTGGTTGGCAGTATTGCATATTTTGTTGAATCGGTTACGGAAATTGAGATAGTGGATGTTGGAAATCCATCTTCACCTTTCAGATATTCGACTTTTTCAACTCCGGGTGCATGTTATGATATTAAGGTTGCAGATGATTTAATGTATGTCGCTGACGGAAATGCCGGAGTAACGGTTTTAAACGTTTCGAATCCTGCACAGCCGTTTTATATGACATCTACAAATACATATACATCCGTGAAAGCGGTTGACCATTCTCCGAATTTTTTATTTACAGCAGAGGGCAATGCGGGAACGGAAGTTTTTAATTTGTTTAATCCGGTTTACCCTGAGGCGTTCGGTTATTTTGAGCCGGGCGGAGAGTGCAAAAGTATTCAATACTTTAAAGGAAAAGTACTGACTGCACACGGTACAAACGGATTATTAATCTTGAGGTTTTAAAAAAGGAATTTTATTTAATTCTGATTTTGATGGAAGCTGCGGCTGAAAATCCACCGGAACTCTTGGGATAAACCACGCTCTGGACATGCGATGTGGCAATGTCAAAGACTACGGGACCCGTATCAATGCCAAGCCCTCCCGAAAAAATTAGTTTCTCTCTTCCTCCAACAGTCACACCCAATCTCGGACAAAAAACTTTTCCAATTACAAGCTCAACACCGGTTGCGAGAATCGGCTTTGTTGTTCCACCGCTTTTATTTGTAAAGCCCTGAATGTATTCCAAAGAGAAATTCATAAACTCAAGTCTGTCATCAACGGGACGATTATCACCAACTTTATGCAAACACAATCTGTATGTGAATCCAAGTCTGGCGTGCGTTGGCAGCATCGTCGTAAATTCTTCGTAAGTTCTTTTTCCCTCGATTATGGTTTCAAGAGAGTCAAGTTGTTCTCTGTTATATAAATTAGTGATAAAATAATTTCCGTCGAGAATTGTTCTGAAAGAATTTTCTGTCCACTTTACAAAACCTATATCAATCACACTCAATCCAAAATCAAAAGAGCCCATACCAAGAAAATTTTTAACTTTTATACTGCCGCCTAAATCAAATCCGAGTCCCCATCCGGCAGGTGTCCAGCTTGCTCTGAGTTTCTTATCTTTATCATTCATAACTGCCGATGTGAGAATTTCAGCACCGCCCGTTCCGCTTAATACATTAACGCTGTCCGTATAGAATGTATAATTGTTATTTAAAATCTGCCCGTAATAAAATCCCATTTGAGGTTTCACGGAAAACCCATAGAAAAAATCACCGTATTCTTTTTTATTGGAACTTTTGATTCTGTTTGAATATGAGATATTAAGCTGTCTTATCCACGAAAATCCGAAATCCGATTCCGACAAATCGTATAGTCTGTTTCTTTCATTTCCATAAACCGTAAGTTCCATAAAATCTTTGCTTGGTATAAAGTTTCCGCCAATTTTATCGTCGAATGAAATACCGAAAGTTCCTGCTTTTGTATGCCACAAAGCCGAGCCCCAGCTAATAAATCCGTTGAAAGTTGAGGGATTATCAGAAGCTGACCTTACCAGTTCAAATTTTTCATCTTCGGAAAGCACCCTTTCATTGCCGCCGGTAAAATAATTATTATAGAAATCAACCGAAAAAAACCTGCTTGACATTGAATAACCTAAGGTTGGAAGTCCTATATAGATTCTGCTATTCTCTCCAACTCTTTCGCGGGTTAGGTTTGCTGGATTATTATTAAAAGCATCAAGTGAAAACATATTGGAAACTCCTGTTTTCCCCATACCGAGACTTCTTACGCTATAAACAAATTGAGAGTAAGATTCCGATGAAAATAAAATTACAACAATTAAAATTAAAAGTAACTTCCTTCGCATAAAAGATTTAATTACGGAACAATTTTATAATTTATAGTTCCAAATGTAGCGTTTCTTAAATAATCCGTTGCCCGTATTCGTACCCTTCCGTCAGGAGCGGGTATGATATTCGGGTCAGTATATAACCTGTATCTGAAAATCACCCTGTCCATATCAAGCAATAAATTTATATAGTTGCTGTCAAGAACTCCGGTATAAACTCTGAATGTAGTATTATTGACAAATCCGTTAACATCAACGGGAGCACCGGGAAGCTCGACCGTATCGGATGTCTGATTATTCATTATAGTTGTTAAATCAAAAAGCACATTATCAAGAGAATCAACAACATAGCACTTCACATAAGCAAGCAGCGGAATTCCGTTTGTGAGATGCATTTCGGCATCAACACGCCTTGCTTTTTTAATTTTTTCCCTGTCGCTTAACAGAGTAATTTTGTTATCAATTGTATCGTTATATGTAGTCGGTTCAAGTATGCTGAAATGAAGAGGTAATTCAACTGTAAAATAAACCGTTATGCTATCCGTATTATCTATTTCACCTATATCAAAATTTTGATTAATTATTGTAGTTCTCGTCAACATAACTTTTTTCGGTATATTTCCAACAAACTGCAATACGTTGCTGTTTCTCGGATTGACATAATACACTGCCGAATCCTGTCCCTTTGGAAGTCGCAAATTGAATACGGAATCAATCGGTTGAGTCGGAGCGCCCACAGTATCATATTTCAGATATTTAAAATACACAGGTCTGCCAAAAAAGTTTTCGCCGCGAAGCTGAATATCTTTTACATCTACCTGATAATTGCTTTTTGTCCGCTTTACAACAAGATATGTTTTAGGTTCGTTAACAGATGCGAGATTCAAAGCACCTTTAACGTTGTTATCGCCGAAAGGCTTATCAATAGTAGTATCTCTTGCACCGAGATTCTCAGGTTTAATTCTGCCTGAAGCATATTTAATTGCAAAACGGGTAACCTGATAATTAAAACTGACTACGCCGGGAAATCCTGAAGATACACCAATTCTGAAGTTTAACTTGTTTGAGGGTACAGGATTTGTTATTCTGTAATTTGCTAAATCAATACGCTCAGTAACAGCAGAGCCGTTTACGGTTCTTGAAACTGTATATGGCAAGCCGGATGTAGTGCTAAAAAGATTTTCTACGGTAATAGATATGGTATATTGAAATCCGGAAGGGTTAAAAGTTAAAATTAATTCTCCCGGAGGTGAAGTAGGTTCAAAATCAAGACGGGTAATAAAGGTAGAATCGTCCAATGTCAAGCCCAGAGATGAATCCGCGAGATTTGACGGCAGGAAAACATCTGTAGGACCGAAACCGTTTTGTGTTAAATCTTTTGCAAACTTCTGAGAAGTAGTTGACTCACTGTTAAAGTAAGCATTTCCTTCATTTGTGAAAAAAATATTCGGTTCATCTTCAAGTAAATCAATAATCGTATATGTCTTATTAATTATAGGAAGATTTGCATTAATAAACCAACTTGGAGGACTTAAAGGATTGATTTCACAGCCGCCAATCATAGCCGCTAATATCAGAAACACAGCCCCGGCAATTTTAAAAACAACAGTATTTTTTTTCACTCGGGATAAATTTGTTTTGCCATTCAACACATCAAAATAAATTCTTTTTAGAAAACTAACAAGTAAAAAACACTTCCCAAAGAAAATATTTTTCCTCGTAACCTCTTATATATTAATACAATTATATTAAAGATATAAAGTAATTATTTAATTTTAATGTATCTTGAATCTTCCTGAAAAAAGTAACTGTTTTTCATATTATCCGCAAAAAAACTGCGAAGAGTTTCTGAACTTGAAAATTCTTCCTTTATGAAATTTGTAACAGGTGTTGAAATAATAACACCGGGTTCCAAAACAATTTTATAAAAATAATATTCTTCTCCAAACAGTGAAAAATTATCCTTCTCCGGAAGCTGCTTAACATTCAGAAAAGTAACGTTGTTAATTTCAGAAATAAAGGCGGAATATTTACTCGTAACCTTTGCCTCTTTATCTTTATCCTTTGAATATTCTTTTATGAGATATTCATTGTCATTCAATTTACCGATTTCATAGTAAGTTATAGCAGTATCGGTTATACCCCAAGTACCAATCATTCTTTCGTCAATTTTTACAATTGGTTGACTGTCTATTGCAACTTTAGAGTTATAAGGACAACCAAGAAAAAAAACAGGGAGTGCGGATAATAAAACAATTACAAATAATTTTTTCATATATTTTTTAAGTTATTAAATTTTTAAATAATAAAAGACCAGAGAATCTTCCCGGTTATTAAATCAATGCAAACAGCTTTCAGCATTAAAACAATAATCAGCTTATCGTTTAAAAACACTGCTCTTTGAGTTTGAAGATTCGGACTTCCTTTTGAGAAAACATAATCGAAGCTTCCTTTATCATATACCTTTGCAGGGTCAAAGAAAACATCAGGTAATTCCGTTGTCCAGAGAAGCTCTGCCGCAGGGGGATTTTCTTTCAGCATAATCTTTGATATCAATACCTTAGCTGTATCTGTTGCAGTAGAACGATGATAAATAAATATTCCTTTATCACTGCTTATTATGGTTTTAAAATCATCCTGACTTCTTTTTATTTCATCGAGTTTGTGTTTTAAATTTCTATTGGTGTTTTCAAGGTCACTCTCTATGAAGCGTTTTCTTCCGTAGCGATTATTAATCTCTGAATCTTCAAGATTATTCAAAACTTCCGCAAGTGAATCAGATTTATTTATTAAATTCTGAACTTCCTTGTTGATTGGTCCGAAAAATTCCGGATGAACGGATTTAACATCCAGACGGCTCGATGAGCATAGGAACTGACCTTCAAGGAAATTAAGGTTTTTAAAATCTTTATTTTTAAAACTAATATTACGGCGAGGGTTTTCATACCTCAGATTGAAATAATCTTCAGTGTTAAATTTTCCTGATGAGCTGAGAATATTTTCGTCAAATTTGAATTTCTCAATTTTTTCGGATGACTTTTCTGCCTTCAGAGTTTTCGTGTCGAGTATATAAACTGTGCCGGAAATATCAGTTAACATTATATTCCCCGTAATAAAATCTAAACCGTAATAACTGTTAAGCTCGTACCATTTAACTTCAGGAAAATTATTTCCAAGAAACGGATTTGCATTTACGATATCTTCCTGTTTATTCACTATTTCAAGTGTTCTTGGATTTCTGGAATGAAGTCCGACTTCTTTATTAACACTGACATACCAGAGCAAAGAATTCGATACTCCAAGAAAAACAGAAAAATTATCATCCCTTTCTCCTAACTCTATTCTGTTTATTATGTTTCCCGTTGAAGCATCGTAGGAGGTTAACCTGAATTCGGAATATCCGGAGGTCTGTCTGAATCCGCCTTTGCTGGATTTTGATGTTGCCTGAAAAATCTCCTCATTCATAACAAGCACATCACCTTCCGGAGTTGAAGTTATTATGACTTCGGCAACATTATCCGCATCGTCCTTCATTACATTTTTATGAAAACATCCGGATAGTGTTATAAACAAAGAAAAAACAAATGAAATATGTAAAATAACTTTTATCAAATGGTATAAATTTAATTAACGTAATATAGGGAAAAAAATAATTTAAAAAAATGAAAGGATTGTCTTGGCAGAGAGTGCGGGATTCGAACCCGCGAAACACTTGCGCATTTACACGCTTTCCAGGCGTGCCTCTTAAACCACTCGAGCAACTCTCTGTAATAAATAGCAGGTAATATGCCAATATTATAGCACTTTTTCAAACCAAAAAAATACAGATGTTTACTCAACTTTGCCGTGCTCTTTTCACTCTTAATTGCTGCCTTCACGTTGGAAAAAAGCTATTACGGATTCCAGCCGTAATCAATATATTCATAACTGAAATTCGTTCCGTCGAAATCTACAAGTAAAAAGCCTTCCTCAATATCCATATTCGGTCCCTGCCACCATTTTCCGCTTAAAGCACCTGCTGTAATGAAAGTTGCGCCATACAGACTTATTTCCTCGAGAAAATGCAGATGCCCTTGTAAAACAAGCTTCAGGTTATAGTCTTTAAATAATTCGATTACCTCTTTTCCGTTTGCTATTACATAACTGCTGTCATTGGCTGTTGTTGCGCTTTGAATAATTTGTCCGAAGACAGTCATCAATGGAATATGTATGGATACGACAATTGGAGTTTTATTATCCACCCCGGATAAATCCGATTTAATCCATTCCATTTGTTCCGAATCAACTCTGCCGTAATATTTCCTTTTTTCTTCATTAATGGAAATACCGTCAAGTATTAAATAATGCACTCCCTTGTGGTCAAAAGAGTAATACCTTTTTGCAAATTTATTTTCATAAACAACTTTTCCGTATTCCGGATCTGTTTGTTCAATACCGCTTTTCGGATAAATGCCAAAAACATCGTGATTACCCATCGTAGTATAAACAGGCATCTTAAAAAATTTAAGCATTGAATCAAGCATATTAAACTGCAGATTCATTCTATCTTTGTTAACTCCAAGTGCATCCATAATATTATCGCCGCCGGTTAAAACAAAATCGGGATTAAGTTCATTTATTTTATCTATTGCTTTCTGAAATCCCTGCGGAGCATTTCTTTCCGGCTGAAGATGCATATCGGTAATGAATACAAACCGGAAAGGTGACTGTGCGAAAGTTAATACCGGAAATAAAAGTACTAATATTAAAAGTAATTTTTTCATTTGATTTTTTTATTTAAAATTAACGGGATTCTTTTTGAAATACAATATAAGCAATATTATTTTATAATTAATTATAATATTTAAATATTAGCGGGATATTGTTATATTTAACGATGAAATTTATATTAAAAAATATTTTATTCCTGATTTTTATTTTTTCCGGGATTGCCTCAGCTCAGAAATCACCCGGAACTTCTAAAACTCATTTTATAATTGACGGATTACTCGGAGAAAAAACCGTTTATGAAACCCCGTATTATATATTAAGAACCGATGATGAATATCCTAAAATACTTATAGATGCCTGTATTCACGGCGATGAAGTAGCAGGAAAATACGCATGTGATACCGTTATGAAATATATTGACGTGCTCGAAGGTACTGTCGTATTCGTGCCGATGGTTAATATTCAGGCATTTGAAAAAAATGTCCGGGGCGTTAATGTTGACTTGAATCAGGTTTTTCCGGGAGACCCAAATGCGGATTTGTATGAAGAAAGACTTGCAAAAGATTTTATGGATTTAGTTGCGTTAATAAACCCCGATGTTGTAATAAATCTTCACGAAGCATGGACAAAATATGACGACAATCTTTATAAAAAGCAAAAAGATAAATCATTTGGACAAACAATAATTACAAATTCAGAAGAAAGACCTGTTTTTCTTGTAAGCTCGCAATATGAAATAAATAAAAGAATATCAGACAAGGATAAAATTTTCAGAATTCAGAGTTTTCCATACAAGGAAAATCATTCTATGGATAATATTATTGACAAACTGAAAATCCCTTCCTACACAATTGAAACACTCCGGACTTTGCCGCTCGAAGAAAGAATAAATTATCAGGTTATCTGCATACTCGCCTTTATCAGGGAGGCAGGAATAAATTTCGAGTATTACGGAAAAATCAGGTAATAGTTTGACAATTATCAGATTTGATTTAAAAGTGTGTTTTTAATTGAATTAATTATTTATATTTTCAATCATTACAAAATTAAAATTTTATTTATGAAAAAATTATTATTACTTATTTTTGTATCGGTATTGGTTTTATCTTCCTTAGATGCAATTGGGCAGGATAAACCCGATTCAAAATTCGGAATCTCTTTCAGCGGTTTTGTAAAATCAGATTTCTTCTACGATTCAAGGCAGACGCAATCTGCAAGAGAAGGGCACTTTTTCTTATTTCCCGAAAAAGAAGTTCTTGATAAAAACGGAGAAGACATAAATGCAAAACCAAATTTTAATTTTTTAAATTTACAGACAAGGATAACAGGAAAAATAACCGGACCTGATTTTTTTGACGCTAAAACTTCAGGTTTAATTGAAGGTGAATTTTTCGGTACTTCCGACGGAGACCTTAACGGTTTCAGACTTCGTCATGCATTTGTAAAACTTGATTGGGAAAATACTTCCTTGCTCGCAGGTCAGTTCTGGCATCCGATGTTTGTCGCTGAATGCTCTCCTGCTACAATTTCATTTAATACAGGAGCTCCTTTCCAACCCTTTGCGAGGAATCCGCAAATCCGTTTAACACAAAAAGCCGGAAACATCAGTATTATAGCAGCTTTGGCAATGGAAAGAGATTTTCAATCTCCCGGTCCAAACGGTTACAGCACTTCCTATATGAGAAATGCAGGTATTCCTGATGCAAATCTTCAATTTCAATACAAGTCAGGAGATAATTTATTTGGTTTCGGCGGTCAGTTTAAAATGATTGAACCCAGAACAGTTACAACCAAAAATGTAATTACATCGGAAAAGCTGACAAGCTATGGTGCAATGGCTTTCGGAAAATTGAAATTCGACGATGTTACTTTTAAGATTGAAGGAGTTTATGGTAATAATATGGCAGACCTTATGATGCTTGGCGGTTATGCAGTAAAATCAATTGATACAACAACTAACAAAGAAACATATACCCCTATTAATGTTTTTTCGGGCTGGGCTGAAATTTCTTACGTAAAGAATTTTGAATTAGGACTTTTTGCAGGATATCTAAAAAACCTCGGAACAACAGATAACAATCTCGGAACATATTATGGCAGAGCTACCAATGTTGATTATCAGTTCAGAATTTCTCCGAGAGTCGGAATATTTTCAGGCAAGACCAAGATAGCTTTTGAACTTGAAACAACAATGGCAGCATTCGGAACGAATGACAATAACGACAAAGGAAAAGTTATTAATGCAAAAACTGTTACGAACGTAAGAGGATTGCTCTCTTTTATTTACAGTTTTTAATTTTCAAAGTATAACACTATATATTTTTGTATAGGAACAAAGTCCCGTATAGATTAGTTTTATAAGTAGATAAAACATTACTTATGAAAAGAACTACAATAATCCTTACGGGACTTTTTTTTATTTCGCTATTCCTTGCAGAAGCTAATGCGCAAAGTGCTGTATATTTTTGCAATCAAACCGGAGCATACGGATTTGCATTTGGTCTTCCAAAAGACGAGGTTTTGAAAAAAGCAAAAGATGCCTGTATTGATTTCGGCGGAATAGAGCCAAAGCTGATAGCATTCACGGAAAACAGCGGATACGGAGCAATAGCACTTGGCAAAGATGAAGACGGCGATAGAGTAATAGGTGTTGCAATTGGTTTTAGTAACCTTGAAACAGCAAAGTCAAAGGCAATAAACGCCTGCAAGGAATTCGGAGGATTGAATCCAAAAATCGAGGATTCATTTCACGATATTAAATAATTTTTCGGGAATTTTTTAGAAAAAAGAAAATGTTTATATTTCAGTAAAACATTAATATATGGCTAAAATAGTATCACGCGAAGACAAAACAGTCAGACTTTTTAAAAATCCTATTCTGGAATATTTTTCACACATACATCCGGCAACTCCGGTGGTAGTTTACATCCCCGTTATCATAGTAGCATTGTATTTCGGTTTTCAGGAAATAAATTTTCTTAATGGAATTCTTGGTTACTTTGGCGGATTGCTCATATGGACTCTTCTCGAATATACAATTCACAGATTTGCTTTCCATACTCATCCAACTTCTGAAACCGGAAAAAGAATTCATTTTCTTGTACACGGAGTTCATCACGATTACCCGAATGACAGCACAAGACTTGTAATGCCTTTATTAATCAGCGCTCCTCTTGCAATAGGTTTTTACTTTTTATTTAAAGTATTGTTTGGAAATTTATATCTGACTTTTTTTGCAGGGCTCGTTACAGGATATGTATTATACGATTCGATTCATTATGCAACACATCATTTCAAAATGAAAAAAGGGATTTTTAAGTTTTTAAGGGAATATCATATGAGACATCATTTTCAGGATGACGGCACCGGGTACGGAGTCAGCAATCCGATATGGGATTATGTTTTCGGAACAGTTCCCGGATATATTAAGAAAAAATAGCTAATCCCCTGTTTCTCCAATTGCAGCTTTCGAAATATCAAAATCAAACCCTCTTGAAATAAGATATTGAAAACACTTTCTCTTTATTTCTCTTTCATCTTTCTGCTTAATCCTTTTTTTGTATTTTGTTAAAAGCAATTTTGCAGAGCTTAATTCTTCTTCACCGGAGTAATTAACTTTTAATACTTTATCCGCAGTTTCTTTGGAAATTCCTTTTTCAATCATTTTCATTTTCAGTAATCTCTTGCCTGCCGGTTTGTTAATCAATTGGCTTTGAAGATATGTTTTCGAAAATATCTCGTCATTCAGATATTTAAACTCTTTTAAGTAATTGATTACTTTCTCTATCGTTTCTACTTGAATTTTCTTCTCTTTTAATTTGGTTCTGATTTCTTTTTCACTGCGCTGACGGTAAGAAAGAAATTTATAAGCTACATTCTTTCCAAAAATATATTCATCTGCTTCCCGCATTTCTTTTATTTTTTCTTCTTCCAATTCGTCATTTGTCCTTAATCCGTATCTTAATATCGTATCATCATATAAGCCAAATGCAAATTCTCCGTCAAGAAAAATATTGTAACGGTTACTTCTTTTCTTCTGTCTTTCTATTTTTGATATTTTCATACAAAAAAGCCCGCTTGAAACAAGCGGGCTTAATTAATAATTATTTTGATTTCTTTTCTTTTTGAGGTTCCTCCTGAGGTTCGGGGTCAGATGGTATTATACCAACAGCCTTCTGAACCTGCAGTAGAATTGCATCGTAGGAGGCTTTATCTTCGGATAAATATTTTTTCAATCCGTCTCTGCCCTGTACTCTGTTTTCGCCTACCGTGAACCAGGCACCGCTTTTCTTAATAATTTCCTGTGCGACAGCAAGGTCTATTAAATCACCTATTTTTGAAATTCCCTCATTATACATAATATCAAATTCGACCTCTTTGAAGGGAGGAGCAACTTTATTCTTTACTATTTTTATGCGTGTTCTGTTTCCGACAATAGAATCACCGTCTTTGAGAGCACCGATTCTTCTGATATCTAATCTGATGGAAGCATAAAATTTTAAAGCTTTACCGCCGGTTGTGGTTTCGGGACTTCCAAACATAACTCCGATTTTTTCCCGAAGCTGGTTTGTAAAAATCAAAGAAACATTGGATTTTGATACTGCGGCAGTAAGTTTACGAAGTGCCTGAGACATAAGTCTTGCCTGCATTCCCATAACTGAATCTCCCATATCGCCTTCAATTTCTGCTCTTGGAGTTAATGCGGCAACAGAATCAACAACTATAACATCAAGGGCATTACTTCTTACAAGTGTTTCGCAAATTTCAAGCGCCTGCTCACCGTATTCCGGTTGAGAAATTAAGAGATTGCTTACATCAACACCAAGTTTTTTTGCATAACCTGTATCAAGTGCGTGCTCGGTATCTATAAATGCTGCCAGCCCGCCGGCTTTCTGAGCTTCCGCTATCACGTGCAAGCAGACTGTTGTTTTTCCGGATGATTCAGGTCCGTAAATTTCCGTTATTCTTCCCCTTGGAATTCCACCGATTCCCAGTGCAGTATCAAGAGAAATCGAGCTTGTTGATATTGCATCAATTTTTGCTATAGGTTTATCACCAAGTCTCATTATCGAACCTTTTCCGTGGTCTTTTTCTATCTGACCCAAAGCAATTTCAAGCGATTTGAGTCTTAATTCTTTTTCGTCAGCCATATTAATATTTTTAAATTAAAGAAATTTTCTTGCAAGTTTATTATAGGTTGTATCTTTAGTCTTTATTTCCTCAACTGTTAAATTTTTCAGATATAACTCATAAGAACCATTCTCCCATAAATGATGGCAATACGCATTCTTGAAATCAAGATTTTTTACAAACAACTTTTTCAGACAAAAAGAATAATATATTGGATACTGAAAACTGTCATAAGGTTCAATGTGAATTAATTCCGGGTATTGTTTTGATAGTTTTTCGGGACGCTGTATAGAGTGCTCTCCCCAGTATTTATCATGTCCTTTCGAACGGAATGTTTTATACTCTTCAGACCAGATTGATAAAAATTCGGCATTTTTCTCGGCAAGCATTACGGAATTCCCAAGTCCCATATTCCTGAATCTGCCCTGCTTGCCCATGACAAATTTGTAATTCAGCAACGGCGTGAAAGGTTTTTTACAAATGGTATCAAGGTCCATATATATCCCGCCGTTTTCTTTTAGAACTTTCATTCTTGTTACATCCGCCTTATGCGCAAGGTGATATAATTTATTTCCATAAATTTCCTCAGGCGGCTCGGTCTTTACAACTTCAACCATTCCATTGAGTTTATGCCACCATTCCGTATCGGGAGGTCTGTTATTGTAAATAAAAATCTTATCCGGTTTATTAATTTCATAAGCCGACTTTATTGCTACATAATGAAAAAGCGAGAATGGCTTTCCCCCTGAATCAGGTAAAAACCATACAAAGTGAAATATATTAGGTATCATTTTTATTTTCTAAGAACATCCGCTTGTAGCACCGCAGGAATTGCATTTCAAACATGTTCCGTTCCTTACCATAGTTGCCTGTCCGCATTCTTCACAAATATCACCGGTATATCCTTTCATTTTTGCCTCTTCATACAAAAATATATTTGTCTGCTCTGAGGCTCTTTTTAATGATTTACCATTTCCATTATCTTTCGCAACAACTTCCAGATTTACCTTTACAGGTTTAGCAGGAACTTCCTTTACGGTTTTTCTTGGTTTTGTGTCTTTTTCCGGACTGATTTTTTCCTCTATAATTTTTTCACTGTAAAGCAATTCTTCGTCAAACTCTTCTTCGTCGTCTTTCGTTGTTAATCTGTCTATAGGACTCGTATTGATAACCTCTGCATCTATGTGAGCAAGATCACTTCTTCTTAAATATGTTACTGCAAGTTCTCTGAATATATAATCAATGATTGATGTTGTCATTTTTATACTCGGATTACCTACAACAATTCCGTTTGGTTCAAACCTTGTGTAAACAAAAGCATCAACAAATTCTTCGAGCGGTACACCGTGCTGTAAACCAAGTGAAATTGAAATTGCAAAACAGTTCATCAGACTTCTGAAAGCGGCTCCTTCCCTGTGCATATCAATAAAGATTTCGCCAAGCTGTCCGTTATCATATTCGCCGGTTCTAAGATAAACCGAATGAGCACCGATTTTTGCTTTCTGAGTATATCCTTTTCTTCTGAAAGGAAGTTTTCTCCTCTTCGCAATATATCTGTGTATAATTCTTTCGGCAACTTTTACTATATCGTTAGGCTGTATAAATTCGTGCTTTTCTTCGAGTGATTCAATATCTATATCATCCGTAACCGTATTTAAAGGTTGTGAGAGTTTCGAGCTGTCTCTGTAT
Organism: uncultured Ignavibacteriota bacterium; assembly: GCA_937983305.1. Classification (GTDB taxonomy): domain Bacteria; phylum Bacteroidota; class Ignavibacteria; order Tepidaquicellales; family Tepidaquicellaceae; genus DSSM01. Next base: position 2,338 of record CALKAJ010000338.1, on the reverse strand, counting down.
AAGGCATTTGCTTTAAGCCCAAGGTTCCATGACATTGAATATACCCTTTTCATATCTTCTATTGAAGCATCTACAGGAAAATTAATAGTCTTGGAAATAGCTCCGGAGATAAAGGGTTGTGCCGCTGCCATAATTTTCACATGAGCTTCCGGTGCTATGTATCTTGTTCCTTTAGCTCCGCATTTATTTGCACAATCAAAAATCGGATAATGAGATTTTTTAAGATTAGGAGCACCTTCTACGGTCATAGTTCCGCAAACATAATCGTTTGCCTTTTCTATCTCTTCTTTTGTAAATCCGATTTCTTTAAGCAGGTTGAAACTAAAATCATTCAACTGCTCATCAGTAAAATGTAAAACATCCTTACAAAAATCTTCTCCAAGTGTATATTTATTGAATGCAAACGTGATGTTGAAAACCTCAGGTAAAAGCTTTTCAACATTTTTTAAAACATCATTTGTAAATCCTTTTGCGGTAAGCGTTTTTGGGTTTATGCCGGGGCAGTCAACAAGAGTTCCGTTGCCGACGGAATATTTAATAATATCTTCAATTTCAGTTTTGGTATAACCGAGATTCTTTAAAGCAATCGGAATTGATTCGTTTATTATTTTGAAATAACCTCCTCCTGCAAGTTTTTTAAATTTGACAAGTGCAAAGTCAGGCTCTATTCCTGTTGTATCGCAATCCATCAGCAATCCTATAGTGCCGGTTGGTGCAATAACAGTTACCTGAGCATTCCTGTAACCGTATTTTTCACCGAGCTCAAGTGCTAAATCCGAGTCTTCTCTTGCCGCTGATAATAAATCATCAGGACAATATTTTTTATTTATTCCGACAGGATAAATTGAAAGATTTTCATACTCGTTCTTGTGAACATTATATGCGGCTCTTCTGTGATTTCTTATTACTTTCAGCATTGTTTCCTTATTCTCTTCATACTTCCTGAATGTGCCGAGCTCCTTAGCCATTTCTGCAGATGTTGCGTATGACTTCATATGCATTATAGCCGTTAATGCTCCTGTTATTGCAAGAGCTTCTTCCGAATCGTAGGGAACTCCCTGCCTCATTAAAAGTGCTCCGATATTTGCATATCCGAGTCCAAGTGTGCGATAATCGTATGATTTTATTGCTATAGTTTTGCTTGGGAATTGTGCCATCAAAACGCTTATTTCAAGTGTTATTGTCCAGAGTCTTACTGCATGTCTGAATTTTTCTATTTCGAATGAAGAAGTTTCTTCATTATAAAATTTTACTAAGTTGAGAGAAGCTAAGTTGCACGCAGTATCATCAAGGAACATATATTCACTACAGGGATTCGAAGCTTTTATACTACCGCCGGAAGGACACGTATGCCATTCGTTAATGGTATCATGAAACTGAATTCCCGGGTCGGCACATTGCCAGGCAGCCATAGCTATTTCTTCCCATAAATCTCTTGCCTTTAAAGTCTTGCAGGGTTTAGGTTCCCTGTTGTTCTTCTTTGCATTCTTTTTCTCGGTTCTCCAGTAGAGATTCCAGTTATCGTCTTTGATAACTGCTTTCATAAAATCATTCGTCGCTCTTACAGAGTTATTGGAGTTCTGACCTGATACCGTAAAATATGATTCCGAATTCCAGTTAGTATCAAAGACCGGTACATAAATTTCTTTGTATCCGTATCTTGCAAGTTGAATTACCCTTTCAATATAATTTTCCGGTATTATATCTTTTCTCGCTTCAAATATTGCTTTTGCAAGGGCTTTATTTTTTTTCCTGTCAAATCCGTCATCTTCCGGATGCACACTGTGACAGGCATTAATTATTTCATTCAAATGCCTGTTTAAAAGTTTTGAACCGGATACAAGTGCCGCTACCTTTTGCTCTTCTATGACTTTCCAGTTTATATACTCTTCAATATCGGGGTGGTCTAAATCCAGAACAACCATTTTTGCGGCACGGCGTGTTGTACCGCCTGATTTTATTGCCCCGGCGCTTCTATCACCGATTTTCAGAAATGACATTAAGCCCGACGATTTTCCGCCGCCGCTTAGATTTTCACCTGAGCCACGGACATCGGAAAAATTCGAGCCCGTACCTGAACCGTATTTAAACAGTCTCGCCTCTCTTACCCATAAGTCCATTATACCGCCTTCATTAACAAGGTCATCCGAAACCGACTGTATGAAACAAGCATGCGGCTGACAGTGTGAGTATGCATCTTTGGAAGCAGTGAGTTCATCCGTCTCAGGATCAACGTAATAATGACCCTGTGCAGGTCCTGTTATTCCATAAGCCCAATGCAGACCAGTATTAAACCATTGCGGAGAATTTGGAGCCGTCATCTGATTTGCAAGAGTAT
>CALKAJ010000337.1 GCA_937983305.1 uncultured Ignavibacteriota bacterium | reverse complement strand
TCTGGGAAATTGATTTCTATAACTTGATAAACTTTATTAATTTTTCACTTAATTAAAACCATTCGCATCACATCGGAAAACTCACCGGCACTTATTTTATAGAAATATACTCCGCTGGAAAGTGAAGATGCATCGAACGAAACAATATATTTCCCCGGGCTTTTGATTTCATTTACAAGGGTTTTCACTTCCCTTCCAAGCATATCATAAACAGAAAGTTTTATTTCTGTTCTTTTAGGTATTTCAAATTCAATAACTGTGGATGAGTTAAACGGATTCGGATAATTTTGGTGAAGAATGTATTTATCCGGAAATTCGGTACCTGTTACACCTGCAAAAGTAGAGCCTCCGGAAGAGGTGAAGAGCAGTTTAGTATTCCCACCGACTGCCCATCCGGTATAGTCATCTTGAAACCAAAAAGACCTTAACCAGCCGATATTTGTTGTATTCACATACTGATAATTCCAGGTTGCACCGCCGTCTATTGACTTAAATATTTGTCCGAAAGTTCCGCAAACCCAACCGGTCTGCAAACTCGAAAATCTGCAGGAATAAGGATGGTCTGCACCTGCTACATATCCTATGCTATCGAAAGAATCTCCGTAATTTGTACTTTTAAATACTCGTTTTCCATCTTCAACTGCAAAACAATATTGATTATTTATAACGGATACTTTTCGAAAATCACCATAAGCTCCCGGAACAATATAGCTTTGATTCCATGTAAATCCTCCGTCAGTTGTTTTTAATACCGTTGCACCATCTCCAGCTACTATTCCGGTTAATTGATTTTTAAAATGAATGTCATTTAACACATTGTACGGAATTAATATTGAATCAAAACTAATTCCACCATTTGTTGTTTTATAAATTCTGTCACCAGTTCCTGCTACCCAACCTGTGAGTGCATTATGAAAAAATGTTGCCCTGTAACTTTTTGATTGTCCCCAGATTCCGTTCTGAAGTGCTATCCAGTTCTCTCCTCCGTTGGTCGTTTTTAAAATTGTCTGAAACCATCCTACGCAATAAACAATATTCGAATCAACCGGGTGAATGCTGTATAAATATTTTTCCGGTGCAGGATTATCTTGTACTATCCAGTTTATTCCCTTATTTGTTGTTTTTAATATTATTCCGTCGCCGCATATCCATCCGGTATTTTCATTTATAAATTCAATATCTCTTAATCCGATTCCCGGATTATATGGATATTGGGTTATCCATTGAGATTCTACTCTTCCGGCAGCAATAAACACCGTTATTAAAAATAAAGTTGTAATAATATATTTTTTCATTTTTGAGTTTGCTTTATTTTATTAAAATAAGTTTCTTCGTTTCCGAAAAATCGCCCGCTGTTATTTTGTAAAAATATATTCCGCTCGATAGTCCTTCCGCATTGAAGCTTACCTGATATGTTCCGGGTTGTTTGTATTCGTTCTCGGGTCAACTTGAGAAGAAAATTTACAATTCTCATATTTTTAAAACTTAAATTCTCGAATGTTTTTTGTGATTTCCTGTCCGCCCGCTCTGTTCATATTCAACTCCGCACCTTATTTCAGCATTTATTTCGCACAAATTATTATTAAAAATCCTGCAAATATTCAAAGAACTAAAAACATATATTATAAATCTCTGTTGCTAAATTATGTAATTACAAAAAGTATGTCAATATAAATTTTCTTACTTAATAAGACGATAGAGTTTCAATTAATGAGATATACTCATCATAAGATCCATCTGATTTTACTAATTGAGAAAACGAGTAATTACTTGATATATTCAACAGAAATACCGCAAAGCTGCAATCAAAAATAGTTTTTTATAGTTTAATATTTTATTTTATTAAAATAAATCTTTTTACCTCAACGTGGTATAGAAATCCCTAATAGCTCAGCTAATTCTTCTGAGCCAAAATCTTGTTTTTATTATGTTATTATATTATTATGTTATTTATCAGTTCCATTATTCTTGATGTTTCGGATAATGAGACGATGATGCGTTGGTAGTGTTCGATGTCGGAGTTTGTGAGGGTGCGGCCTTTACGGTCTTTGAGCCATTTTTGGGCGGGCCGGTAACCGCCGATGTAGAAGTTCCAGGCGATTTCGGGGACGCTGCCGAAATATTGGGTGTTGTTTATGTAAACATTCCCAAACCGGAGTTTGGGAATGAGAGAGTCGTAAGTGGACTTTGGGAACGAGGATGTGCTGTCGTTTGCTTTTTTGAATTCGATTTTTTCGATTGTGTCTGTGCCTTCGATTGGGTATGATGTTATGTACTGATTTACTTTTGGAGATTCGAGCAGGTGGAGCGAACGAAGTTCGGAGCCGAGTGCTACGAGTTTTTTGAAAGTGTCTTTGTCATTTGGGTACGGGACACGCGGGAAATCTATTTTGAGGAACTCTTTGTATTTTTCGCGATAGTTTGGTGAATGTAGTACTGCATAGATGTAATCGAGAATGTTTTCGGGAGTTGTTTTGCCGGCTGTTTTTTCTATTTCGCTAACGATTTCCTTTTTGAGGTTTGGGACTTTTGTGCCGTCGTCGGAATAGAGATAGAGAGGGAAAACGTAGTCTGTTCCGATTGAACCAGGACAAGAAAATGTGCGTATATCTGAAAGACTGTTAGAGACAAGTGTAAGTGTAGGAAAATTTTGATTCCGACATGTTATTAAAGAAATATTCTCTTTCTGAAATATATTCTTAAAAGTAGGCCATCCTGATCTACTTATTATACTTGAATCATAATATATCCATTGATAGTCAAAAGGTCTGTATTGAGTAAGCTGAATATATTTCTCATCAAAACATTTTCCTTTAAGTTTTTCTGTTATTTTATAGCTTCCTGAATTGAAAACCCTAAATTCATTTGTAAAGATACTATCATAGTCATTTGAAAGCAATTTTTGTATTCTTTTATTCAATTCTAGTCTATTAATATCAATAAATAAACTATCTCTATCAGTTTTTACTCCAGAATTAGATACCGGAAACAACTCATCAATATTAAATCCTTTTTCATATTCTATATTCTCACCAAAATCTTTTGGAACGAAGAAATAATATGGCTCGGAATAATTAAGTTTGTTCCATTTGATAGAATGTATGTCGCTATCGTTTAATGATTTAAATTTATCATCTCTCAATCCGTAAAGTTCGGAGTGATGAACATTTCCCAGAGATGTTTTTTCTTTTCCTGATTTGACAAATATGTTTATAGAAACACCCTGCATAATATCGAAAACGTTTTCATCTTTGCTTCCACCAAGTGCTTTTTCTTTCTTCTTTGAATTGCCGTGAAGGTCGAGTATATAAATATCGTCGAAGGTTTCGAGAAGGTGTTTTCTCATCTGACGATGAGTGATACCATCAATGAAAGAATTGTTTGTAATCATTGCAACGATACCAGTTTTATTCTTTTCGATAAAATATTCTGCAAAGCGAATGAATTTTATGTAATCATCATCAATGTTGATTTTCTTTTCGTTTAAATCTTTCTTATAAACTTTGATAAGATTTTGAATCCAATCACCTTTGTTGGCTGAACTAATGCTATACGGCGGGTTGCCGATTACAACCATAATAGGAGTTTGGTTTTTAATTTTAGCGGCTTCGCGGGATTCTTCTGCTATGCTTCCGGCAAAACCGATTTCACCGCTGAACAAATCATCTTTTATTTCGCTTTCTTCGAGAGAATTTGTGAGATATATGCCAAGGCGGGAATCGTTGAAATATTTAAAACCTGTATCCTTTAAGAGCATACTTAGTTTTAAATGAGCGATGGTATAAGGAGCCATCATAATTTCGAAACCGTGTATGCGAGGGAGTAAATCGTGCAGGACGTATTTGGGCCAGCGGCCTTTCTGACCTTCGGTGAAACGAGAATAAATATTATTAAGAACTTCCGTAATAAACGTGCCTGTTCCGGCGGCGGGGTCGAGAACCTGAACACGATGTTTACCGTTTGGAAGTTTTGAAGAATCTGCAAGACCTGAAGAAAGTTCGAAATCTTTTTGCAGGATATAATCAACTGAGCGAACGATAAAACGAACCACAGGCAAAGGGGTATAGAATGCACCAAGCTTTTTGCGAAGTTCGGGGTCGTACTCTTTTAAGAAATCTTCATAAAAATGAATTACCGGGTCGGGGGCTTCGTGCTTTACTTCATATATATCAAGTTTGAAATACTCTTTCATTAATGCCTGAACATCTGCGTGGAGAAAGACTTCGCAAAGTTCGTTTACGATATATTCGAGTCGCTTATCGAAATCAGTTCCAACAATGTGGTCGAAAAAATGTTTTAAAAGCGGGTTTGATGCGGGGACGAGGTCGCGGGCTTCCTGACGGGTGAAATTACCGGGAGAATCGTCGTGATAGCGTGCAACAAAAAGTCCATAGACGAGAGTTTGTGCATACATATCGGCGAAAGCGTTCAATGATAAATCGTGGACGAGCTGTTTTTTAATCGCTTCATAAACTTTCTTTATGGATGCATTTTTTTCAGATTCGACAGAGAGATATTGCCTGACATTATCACGAATACGCTGAGCCTTGCCGCCCATTATTTGCGAAAGATGCTTACCTGAACGAATTGGCTCTTTTTGAGATTCGGTGAAATCAATAATGGTCTTAGTAACGAAATCATAATTTAGCGGGATAGGCTCGATGGTACGTTTCTTAATGTCGTAGTTTGCGATTTTGATAGCGTCACCATAAGGGATGCCGTTTCGATAGAACCGGAACTCGACGTAATCGGTTAGGATTAGATTTGTGTAACCGTAATAGCGAGCCATTTGTTCGGACTTTTCGACTTTGTTTAAATCAATGCCGATATCTTTGACTTCGATATAAAGAATGGGGATGTTGAATTTATGAACGACGAAATCGGGTTTATTGCCGTCAATGGCTTTGGCATCGTGGTCAATGCGTTTAACTTTAATTGATTCGAAAATATTTTCGAGCAAGATTTCAAACTCTTTGCGATAACCCATTTCGCTTGTTTCTTTATGAGCAAACTTTTTAGATACAGACTGAATGTAAGTTTCGAAAATATTTTGCATAATGAAATTATTAAGTGGAATATATGTAAGTTATAATTCTTATTTGCTTTTTTCAATGTAATATATCGGGATTGAGAAAAAATAATCCCCTTCCCGTATTTCAGGGAAAGGGATTTCTATAACTTGATAAAATTTATAAATTTTTCACTTAATTAAAACCATACGCTTCACATCGGAAAACTCACCGGCACTAATTTTATAGAAATATACTCCGCTCGAAAGTGAAGATGCGTCGAATGAAACAATATATTTCCCCGGGCTTTTGATTTCATTTACAAGGGTTTTTACCTCTCTGCCGAGCATATCATAGACAACTAACTTTACAAACTTTAAACTTTGAATCTGGAACTGTATGTTCGTAACAGGATTAAAAGGATTAGGATAGTTTTGACCGAGTTCATATCTTTCGGGAGTGATATTCATATTTTCTACTTTTTGTTTTTCATCTTCTGTTCTTGAACCTATTACGATATCTTCAATTTGCCGTTTGTCTTTTTCTTCACGTGTCATTGATTTCGAATTTCTCAAAACAGAAACAACCTTCATTTTTGATGCTTGCTCTTTTTGATTTATTTTCTGAATTTCACTCTTGGCAAGTTTCTCATCTTTAAAATTACTTTTTATTTCTGCCTTTTGCCTTTCTGCTTTTTCTGTCTTTGATTTTTCATAAGTCTTCTTCAGCTTTCCTTTTACCGGATCGCCAGTTAACGTTTTATTGACTTTTTTAGAAAGTTTTACAAAATATTCCTCATCTGTTAAATTATCATCTCTGCTTGATAATCCGCCAGAGCCGTTTAAAAGAACTTCAATTTCTGAATATTCCCAGCTTGCCAAAAGTCTGATATATGCATCAGGATGATACAATGCTATAAATTCATAACCTGACATGGCGTCGTCATATTCTGCAATTACAGTAAGACACATTACACCGATTTGATAAGCAATATCTGAAAATTCATCGCTGTAATTACCGGAAAGAATTTTTGAATCAAGATAATTTTTCAAATCTGTAAATAATATATCTTTCACGGTCTGATTGCCGCTTGTATCAAGTTTCAGATAGCAATCATATAAATCATATAAACAAGCATCTGTGTATGAACTTGACGGATAGGAGTTTATTAAAGATTTGAAATATGATACTGCATCAAAATTGTTATCTATTAGCTTTTTATTTATTGCAGTTGAATATAGAACTTCATCAGCAGGCGGCTGATAGCCGGAGGTGTTATTTGTTCTATAAATAGTATCTGTGATTCCATCGCCTAAATCTCTTATAAGCCAGATTGTTCCAGAATTTGTTGAGTTATTGCAAATGAAGTTTGAGCCGGTGGAGTTAGTGTTTACAATACCATAAGGTTCATAATTATATAGTTCGGAAACCGGTACACTACTGTTATTGAAATCATTATTTATTACATCATACGACAGCGAAGCTTCGTTTATAATTCCCCATAAATGTTTTGAGCTTGATGCCTTTAAAAAACAGTTCTGTCCCTGGTCAAGATGAGCTTTGCCTCCGTCAAAGTACAAATTACCATTATTCAAACTTTGAATGTTATTTTTACCGCCATACCAAATCCATCCTCCATCTGATGAATTTTCCGGATTTGGTCCTATTTTGGGATTAGAATAAGTATTATAAATATTCACACTGTGAGAAGTGAAGCTGTTACTTAGTATATTAGGAATTGCCTGTATTAAATTTAAAGATACACAAGTTGGGGAATTTGAACTTATGGAATTATATTTAATATCACCTATTACACGATTGGCATACAAGTTGCAATTTGTTGAACTTCCGTAAATATTATTATATTTCATGTTAATAGAGGGCATAGCATTTGTTTGCCCCCAGATTGCACAGGATATTAAACCATTAGAAATTTCATTATTTTCAATTTTTATATTAGTTGCAGGAGAAGGATTTTCTTCGCCGGATAAATTACCGGTATGTCTTAACAAAAGCCCAAATCCTATTCCGGTTTGCATAAAAATTTTGTTAGATGAAATATTAATTTTATTTGTATTCATTGATTCGATTGCATAATTTAGCTTATCATTGCAATTAAAGATATTATCAGTAATTTCATAATTAATATTCGACGTAGCATAAGTTGTGTTTAGAATATAAATCGGATTAGAAAGATTATTAAAGACGCAATTAGTTATCGTTGTACCTTCGCCTGCATTTTCAAAGACAAATCCTCTACCCGGAAGTGAGCCGTTTACTGAGGAAATCTGACTACCGCCGGCTATCAGCTTTGCTCCGTTTTTGAATTCAATTTTTGCGTTGTTGCCTAATTGTACTATTGAATTTTGATTTAGTTTTAAATATGTACCTTCACCGTCAAAGGTAACGGTGGAGTTATCAGCTAATGTTAATTTTGCATTTCCATCAATTTCTATATGTGCTCCGTTGTTTATCAAATGATTATTGTCGAAATAAGATATAGAGGACCTATTAAAAATATGGGTAAATGAATTTTGGCTCCAGTGATATATTGCACCATAGTCCATTATTCTTCCGGAATAACAGGCATTTAACTGTGCATCCGTTTCCATTGTGATTATTGAACCATCGTTTAGCACTAAGGTGTCTCCGACATTTTCAACTGCTAAAAAATTGTCAATATCACCTGTAATCCAAAGTCGCTTGTTGTTTTTCAATACTAATTCATCATCGTCCCGGGCAATTAATTTACAGCCGTAAACATAGTTTAAAACTATTAAGTCATCCATGTAACGCCATCCCGGTGTTGTGTAGGTGTTACCCGGTGAATTTTCATATTGCGGAATTTTGGGTTGACTGTAAAAACGCCCAAAATAATTATCTTCTACAGTATTATATCCCCATCTGTCGTGATTATCATCATAATTATCATAAACATGATCAAGAACAACCTTCGTTCCTATAAAGAAAACACGAGTTTCAAAATAATTATCTCTCGAATCTTCAATAACTTTTGGAGTAACTCCAAAAGGTGTTGTTCTTGCATAGAATCTCCTTTCTAATGGTCCGGGTTCTTCCGGAAAACAAACTTCCCATACTTTTATTTCAGTAATTGGGGCATTTTCTTCGTATGGATATATTGTTAAATCGGGCCATGTAGTTGCTCCATCGGAAACAATAACGTGCTCATTGCCGCCTTTATAAGTAAAAGTGAAATCTCTAGCGTAATTAAGTCCACCGATTGTATTACCATATTTACTGTCCAGGCAGTTGAAATAAGCTTTATACATTTTATTAGTAGAAGGGACAAAGATATTTATTTCATAAATGCCGTGCCCATAAGCCATATTTATATTACCTGGAGGATTCCCACCCAATAATGCCAAATGAAGATCAGATCCATTTAAAATATAATAATAATAATATATCTGATAATTTGTAAAAGTTGTTTGTCCTGTAAAATACCTGCAAAAAGGACCGTTTTGCAGTGTATCCCATCTATTAAACTGTTCATTTGTGTTATATTGAAAAGTAAATCCATCAAATGGAATACTTCTTGCAAATACTCTTACTTGAATTTCATTTCCTGTTGCATTATAGAAACTGAGATCACCCTGATATTCTTCCTGAGTAAATCCCAAATTCGATGATAGTAAAATTACTATCAATACGAAAATTATATTTTTTATTTTATTCATTATTTTGATGTTAATTTATTTTTAATTAATTTTGTTAATTATATAAACAGGGCGGTGAATAATCTTATTTTTTAAGATTATTAACCTTTTAATTAAATGTTTGCTGCATTTTCCCTTTATAGGGTGTTTAAAGGTACCGCCCTTTTTTAGAGAAACTCAAATTTTTTAAGGTCCCCTTATTTTAATACAATATTTAATGTCAATCGAAATCATTTTAGTAAAACACATTT
>CALKAJ010000336.1 GCA_937983305.1 uncultured Ignavibacteriota bacterium | reverse complement strand
TCTCCACACTCTTTCCCTACCCGACGCTCTTCCGATCTCCATCCCCATGTATAATTTGAAACCCAAAGCCAGCCGGAATATGTATATACCCATCTACCGGAACTGTACGGATTCCAATAATTATCATTATAAGAGGCAAAAGGACGCCAGACATATATTACTTCATTGTCAGAATAGTCAATTTCATTTACATTGGCTTCTTCTCCTGCAACACTAAGAATAAAATCTGATTTTTTTATTGCGACCCAGTCACCTTCATTATCGAGACTATCGTATAGTGATTTGTATGCAAGATTTGAGTCAAGTAAATCCTCCATATTTTGCAGACTGTCAATCATTATATCTGAAAATTCCCCTTCGTTTTGTGCGAGTAAACTTCCTGAATAAAAACCGTATATGGTACTTATTAAGAAAGTCATCAGAACTATTATTTTTTTCATCTTTTGTAGATTTAAGTTAATGAAATAGTTATTTCGAATATTTAATAATAGCGTTATCAATTAAACTATTTGCGATTTTTAAAGCAAGTGATTTCGTTAAATCTTCTCTACTATAAGCATTGGTTGTTTCGATAGAAGCAAACCAAACAGCATCCTCAGAGTTTTTTGTATAAAGAATTGCTTCCGTATTAACCTGAGTGTGTCTTTCAACATAACCGGAAGAATACATATAATCAAATCCGGAAGAATACCAGCTGTAAAAAGAACCAAACGGCATATAAGTAGTGTAAGATTTAGATCCTGTATATTTAACTGCAAGCATTGCATCAAAATTACCTTTTTCGAGTATGTAGATTAGTTCTTCCTTGCTTAATTTGTTCTCAACTCCCAATAGATTCATAGATGTTTCGGCATCAACTCCGGCTTCTTTGAGGATATTGGCAATTTCAGATTCATAAGATAATCTGTACTCAAAATCTTTCATTAAAGCCACAACCATAACTTTTTTTATAGTTCCGGAAAATGACGGGTCTCTCCAATCGGTTATGTAGGAAGTAGCGGTGCAAGCCTGAAAAATAATTGGAAATAAGAGAACTGCAAAAAACTTTATATATTTCATTGTCTTTTAACTTAAAGTGAATAAATACAGTAATATAGTATCAATTTATTGCTCAAATTCTTACAAAATCAACTTCGAATCTAACTATTTAACTCTTGTTTATCCTAAAAGTTCAATTTTTTATTAATTTTTTCCGTCATTTTTACATTTATTAAAATAAGAGTATTTACTATAATAAGTAAAAATTAAATCTTAAATATGAAAAAAATAAATCTGTTTATAGTAATACCCTTGCTGCTGATTGTAGTGATGCTGAGTTCCTGCTCAAAATCTCCGGAAACTATTTATGTAAACGGAAAGATATATACATTTGATAAAGATAACAACATAGTAGAAGCGGTAGCGGTAAAAGAAGGACAAATATATGAAACAGGCAAATCCGATGAATTGAAAAAGAAATTTGAAAAAGCTGAAGTTATTGATTTACAGGGAAAAACTGTTGTACCCGGATTTACAGATTCAGACGGCTCTTTGATTCTTTTTGCTCAGAATCTTTCAAATATGAACCTTCAAAAATTTGAAAGCAAGAAAGCAATAGAAAAGATTATAACAGACTCAAAAAACAGATTCAAACCCGGAACGTGGATTGGATTGATGTTTTACGGAGGTGAAGAAGCTACAGCAGATAGTATAGCCGAACTCTCAAGAAAATACCTTGACGATATAGCTCCCGAACATTGCGTATATCTTATTGATGTTACATATAACATAGCGCTCTGCAATTCTGCCATGCTTAATGCAATAAGAATTACTCCTACAAGCGAATCGCCTGAAAATGGTTCAATCGAAAAAGATGATGCCGGAGAGCTTACCGGATTTCTTTTTAACGACGCAACATCATTGATTAATCCAAGTTTCAGGACTTATTCAAAAGAGAATATGCTCTCGCTTGTTGAAATTGCTTCAAATGAACTTTTAAAATACGGTATAGTAGGTGTTCAGGACAGAACTGTTAACAAAGAAAGTTTAACATTATTCAGACAACTTATAGACAGAAATAAACTCCCAATCAGGATTTATGGTATTTTGAGTTCCGGTGATGAAACATATAAGGAATATATAACAAAAGGAATTGAAAAAGACTATAAAGAAAAACTGTCAGTCAGAAGTGTTTCGATTGATTATGACGGTGCCTTCGAGTATCAGCTCGCATCAATGTTCGATGATTATAAAACAAAGAATAAAGTAAATCCTTCTTTCAGCTCTGATGAAGCTCTGGAAGAATTTCTAATACAGGCTTATGACAAGAAATTTCAGGTTAATATTAAAGCAGTAGGCGATAAAGCTGTGAATAATGTTTTAAATGTAATTGAAAAAGTTCAAAAAGCAAAGAATCCCAAAGACCATAGAACAAGAATTGAGCATTTGGAGTTTGCAAAGACAGAAGATATTGCAAGACTTAAGAGCCTCGGAGTTATTCCTTCTGTAAGACCCGAAGTAGTTATGGAAGATATGCAAATTGTGCCTCTTATAACTAACGAAGCAAATTTTCAAAATATGGGAATGTGGAAATCAATCCTTGAATCTGCAGGTATGTTAAATGCAGGCTCTGATTTTCCTTTCCAGCAAATAAATCCCCTTGTACAAATGTATTATCTTGTAACAAGGCAGTTAGCTGATACAACAGAAAAGATAACCATACCTAATCCCGAACAAAAAATATCAATTACCGATGCATTAAAAGCATACACGGTTTGGGCTTCATACACAGCTTTCGAAGAAGAAATAAGAGGTTCAATAGAAAAAGGAAAATATGCTGATTTCGTAGTTTTATCGGAAGACATTTTAACTTCTCAGCCGCAAGTTTTATTAAAAACAAAAGTATTAAAAACTATTGTGGCAGGTAAGATTGTATATAGTGCCGAAAAGTAAAATATGCAGAAACCTCAATTAACACGTTTAATTGATATACTAAAATATTCAACAACTCTTCTTGAATCTAAGGGCTTTGACGAATCAAGACTAAATGTTGAATTACTTATGGCTGATGTATTGAATTGCGATAGAATGAAGTTATATCTTGATTTTGAAAAGCCGCTAAGTGTTCCGGAGAGAAACAAATTTAAAGAATATCTCTTGAGACGATTAAATTATGAACCTGTTCAATATATTACCGGAAAAACTAATTTTTTTGGATATGATATTATTGTCAATGAATCTGTTCTAATCCCGAGACCGGAAACAGAAATTCTTGTTGAAGAAGTTTTAAAAGATATTTATTCGTGTGATGCAAAGCAAATTAGTATTTTAGAAATTGGAACAGGCAGTGGTTGTATTTCCATAGCATTATCAAAAGAAACAGAGAAAAAAAATATTGATTGTATTATTGATACAATGGAAGTTTCTATTGATGCAATAAATCTCGCCCAAAAGAATTCCCGGATGAATAATGTTTCTTCCGGGAAAATTAATTTTATACATAAAGATTTTTTAACTATTCAGGAAATTGGTAATCATTATGATTACATTGTAAGTAATCCTCCGTATATTTCTAATGCTGATTATTCAGGACTTGAAAAAGATGTAAAAGGTTATGAGCCAAAGATTGCACTGACTGACGAGAATGACGGATTGAGTTTTTACAGAAAGATTTTTGATGTTACCAAAGATTTGAATGCTTCCGTTTTTTTGGAAATCGGTTATAATCAGGAGGAAAGTATCAAAGCAATCTTTAAGAACAAAAATGTATTATATAAAGAAGACTATTCCGGAATAAAAAGAATAATGTTTGTTAAGAAATGAAACTGGTTATTCAAAGGGTTAACGAAGCGTCAGTAACTATTGAAGGAAAAATTCATTCCTCCATTAGGAAAGGATTTCTGGTACTTATAGGAATTCAGAAAGGTGATACTGAAAGGGAAGTTAGATATCTTGCTAATAAAACCTGTGAACTAAGAATCTTTTCAGACGAAAACGAAAAAATGAACTTGAGTCTAAAGGATTTAGATGGAGAGATACTTGCAATATCTCAATTCACTTTAATAAATGACAGCAAAAAGAGCGGGAACAGACCAAGTTTTATATTAGCCGAAGAACCTCATTTGGCGAAAAAAATGTATGAACAATTCCTCGATATCTGCAAAGAAGAACTTGGAGCCGAAAAGATAAAAAGCGGTGTCTTTGCAGCATATATGAAAATTAAACTTGAAAATGACGGTCCTGTAACTATAATACTCGAAAAGAGATTTGATGAATAGAAAAAAAAATATTGCAATTATAGGCTTTGGCAAGTTAGGTTCCGCATTATTTTACGAACTTAAGTCAAATGGTTATATTGTTAATTCAATTATTGAAAAAAATAATGTAATATATAATAAAATAATAAAGATACGCGGGGATGTTGAAGTATTTAAGAGTATTAACTCTTGCAATTTAGATAAATGCGATGTCTTGATATTAGCGGTTAAGGATTCACAAATAGAGCAACTTGTGAGAGAAATTAATGAAAAGGGAGTAAATTGCAAAGAAAAAATTGTATTTCATACGAGTGGTGCCAAGTCATCGAATATTTTAAAAATTAAAGGTCTATTGGAGAAAAACAGAGGTTCATTTCACCCGATACAGACTTTTAATGCTTTAAGTTTAATCAATCAAGGGCTGCTGTCCGGTATTTTTATAGGAATTGAAGGCGGAAAAGAATTTATTAAATTCGCCAAAAAGCTAATTAAAAGCTTAAAATCCAACCTGATATTAATAAAAGCAAAAGATAAAGAAATATATCATTTAGCAAGTGTGGTCTCATCAAATTTATTAGCCTCATATTTCAGCATTCTCGAACAGATTTCAGAAAAAGCAGGAATTCCAAAAAGTAAAATACTAAAGGTATATAAACCGATTGTTTACAAAACAATCGAAAATATATTTAGCTTTGGGACTGCTAAAGCTCTTACCGGACCATTTGAAAGGGGAGATACTGATACTGTTAAAATGCATCTAAGTAAAATCAAAAAAGAGAAAGTGTTTAAGGATTTGTATTTAATTTTGGGAAAGGAAGCCTTAGATTTAGCAAGATACAAAGATTCAATTACAGTAAAACAAAAAAAAGAAATTGAAAGAATCTTAAAATGAATATTTTAAAATTTATAGTTTTAAACCTCCTCTTATTTTCATCAGTGCTTTTTGGGCAGGGGAAAGATACATTGCTTACATCAAAACCTATGAAAGACTATTCTTCTCCTGGAGGGATATTTATAACTCCATCACTCGGAATGGAGATTCCAATGTCAGGCATAAGCGGGAATTCAAATATGGCGTTATCGCTCGGAGCAAAACTTGAGTATAGCAGTATTAAGATTTATCCGTTTGTTCTTGGCGTCTCATTTCAGGTGAACAATCATAATGGTTCAGAAGAGTATAGAACAATCAATTTGTTGAACACGTTTACCACTAAAATTACTTCTTTTGGTATAAGTGTAGATTTTCTGCTTGCAAAGTATTTAAAGACAAAATTTACAGTACCATTTTTTATACTTGAAGGAAAGTATTTTCAAATTCAAAGGGAGATATCACCGGAAAAAGAATTGGACGGGATATTAAAAGATGAGAGTGGAATAGGAGTAACTGCAGGAGCAGGGTTTACTTTGTATATATTTGATATAATCGGAACTTATTCATATTTTGAAAAGAATTCTACAATAGGTTTTAAAACAAGAATCAGAGTGCCGATTATCAAGTTTTAAAAATTTCTGCCTTTCCAGTTTACTTTTAGCCCAAAAAGAAAAGTAAAAGGAAGAAGCAAACCATACATCATAAAATATATTTCAAAAAGCGGGAATATTTTATAAACTTCTTTCATATTGAGTTTGCGATAAAAAGGATAAGTAAGAATTATATCGGAAAGTATTTTAGCCCCCACCAGGATTAAGTAGAATGTCAGAGATAAATAGATAAATCCGGATATTAAAACGATGTTTGTAATATACATAGAGATTCCCAATAAATAACCTAATATACTTAAGTCAGTTCCGCCTTTAAACCATCTCTTTTTTTGTCTGTATAATTCAGATATACTCTTACAACCATCAGTTTCAATATAGCCATTTTCGTAAACAGGATATTTAATATCATATTTTTGCATTTTAGAAATTGCCTTCATTGTAGCTAAATCTTCGGTTATTGAAAATTTTATACCTTCAAAACCGCCAAGCTCAAAGTAAACAGATTTCCTGAAAGATAAATTATTACCAATGCAGCTCAAATATTGCTTTATTCCGCTGCTTCCGGAAGCAATTGACTGAAGATAAACCCAGTCCATAGCCTGCAATTTAGTAAAAATTGAACCGTTGTCCCTGATTTTAGTAAACCCGGCAACCATAGCTGTTTTATCATCGTAATATCTGACAGTATCTTCAATCCAGCTTTCTCTCACAGTGCAATCTGCATCTGTCATAATTATTATTTCACCTTTGGAATTTCTTATACCAAGGTCAATCGCTTTAGGTTTTCCTTTTAAATTGTTAGTAATTGAGCCGTCTGTTTCAAGAATCCGGAAACGAGAATCGCCGTCTGTCAATGATTGAGATCGGAAGAGCACACGTCTGAACTCCAGTCACGAATCACCATCTC
>CALKAJ010000335.1 GCA_937983305.1 uncultured Ignavibacteriota bacterium | reverse complement strand
CGACCACCGAGATCTACACTCTTTCCCTACACGACGCTCTTCCGATCTAGAATTAAATAAAATTGAAAAAGAAATCAGGAAAGAAGCAACAAAAATCAATAAGGAAATAAATAAAGTTAAAAAAGAAATAATTGGAAATGAAAGTAACAAAAAAGATGAAAAGAAAAATGTACAGAAAAACGATAAGAATAATAACGGAAGCAATAAAAATAAAAAATAATTAAACTAAAGAAGGAGTACTAAAATGATTACAAAAATGTTTATGCTGTTCGCACTTATGTTTGCATTCTCTTCATACAATCTTATGGCTCAGAATGTATGGGGTCCGGAAAACCATTATAACAAGTTCTATGATATAAATTCAGTCGAATCAGTTACAGGTCTTGTTCTGAGTATTGATAAGATTTATCCCGAAAATAATTTATCTTACGGAATTCATCTTACACTTAATACCTCAGAAGGTAACGTATCGGTGCATCTCGGTCCGGGCTGGTTTATAGAAAATCAGGATATTCAGATAAACAGCAA
Source organism: uncultured Ignavibacteriota bacterium (assembly GCA_937983305.1). Classification (GTDB taxonomy): domain Bacteria; phylum Bacteroidota; class Ignavibacteria; order Tepidaquicellales; family Tepidaquicellaceae; genus DSSM01. Next base: position 4,355 of record CALKAJ010000335.1, on the reverse strand, counting down.
CGATTATGTTACGGTAACAGGTTCAAAAATTATTGTAAATGACGTAAATATTATCGTTGCCAAAAATGTAATAAAAGATGACAGGATATTAGTGTTAAGGGAAGAAAACGGGTATCCGCTTTGGTCAGGTTGGCGAAACAGATAATTCCCGGAATAAGAAAAAGGTCTTCAATTTTACTTGAAGACCTTTTTTTTTGCTAAGGGGTCTATTAATTAATGTATTTATCTGCTTTCCTGCTCTTTGCCATATCTTTCTTATCTTGCAGGAATTTATCAGCTTTAGCTTTTTCGATTTCTATAATCTTAAGTGCTTCAGACTCTTGTTCCTTATATTCGGACTGTAAAACCACAATATGAGCTTCTGCTGCTGCCTTTTTCAGCTTCAACCCTAATTGTTTTCGTTCGATTTCCTGTTGGCGGAATATTTGTTCTGAATTGTTTTTTGCTTCTTGTGATAATCGTGCTGAGCCGGTTAATACACCTTCGGGACCAACATAAACATCAAGCAATTCAATTCCGGCATTGGTTAGTTTAAATTCACGAATCTGATTTGAATGTTCCATTCCGCGTGATTTTAAAATATATAATCCTCTGTTTCTTTCTCCCCCGATTTCAATATCCCGCAAAAGTAACCAGGTGTCTATTAATGAGGATATTGACATATCGGTTAGTTCCTGAGTTTCACCTGCCGCTGTTAAGCTTGCAAAGAATGCTGTTATATTCCTCATTTTTAAATAATCTACAAGACGCAGAAGCATAATTTTTACTTCGGTCTGATTATTTCCCATAACAAATGCATCTATCGGGTCAAGGATAACCAAATCAGGTTTTACTTCGTTTATTATTTTTATACTTGATGTCAAATGATGCTCCAAACCGTGTAGTGTCGGACGGGTTGAGTGAATGCTGAGTAAACCTTTCTTTACCCATTGTTCAAGAAAAATTCCGATAGAAGTCATATTTCGCATAAACTGGCTCGGCGATTCTTCGAATGCGAAGTAGAGAACTTTTTCTCCGCGTTTGCAGGCGGCTTCAACAAATTTTGCAGCTAAGCTTGTTTTTCCCGTTCCGGCAGTACCTGATACAAGAATTGTACTCCCGCGGAAATAACCTTTGCCGGAAAGCATTGTATCTAATCTTGGAATACCTGTTGAAATTCTTTCTCTTGAAGAAATACTGTTTAAATTAATTGAGGTGATTGGTAAAATTGAAAATCCTTCTTTATCAATGAGAAAAGGGTATTCATTTGTTCCGTGTGTAGAGCCGCGATATTTAACAATACGAAGTCTTCTTATCGATGACTGATCTTTGACTCTATGGTCAAGTAATATTACGCAATCGGAAACATATTCTTCCAGACCGTGTCTGGTTAAAGCTCCGTTTCCCCGTTCTCCGGTTATAACGGTAGTAACGCCCTTCTTTTTTAACCATGAAAATAATTTTGTTAATTCCGCTCTTACATCAGATAAATTTGGAATATTGGTAAACAAAGTTTCAATCGTATCAAGCACAACACGTTTCGCTCCGATTTTCTCAATAGCAAAATGGATACGAACAAAAAGACCTTTTAAATCATACTCTCCGTTTTCTGTAATTTCTTCTTTGCTGATATTAATTTGCTGAAGCCAAATCTTTTTTTGCTTTATTAGTTTCTTCAGGTCAAATCCAAGTGAAGCTACATTTGAGATAAGTTCATCTTCGGTTTCTTCAAACGAAATAAAAACACCCGGTTCATTATAATTGGAAGCTCCTTTGACAATAAATTCCATTGCAAACAATGTTTTGCCGCAGCCTGCACCTCCGCAAACGAGCGTCAGTCGTCCTTTTGGTAAGCCTCCGCCTGTTATTTCGTCCAACCCCTTAATACTTGTGGGAGCTTTCTGAAGGCTTAAATTTCTAATATTATTTTCCTGCTTAATCATTCTCTTATTATTAAATTTGATATTGCTTATAAATCTTTTCTGTAAAAATACATTTTATATTGAATTTAAAACATAGTCCAAAAGGGTGAAAAATGGATTAGTCCTTTTTTCGTTCCATCGCACTATTACATAATGAATATAGATTATTTAAATTGAAATAAGATTTTAATAATAATTTAATAGAAAGAAGAAAATGAATAATATCAGTTTGAAAATCAAAAGAGACACCCTGAAGAAGTTAGTATTTGTTGTTATGTTTATATTTTGTTTTTCGGGATATGCATTATCGCAAAAATCAGGGTTCGGAATGGGTGTTATGTTTGGAGAGCCTACAGGAATATCTTTTAAAGGATGGCTTTCGGAAAGCACTGCAATAGACGGAGGAGTCGGTTGGTCGTTTGTTAACGACGGTTCAATTCACATTCACGCGGATTATCTGTTCCATTTCAATAATGTACTTGGGTCTCAACAGGTACCGCTGTATATTGGAGTTGGCGGCAGAATTAAACTTAAAAATGAAGAGCATCACAACGATTCAAGAATCGGCATAAGAGTTCCGTTTGGAATAGCTTTCCAGTTAGTGGATGCCCCTGTTGATATATTTTTAGAGATAGCTCCGATACTTGATTTGACTCCTGAGACCAAGGGCTCTGTAAACGGTGCATTAGGAATAAGATATTATTTTAATAAATAAGAATAATAACAGAATAATTTAATTTTATTAGAAACAATTATGAAGGTACTTTTAGTATATCCCGAATATCCTGCAACGTTCTGGAGCTTTAAACATGCTCTACCCTTTATAAATAAAAAAGTTTCATTACCGCCTCTCGGACTGCTTACAGTGGCAGCAATTATTCCCAAAGAGTGGGAAAAGAAGTTAGTAGATATGAATGCCGCCGAATTGAAAGATGAGGATTTAATCTGGGCAGATTTAGTTTTTATAAGCGGGATGATTGTTCAAAGAATTTCTGCAAAAGATGTAATAAAAAGAGCAAAGCAATTCAATAAATTTGTAGTTGCAGGAGGTCCGCTGTTTACAAATGATTATGTTTACTTCGAAAATGTTGACTGCTTTGTATTAAACGAAGGTGAAGTTACAATTCCGCTGTTTTTAAAAGATCTCGAAAATAGCAATTTAAAGAAGATTTACAGGTCTGATGAAAGACCTGATTTGGAAAATACACCGGTACCTGACTGGTCATTAATAAATCTCAATGATTATGCTACGCTATCAATGCAGATATCACGCGGTTGTCCTTTTAATTGTGATTTCTGTGATATTATTTTAATGAACGGAAGAGTGCCAAGATTGAAATCGCCCGAACATGTTATAAATGAACTAAATGCGTTGTTTAATACCGGATGGAGAGGAGGTGTTTTTATCGTTGACGATAATTTTATAGGTAATAAGGTTCAAGCAAAAAAAATTCTTCTTAAGATAATAACGTGGATGAATGAGAAGAATAAACCGTTTACTTTATTTACCGAAGCTTCAATAAATCTCGCCGATGATATAATAATGATAGAACTGATGCAGAAGGCAAATTTTGATTCTGTATTTATTGGCATAGAAACCCCTGAAGAAAAAGGGTTAATCTATTGCGGTAAATTACATAATACAAAAAAGGACCTTGTTGAAAAAGTAAAAATAATTCAACGAAATGGTTTAGAAGTTCAGGGCGGTTTCATCTTGGGATTTGACACTGATACGCAAAGCACTTTTGATAATATGATTAAGTTTATACAAAAAAGCGGTATAGTTACAGCTATGGTAGGACTTCTTCACGCAATACCGGAAACACAGCTTTATAAAAGACTTAATAAAGAAAAAAGAATTGTAAATGTACCTACAGGAGATAACACAGACTTCTCGATAAATTTCATTCCGTCAATGAATATTGATTCCCTGATGAAAGGTTATAAAAAAGTACTCGATACAATTTTCTCTCCTAAATATTATTACAGCAGGATTATTACATATCTTGCCGAGTACAATAAAATTGCAGTGAATAAAAAGTTATCATTTCGCCAGCAGGTTAAAGCTCTTTCAAAAACTATCTGGAAATTAGGTATTGCCGGTAAAGGTAAATTTCATTTCTGGAAATTAATCCTATGGACAACATTCAGAAAACCGGCTTTAATCCCTGAAGCAATTACATATTCAATCTACGGTTATCACTACAGAACAGTATTAAATTCCAATGTGAACAACAACTATTCTAACTATAAAAAGTAATTTTAGATTATTACTGAAAGCGGGGTGGATATAGGTAAATAATGATTAATCCAAAAAATCTTTATTAATCACTACCTGACACTCGTGTCCTCCGAAAGCCCCGCCTTTTAGTATCAAATCGATTTTCTAATTAATTGTACCGACACTCAAGATCGGAAGAGCACACGTCTGAACTCCAGTCACGAATCACCATC
>CALKAJ010000334.1 GCA_937983305.1 uncultured Ignavibacteriota bacterium | reverse complement strand
AATTTTAATAAAACATTTAAACCCGTTAATAGAAATTATAACAGAATATAAAAAAAATAAATAATGGCAAAAAATCCAAAAATTACAGAAAAAGATGAGTTGAAAGAAATGTCGCGACAGATAAGAAGGGACATTATAAATATGCTTTTAGAATCAAAGTCAGGACATTCCGGAGCAACATTGGGGATGGCAGATATATTCACAGCATTGTATTTTAATCATATGAATCTGGACAATGAAAATCCTGATTACGAAGAAAGAGATTATTTATTCGTTTCAATAGGTCATATTGCTCCTGTTTGGTATGCAGCACTTGCAAGAAGGGGATATTTCCCGTTGGAGGAATTGAAAACTTTAAGAAAAGTAAACGGAAGATTACAAGGTCATCCGGCACCATATAAAACACACGGAGTTCCGGGAGTAGAGATAGCCTCCGGATCTTTAGGTCAAGGTTTATCAATTGCAGTTGGAACTGCTTTAGGTTTAAAGCTTGACAAAAAGCCAAACAAAGTATATTGTATTGTAGGAGATGGTGAAATTCAGGAAGGTCAAATATGGGAAGCCATAATGACAGCGGCACATCACAAGACGGACAATTTAACGATGATAATAGATAAAAATGATTGTCAGATTGATAACAGAGTTTCAAATGTTATGAATATAGAACCTCTTGGAGAAAAGCTCAAAGCTTTTAACTGGGATGTAATTGAGATGGACGGACATAATTTTGATGAGATATTAGATTCACTAAAAAAATCAAACGTTTCAAATGGTAAGCCAACAGCAATAATTGCCAATACATTTATGGGAAATGGCGTATCGCTGATGAAAGATGATTACAAGTGGCATGGAGTACCTCCAAATGATGAACAAGGAAAAATAGCTCTACAAGAACTTGCTCCAACAAAATTTGGTGATTTTCCTAATTAATTTAAAATAATATAGTTATGAAAAAATTAACTACAGTATCTTTAGTTTTAATTACAGCATGGTTTTCAATTTATTTTAGCTCATGCTCAGTCAGCGATGCAATCACAAATGCACAAAGGCTTCAATTTAAGCTTGGTAATGTATCGGGATTTAATGTTGCAGGAATAGGTATTGGTGACAAGAAATCACTAACGGACATAGGGGTTCTTGATATTGCCAAGATAGTTTCAGCATTCAGCAGCGGTAAACTCCCTACAAATTTTACACTTAATCTAATTGCAAAAAATCCCGATGATGGAACAGGTGGTGCAAAAGAAAATAATTCGTTGATACGTTCGCTTGCCTGGAAACTATTAATTGATGATACAGATATTATCAATGGGAATATCAATCAAACAATAACGATTCCGGGAGTGGGAAAAGAAACGGTTATTCCTATTGAAATGGGTTTTGATTTACTTCAGTATTTCAAAGGCGATGGTTATGATAAGTTAATGAATCTTGCATTTGCGATTGGCGGAAAAACGGGTTCAAGTGCAAGACTAAAGCTTAAAATTAAGCCAACGATAGATACTTTTCTTGGACCTTTTACATATCCGGGTGAGCTCACGGTTGTAGATAAGGAATTCCGGGCGAAATAAAATTCGATTAGTTAAAAAGAAGATATTATAAAAAAGGCAGAATTTTCGTTCTGCCTTTTTTATTAAATCCTATTTATAGAATACTTTATTTTTTACGTAAGAACTTTTCGTCTTCGAGTGTGAATGTAAGCGAAATTCTGTGTGTATTTCCAAGCTGTTCATCACCGTCGAATTTAGCGAAAGAGTAGTCAATATTAAGTTTAGGAAGTTTTACTCCGGCACCTAAAGTCAGATTGCCAATATCATTATAACCGCCGCGGATGCTGAACAAGTTTTTGAAAGTATATTCGAGACCATAGTGGAAATCAAACGAAACAGGACCAATATTGCGGTTTGATGCTGTCCTTCTGTTTTCAAACCTGATGTCATAGTCAAAAGCAGGAGTGAAGGTTCCATTCAGGAAATCAAAAGAATAAGCTGTACCAATTTTAACAGTAGGACTAATCAGTTCTTTTTTCCCTGTTGTCCATGCGAGATAAGTAGTGGTGATATCCTGAAGATTAGCACCAACTAAAAATCTATCAGTAACAGCATAAGCAATACCTAAATCGAAACCAAAGCCCCATGCAGACTCCTCAGCAATATTTCGTCTTAGTATTTTAAGGTTAGCACCATAAGACAATTTTGCGTTATGCTTTTTGGAATAAGTAAGAAAGACTGCGTAATCAGTAGTATTAAATTTTGTTATTTTATCCGGGTCTAACCTGTCTTCCGGGTCTAATATCCCGTTTCCGTTATAATCAATTAACGCATTACGCGTATCGGGAATGTCATCTATACCCATTCTTATTAAACTGATTCCAAGTGAGGCATTTTTACCGAATGGGATTCCAACAGCTCCAAAATCATAATTAACCAAATTACCAAATCTCTCGTCATGCATTAGAGAAATTTGAGGATAATTGACTGTTGATAATCTTGCAGGGTTCCAATAACCTGCAGTTACATCGTTAACTAAAGCGACATAAGCGCCGCCCATGCCAAGGGGTCTTCCGCCTACTCCAATGGCTAAGAATTCCCCTGCATACTTATTACCACTTCCCTGAGCTGACAATTGCAGTGTGCCGAGAAATGTCAGAGCAAGAAGAGTAAGGCTAAAAAACATTTTTTTGTTTGACATAAATTAGATTATGTTAATTTAATCAATAATCTTAATAAAAAAGTTATTAATCAATACCAAAATTAAAACGATTTTATTAAAATTCTTTATTTAATAATTGGAAATTTCCAATTTTAATTCGAGATTATTAAAATTTTTAGAGCATAATTCAAAAGCTGAATCAAATCCTTGCTTTAAAAAATCTAAAGCTTCGGACGATTGAAAAATCACGGGCATCCTGTTGTGAACATTTTTCATAAAGTCATTCGGCTCGGTTGTAATTAATGAAACTAATTTACCATCAGGTTTATCATAATAAATTCCTGCAAAAAAGAAAATATTATCATCTGATAAAGAAATTCTTTGAGGAATTTTCTTTTTACCTTCGGTTTTCCATTCAAAAAAACCTGTAGCCGGTATAAGGCATCTGTAATTAGTAAATAAATTTTTCCAATAAGTTTTTGAATTAATTGTTTCAATTCTCGAATTAAAAATGAGAGGAATCTTTGAGGCTACATCAAACTTAATGCCCCATAGAGAATTGGATATTATAAAATTGTTATTTGACGGGAATATTGTAGAGATTAAATCTGCCGGGCGAAACCTTGTCTTTTGAGACTCGACAAATTTATCATCGAGAATAAAATTGCCGGCTGCATCTTTTTGCATTTTTTCGAAGATAGATAAACCGCTAATATTACTTTCAAAACTTGAACACATTAACGCAAATTGACATTTTTAAAATTAA
>CALKAJ010000333.1 GCA_937983305.1 uncultured Ignavibacteriota bacterium | reverse complement strand
AGTCAGTCTCAACAGACCAAAGCGGACCACCGCCGGATTATATCGTACCATTTGCGGAATATTCTTATAACGAGAATTCTCAAATAGCGCAAACAAAGTATAACAATAACTCATATAATATAACAAACACATATAATAACCGTAACTGGCTAACGCAAAGCACAAGCAGTAACGGAATGTTTGAATTTACACTCGGATATTTATCAAACGGAAACATAAACTCGCAGTATCTAACCGGAAGCTACAGAAGTAATTTCCCTGACTTAAAAGAAATAAAATCAGTATATTTCTATGATAAATCAAACCGACTGAAGAAAACGGAAAAGTACAGCACGAAATATTATGCACTTGAGGGAGAATACAGCTTTGATCCCGATGGAAATTTTCTCACGCATACAAGGAGTTTTAACGGAGATAACTTTAACTATGACTATTATCCATATACAAATCGTCTCAGAAAAGTAACCGGAACAGAAAATCAATTTACTTATGACTATAACGGAAATATGACAAACGATTATTTGAACAACAATACGGATATAAAATATGACCACAGAAATTTAATAATTGAAATTACAAAATATGTTGGAGATATAGACCCTCCTGCAACATATATAACAACTTACAAATACGATGAAGCGGGAAACAGAATAAATAAAAAAATAACCAAAGACGACGGCACGACTGTTGAAACAATTTTAAATGAGTTTTATGTAAGAGATGCACAGGGCAAAGAAATAGCAATATATCAGGGCTATGAACTTGACTTCTGGAATGTATGGGGAATGGGAAACGAAGGCAGGATAAAATCCACAGGAATAAATTATTTTTACCTGAAAGACCATCTTGGCAGTATAAGAGCAGTTTTAAACGGTAATAATATATTAGTTCAGTCGCAGGACTATGATGTATGGGGCTATCTTGCCCGAAGCTGGGACACAACCGCCACAAGATATAAATTCACCGGAAAAGAACGGGACAATGAATCAACTTATGATTATTTTGGTGCAAGGTATTACAACAGCAGAACAGCAGTCTGGCAATCCACCGACCCCTTATTTGAAAAGCATATTCAGTTTACTCCATATAACTATGTACTTGGAAATCCGATGATTATGATTGACCCGGATGGGAGGCAAATACGATTACCCGACAATGAAAAGAGCAGAGAAAATCAACTTAATATGATAAGAATGCTGTTTGATAGAAAATATTCTGATTATTTTAGTTGCAGGCAGAGCAATAGCGGTGAATATTTCTTAGATGAGCAAAAACTAAAAGAAGCTGACATTCAAAATAATGATATTTTTAAAATGATTCTTAACTTAGCAACTAGTGAAGAACAAATAACTTCGATTTCAGTTTTAAAAGGCGATGATTATTTTTGGTACATTAATCGGGGTGAACTTTCAGAAACGAATTTTAAAACAGGAATATTTGGCAAATCATTTCTTGGATTAACTTTATTATCCGGTGAAATTATTTCACTCGAGGAACCTTTATTTACATCTCAGAGCGGAGAAAATGTTATAATGATTAATTCAGATTATGGTTACGAAGAAGCGATTGTTACTTTAGCTCACGAAATTGTTCATGTATATAATTATATAAACCGACATAATTGGAGCGATAAAAATCCATTTGTAGTAAACCAAATTATGATAATTGAAAAACTTGCACGTGAATCCTATAAAAAATGGGAAAATGAACAATAAAATTAATTTAGTCTTAACAGCTCTAATTATTTCTTTTTGTGTTAGTAAATTAACGGCACAGGATTTAATTCTTGAATATAATTCAATTTATCTGAGCGATAATTCTACGGACAAAAGTATTACCATTAAAATAAAAAATAATTCACATGACACAGTTTTTATATCATTAGATCCTATTAATTCAGACGTAGTAGATTCATATGAGTATAGGTTATTTCATACTTTCGGTTTCAGTTTTCAACCTGCTAGGATAATTTTCTACAAAAATCCATCTACAGGTTTTTTCAGTTATTTGTCGAAAACAAACATATCGTATATGAAATTCCCCCAAATTTTATCAATAGCACCCACAAGTAACTCAGTTATAATAATAAATATTGGTGATAGTATAATAAATCAGTTAAGAGGTTTTGAATGGAGTATTAATCCAATTATTTGCTATGCATTTAAAAAAGAAATCTTCTCTGCATTATCAACAAAAGCAAACTTTTTACAAATTGAATTTATTAATTCTTTAATAGAAAAAGATACTATATATTTAGATTTAATGTATAATTTTCAGAAAATTGAAAAAGTAAGAACAAAATATAATGTAATCAGAGAGACAGTAAAAGAAACTGTCCAAATTTCTGAACCAAAACTTTATCGTTATAAAAACTGTAGTGATAGTATAGATTCTCTATATTTTTGCTCCATGTATGATTCAATAATTTATTTATTTCATAACACATTGCGGTAACAGAATGTTTGATTTTACACTCGGATATTTATCAAACGGAAACATTGCCACGCAATATTT
>CALKAJ010000332.1 GCA_937983305.1 uncultured Ignavibacteriota bacterium | reverse complement strand
GACCACCGAGATCTACACTCTTTCCCTACACGACGCTCTTCCGATCTAGAAAAAATTAAAAAGATAGATAACTGCGAAAAGATACCGATTATAGCAGTTACGGCTTTGGCTATGAAAGACGATAAAGACTATTTCCTCAGCAAAGGATGTGATTATTATATCTCTAAGCCTTTTTCCAAGAAGGATTTTTTAGGTTTGATAAAAAAAGTAATATTTCCGCAAAACTAAATCTTCTCGGCAAGAATAGTTTGCTGATGACCAATTGGAATGGCTGAAGGAATCCTGAGTTTTGATAATCTGTTTATAAAGAGATTAAATTTTATTTTAGAAGTTTTCATAGAAGGGTCTGATTTCATTTTATCCAAATCCTCTCCCATAGTATTGAACTCATTATTCGTAAGGTTTTTATAATCGGATAGATTAAATTTCTCATAAGAATTTTTAATCTTCGCTCCGGGCATTAATCCAAAATCTTTTATTGAATGTTTTATACCGTCGCAATATGATTTTAAAATTCTAAAACCGCAAAACTCAAATATTTTTTTTAGAGTTTTTGGTTTATAATAGAAAAAATGATTTTCGAGCATATTCAGGGTAATTCCCTGACGGTTTGCTGCTTTTAGCATCGCTCCATCCTGAACACCGTTTGGAGTTGAGCAAAGCACACGTCCTCCCGGTTTAAGTATTCTATTTGTTTTTTCCAAAAAACTTACAGTATCCTGAATATGCTCTATAATGTTATTCATTCTGATAAAATCATATTTGCCGTCACAATTCTCGAGAGATTCTAATGTCCCAAAATATGCTTTGATATTCAGTTTCGTATTTGCAAATTCTATTGCTGCTTTTATAACATCAACCCCTTCTGCATTCCAATCTGAATGGTCTTCAATTCCTTTTAGGAAGAAACCTTCAGCGCAACCTACATCAAGAAGTATCCCTGACTTTTTAAATCTGCTAAGATAAAAAGAAAATTCTTTCCCTCCTCTGTATTGCGAAAGAGTTCCACGGGATTTCATTTCAAAGTTCAAAGCGTCATTCCCCTTAATAATTACTTCGATAGTAGGCATTGGATTGGCAAAGATTAATCCGCAGTTTTTACATTCGACAAAGTTAAGATTTACTTCTGTCCAGTATTTCGCTTTGGAATGGTGTTTGAATTCACTTTTGCCGCAGAAGTAACATTTACTTACAGCGGGTTTGTAATAACCTTCCATTACTTTGCAATGTTTTTTTCAACCCAGTCATCATCGAAAACTGAACTTATATATTTATAACCGGAATCGCAAATTATAGTAACAATGTTTGCTTCCCTGTCAATTTCTTTTGCAAGTTTAACTGCTCCCCAGACATTTGCCCCGCTTGAGCTTCCGGCTATTAGTCCTTCTTCAAGAGCGATTTTTTTAGCCCATTCAATGCATTGAATATCTCTGACCTGATATATATCATCAAGCACTTCCAGTTGAGCTGTTTTTATAAGAAATTCATCTCCAATTCCTTCTATCATATATCGTGAAGGTTTTACAAGAATTTTTTCTTTAAAATAATTATAAAAAACTGAACCTAATGGATCTATTCCTATAATCTTGATCTCAGGATTTTTTTCTTTTAAAAATTTTCCCGCACCTGTTATTGTACCGCCGGTTCCTATGCCTCCTATCAGGTAATCAACTTTTCCTTCTAACTGTTCCCAGATTTCAGGACCTGTAGTTGCATAGTGAGATTCATTATTATCGAGATTATTGTGCTGATCGAGATAAAATACAGATTTATCTTTCTTTGCAATATTTTCGGCGAGCCTATTATACGATTCAGGATTCTCAGGAGGTAAATCAGGGTCAACTTTGATTATTTCCGCCCCAAGAATTTCCAACATTCTAAGCTTTTCTTTACTGATTGAACTTCTTACAACAAGTTTTAATTTATACCCTTTTTGATTACATACTAATGCGAGTCCCATTGCAGTATTTCCGGAAGAATTTTCCAGTATTGTGTCTCCCGGTTTTATTAATCCGTTTCTTTCTGCTTTTTCTATCATATATATCGCAATTCTGTCCTTAACACTTCCACCCGGATTCATATATTCTATCTTTGCGTAAATTTTTGCTTTTAAACCTTTTGTAACATTGCTTAATTCTAACATCGGTGTGTTACCAATTAAATCGGAAATTTTATTAAATACTTTGCTCATAATATTTTGATGTTTTTATTCCATACATATTAATAATATTAATAAATAAAAAATATGTAAATAATAAGAAATAACTATGAATAATTTCTGTTGAATCTAAACCTGTGCCCCGTAGAGGATTCGAACCTCTAAAGACAGAACCGGAATCTGCCGGTTTATCCATTAGCCTAACGGGGCTAATTAAGTTAAAAGTTTGTAAAGTTTATCAAGTTTATCAAGTTTATCAGGTTTATCAGGTTTATCAGGTTTGTAACTATAGCAAGAGCTTATTTATAAAATCGGTTGATTTTTGAAGAACCGAATCCTTTGCCTGAAAATGCGGAATATGACCGCAATCTTTTAAATATAAAATCTCACAATCCGCACTGACTCTTTTTTTAATTTCATCAACTTGTTTTTTGCTGCCATATTCATCTGTGTCACCCTGAATAACCAAAACAGGGGATTTTACATTCTTTAATTCTTTGAACATATTCCATTTTTTCGCAGTTGGGTTAGACCATAAATCAGCCCATCCAAAAAACATAGGTATGGTATTGTCCCTGTGGTATTTTTCAAGTTTTTGCCTTAAAGAATCTCCGAAAATAAAACTATCTCTTGCTGCGGAGACTCCATCCATTGAAACATCTTCGATGAATGTATGAGCAGATTCGGAAATAATTCCAAGAGTGATTTCCGGAAAAAGTGAAGCAAAATACAATGCGATTGTTGCGCCGTCGCTGTGACCAAATAAAATGATTTTATTCCTGATGTTTAAATTTTTAAGCAATTCCGGAAGATACAAAGAGGCTTCCAAGTTGATATAGCCGGTATTTCTTTTTTCAGTCAAGGAATCCGAATCTCCGTATCCATATCTGTCATATAGTAACACTGCAAGTTCTGTTTTATCGCTAAGAGCGGCAGGAAAGTCCTTCCATTGCCTTATACTTCCAAGACCTTCGTGAAGAAAAACCAGCACCGGTTTTTCGTCAGTAAGAAATTCTTCGTTGCAAATGAAGTAATTTATTTTTTTTCCGTTTATTTCAGTTTTTCCTGCGTGATTTCTCAATGTAAATTCGTTTTATTTCTTAAATTAAAAAGAATAAATTAAAAATTCATCTTATTAATTGATAATTATCAAATAATCATATCTAATGAATAGAAAGTAAAATTTATCAATTTTATTTTTGAATAAATATGAAAAAATGAAAAGAACAATAATTACAGTAATAAACCGGTATATTAGGAAGAATGGATTCAGTATGAGTTAGAATAATAAATTACCCTTTGTATAGAAAATCAAAGGGCTTTTTTATTTGTTTTACAAATCATATTTTTGATTTTGTAAAATAAAAAGATAAGACTATGGGATTTGATTTGTTGGAAAATGAAACGGAAGATAAAAAAAACTTCACAGTTAATGATTTACCGGATTCGGAAAAACCTCGTGAAAGGATAAGGTACAAAGGAGCTGCAGGTGTTTCGTTACAGGAATTACTTGCGGCGATTTTAGGCAGAGGGATTAAAGGTGAATCAGTTATGATTACTGCACAGAGAATAATTAAAAAATACAACGGCAATCTTAATAAAATGTCGGAAGCAACAATAGAGGAACTGATGCAAATCAGAGGAATAGGTGTTGCAAAAGCTGCTCAGCTGGTTGCATGCTTTGAATTAATGAATCGTAAACAGCAGGAAGAAAAGGGATTATATGATTTTTTAAATTCGAAAACAGTTACTTCTCCCGATATAGTATGTGAAGTATTAAATTCATATGTAACAGACCACACGAAAGAACATTTCTACGCAATAAGTTTAAATATAAGAAATAAAATAATAGCTATGGAGGAAATTTCTGTGGGTTCTTTGAGTGCAAGTATAGCACATCCGAGAGAGATTTTTCATTCAGCGATAAAAAATCATGCGGCACAGATTATTATAGCACACAATCATCCTTCCTGCGATCCAAATCCATCCGAAGAGGATAACAAAATTACGAGGAGGCTTCATGATGCGGGAAAAATTTTAGGTATAAATTTAATTGACCATATTATATTTTGCAAAAACGGAAACAACTACAGTTATAAAAATAATAATGTAATTTTTTAAAAAAATGGAATATAAAGATTATTACAAAACTCTTGGAGTAGATAAAAAAGCCACAAAGGACGAGATTAAAAAGGCTTATAGAAAACTCGCGATGAAATATCATCCGGATAAGACAAAAGGAAACAAGGCAGCAGAAGAGAAATTCAAAGATATAAATGAGGCAAACGAAGTTTTAAGTAGATCGGAAGAGCGTCGTGTAGGGAAAGAGTGTAAATCTTGGTGGTCGCAGTATCATAAAAAAAAAAAAATGAAATAACTCAATGATAAAAAGAACGACACAA
>CALKAJ010000331.1 GCA_937983305.1 uncultured Ignavibacteriota bacterium | reverse complement strand
GATAGGATCAAGAATGAAAGTATTAGCTATTTTACAGGCTAATATTTCAGTAGAATCTATGGCATCGAACTCGAGATCAAGTTTACGTTTATAAGCAGGTTCATCAAATATTCCCGGACATTTGCACTCAGCTTCAAAATGAACTAATTTTTCAATACTCCACTCATTCGGCAAATTAAGCGGAATAATAATTTTTTCAGGTAAACCCATTGGTTTATTTTTCAGTGTTTTTTCAGCAACAAAGGCAGTAAGATTCGAGATTATATTTGCCTTGACGGAAAAATCTATCAACTCCCGTGATAACTCAGGATTGGACTTATAACTATTTTCCAGAAAGTTAATTTTTTCAGTTTTGAATAGTAAATCCAGAATGTCAAAATAATTATTTTCAAAATTCATATCAAAATTTATATTATGAGTAAACGATTTACCAGAAGACTCATAAGAAAAAATCAGATTTTCCTTATCGGTGGAATTAAGTTCAGCAACGAAATAGAGCGGCTCCAGATTAAAAGCTGTCTTCAAATTACGCGGATATAATTCACCGATAGAAGAGCCGTAATTTTCAATTTTTATATTGGAAATAACGGGAGAAATAATACGCGAAAACTGCCTGACTACAACATCTTCAATCTTCTCATTTGGTAAAATCGCCTCAGCTTTTCCGCCGGTGATTTCAGCAAGATTAAAAATGAAACTATAATTCAGAGCCGTATCAATACCAAATGTAAAAATTCTACAATCGGATTTCTTAACAAAATCGGAATTTAAGATTCCTGCGTCGCCAAAAACTTCACCATCAGTAAGCAAAATAATTTCTTTAACCGGTGCTGTTTTAGGATTATTTAAAACAGTGAAAAGACAACCGGCAATTTCAGTACCACCTGTTACTTCAAGATTATCGAGCCAATTATCGGCAAGTTGAAGATTTTCAGAATTATATTCACGGGAAGTATTAAAAAGTGAAGTAAAGTTGGAGTTAAATTCATAAATATTAAACAAATCTCCGTCACGCAAATGTCTGAGACAAAGCGAGAGCATATTTTTAGTTTGTTCAATTTTGGAGCCGCTCATTGAGCCGGATGTATCAATTATAAAAACAAATTCTTTGGGCTCGGAAACGGAAGTTACAGGTATTGAGGGCATAAACTCAAAAAAGCCATATCTTTTATTTTCTTTCACGGCTTCAATAGGGTGAAGAAGATTATCTGCGACCTTCTCATATTCCAGAATAAAATCCCTGTCGGGAATATTATTATCACCGCCTAAAAAAACGGAAACATTATTTTTACTTTTTTTGATTTCAATTTTATTCGAAGGAGAATTAATATTGATGATGTCTGATGCTGAATGAATATTAACATTAATAAATAACTTATATGGAGCAGAATCTTTTAAAACAGGTGAAGTGAAAGGAGCAATGTCAGATGGTTTTGAATCAAAAATATCAGCAGGTGAAATATATCTTGGAGCGAGGACTGTAGGCAAAGCGATACGGAAATTATTATCAACGGAAGAGATATGCTGCAAAGCGTAAAGATTAACTATGCATTTAGATTTCGGCGGAATATTACCAATATGGGCGGAAAAGACATCATCCCTGTGTTTTCTGACAACAGAAGCAAAGTTACCGTCTTTAAGGGCTTTGTCATATATCTTAGTGGCAATTTCTTTTTCCTTAACAACGTAATCAACAGAAAAATCATCAGTCTCAACATTCAATTTATAGATTTTGGATTTAAAAGGCATCGGGAAATTAAAAACCGTTTCGATATGATTATCGGATATGTTCTCAAAATAAAATTTATGATGAAAAGTCATAAACCGGGAAATAATATCGGCATTAATTTCCATAGATTTTAGCGGGATGAATTTATCATCACCAAGCTCACACGAGAATTTAGAATCGGATTTCTTTTTGTTCAATTTAAGCTCCCTTCTGAATTAAATAATTCAACAGAAAAATTAATAATTTTTTCAATTTTATTTTTTAAAGTACCCGGCAGATAATCTTTAAAGTGAATTTCAACATCCGGAGAAATTGAGACTCTAATCATTCTTTGTCTGACGGCAGAGAATTCAGGAGAGCCGGCCGGAGATTTACCCGGAGATTTAAGATATCTGTTCAGATTTTTTTTATCATCAATAATATCCTTAATTTTACTCAAGGGCAGATATTCATCCTGCAGCTTTTTAATCAGCTTAATCAATCGGACGTGATTATCGTCATAAAAGCTGTTACGACCCGAGGTAACGGGAGGAGGTATAAGGTTCAGTTGAACGTAATACCTGATGGTTCTTTTAGTGCAGTTAGTAAGAGCCGCAACTTCGGAGATTGAATACTTAGCCATAATAAGAAAATTAAATTTTACAAATATGACAGTATTACGTAACAATGTCAAGAAAAAAATTTGTGGGGGGTATAATCACCATAGTATTTTTATTTTCTGATTCCCAAACTCCGTTATTTACCTCTGATTCCCAAACTCCAGTTTGGGAATCCGGTCTAAAATCCAAAATTATATTCTCTTTTCCCTCTGATTCCCAAACTCCGTTTTTATCTACTTTTATGAAATATTCTTCCCTTATAAGATATATATCATATCATTGTAGTGTCAAAAAATGACACCTGATTGATACGATGTATGAAAACTAAAATTATAAATTTTTATAGAACTTGTACCAAAAAAACGATAAAGAGCTTTTGATTTTTTTAAAAATAGATTGTAATAATAATATTCTATTTGTATATTTGAAAGTAATTCATAAAAGGTGTTCCAATATTGAAATTAAAATTAGTTATAAGAATCGTGCAGTTATGGTGATTAACGGTTGGTCTATAAGTTCTTTTTAAAATATTAAATTATAATTTACATATAATAAGATGGTGGTGAATTCAAATAATCATTCTCTTCAACCCGTTATCAACTTCCTTTGGACAGTTGCGGATGATGTTTTAGTAAATACATACCAAAAAGGAAAATACAAAGATGTTATCCTGCCAATGATAGTCATACGCAGACTGGATTTGCTTTTAGAGCCGACAAAAGACAAGGTATTAAAAACATTCAACGAATACAAATCCAAACTTCAAAACCTTGACAGCTTGCTCACTAACATTAAACACGGTTCGGGTTTGGCTTTTTATAATACTTCAAAGTTTACATTAAAAAAACTGCTTGACGACCCGAAAAACCTGAAAAGCAATTTTGAAAATTATCTGAACGGTTTTTCGGAAAATGTACAGGACATCATCAAACAATTCAAATTCAGAAATGAAATTGAAACATTGGACGAAGCAGATATTCTGTTTTCGCTGATTGAAAAATTCTGTTCTCCGAAAGTGGAGTTGCACCCCGACAAGCTGCCACCATTGGCTATGGGTTATGTATATGAAGATTTGGTAAGACGATTTAATGAAGAAAACAACGAAGAAGCAGGTGAACACTTTACGCCAAGGGAAATCATTGATTTAATGACGCATCTTGTTTTCTTGCCGGTGAAAGACAAAATAAAGCAAGGCACTTATTTGATTTACGACCCCTGTGTGGGAAGCGGCGGAATGTTGACGATTGCCAAACACTTTATGCTCAATCCTGAAGGACTGATTAAAAGCAATGCCACCGTTCATTTATACGGACAGGAAAGCACGCCTTTCATTTATGCGACTTGCAAAAGCGATATGCTGATAAAAGGCGAAGACCCCGACAAAATTGTATATGGCAGCACATTAAGTGCTTATGGATTTGACAAAGATTTGAAGTTTGACTTCATGCTTACCAATCCGCCTTATGGCAAAACATGGGCACCCGATAAAAAAGCATTGGGCGTTGGTCCCAAAGGAGCCATTATTGACAAACGCTTTATGCTGAAAGGCAGCTACAAAGAAGAAGCTGTTACCAGCCGTGTGAATGACGGACAGTTGATGTTTGTGTTACACATGCTCAGCAAAATGAAAGATACCGAACTCGGCAGCCGCATTGCTTCTGTTCACAATGGTTCGGCTTTGTTTACAGGCGATGCAGGACAAGGCGAAAGCGAAATTAGAAAATACATCTTCGAAAACGATTTGTTGGAAGCTATTGTTGCATTACCAAACGACATGTTTTACAATACCGGCATACCAACTTACATTTTCCTTTTCACTAACAGAAAAGCGAAAAACCGAAAGGGCAAAGTGCAATTGATAAATGCTACTTCTGAAAAGTTCTATTACAAAATGCGGAAGCCATTAGGCAAAAAACGTGTTGAATTTTCAACGGAGCATATTCCTGTAATTGAAAAAATGTTTTTGAACTTTGAAGAGAACGAATACAGCAAAATATTTGATAATGAAGATTTCGGTTATGCTCAAATAACCGTTAACCGACCTTTGAAAGACGAAAAAGGCGAAATTGTAACCGACAGCAAAGGCAAACCAAAGCCCGACCCAAAACTAAAAGATACAGAAAACATTCCTTTGAAAGAAGATATACAGGAATTTTTTGAACGTGAGGTTTTACCTTTTGCTCCTGATGCGTGGTGGGATAAGAAAGACACCAAAATTGGTTATGAAATAAACTTTGCCAAATACTTCTACAAGCACCAACCTCCACGGGCATTGACCGATATTGCCAAAGATATTCTGGCTATTGAGCAGGAAACCGACGGATTATTAAAAGAGATAATTGAATGAGTGAACAAGAAAAAAATATAATCAATTCGGATATTGCCAATTTGTATAACCCTATTTATCAGCTTATTACCGAAGCTCGTAAACGAGCAGCAGTATTTGTTAATGCCGAAGCCACACTCTTGAATTTTAAGGTTGGAAGTTATATACATTCATACATACTCGATGGCAACAGAGCCGCTTATGGTAAAGAAATAATTACCAAACTTTCGAGGCAACTTATCCAAACTTTTGGCTCGGGTTGGTCCGATAAACATTTGCGACATTGTCTCCGTTGTGCAGAGACTTTTTCCGAAGAACAAATTATCTCCGCAGTGCAGAGACAATTGAGTTGGACTCACCTAAAAACTTTGGCTTATGAAAACGACCCTCTGAAACGTGAATTTTATTTAGAAATAGCTGTTTTGCAACGATGGAACACCCGGACACTAAGCGAGCAGATGGATAAAATGCTTTACGAGCGCACTGCCATTGCTGCAAAACCGGAAGAGCAAATTGCAAAAGCTCTGAACGACATGAAAATGGAGGACATCATACAGCCGGATTTGTTATTTAAAAGCAGTTACATTCTCGATTTTTTGGGTTTGAAAGGCTCTTACTCGGAACTCGACCTGGAAACAGCACTTATAGCTAACCTCCAACAATTTATTATGGAACTTGGCTCCGGCTTTGCTTTTCTCGAACGGCAAAAACGAATACCCGTAGATGCCATTGACTATCATTTAGACTTACTTTTTTATCACCGCAAACTGAAACGCTTAGTAGCTATTGATTTAAAACTTGGCAAGTTTAAACCCGAACACAAGGCTCAAATGGAACTGTACCTGCGTTGGTTGCAAAAGCACGAAATGCAGGAGGGCGAAGAAATGCCCATTGGTCTGCTGCTTTGTTCCGAAGGCAATACCGAACATGTGGAATTGCTGATACTCGACGAGAAACAGATTAAGGTGGCTCAATACCTAACCGAATTACCCAGCAAAGAATGGTTTGCCGACAAGCTGCACCGTGCCCTTGAAATTGCTAAAATGAATATGCCTGAGAAAAATGACTGAAACTAAAAATATAACATATAAAAAACCAGGATTAGACTGGATGCCAGAGTTTCCTGCTCATTGGGATGTGCTTCGAATTAAAAACCTGTTTCAGGAAATGGACAGCCAAAGCGAAACAGGCAATGAAGAACTGCTTTCGGTTTCGCATTACACAGGCGTAACACTGAAACGTGAAAGTTTGGAAAATGAAGACGACCACTTGACAAATGCCGAAAGTTTGGTGGGTTATAAATTGGTGCTTCAAGGCGATTTGGTTATTAATATCATGTTGGCTTGGAATGGCAGTTTAGGCATTTCGCCATATAACGGAATTACAAGCCCCGCATACTGTGTTTACCGCATTAAAGGCGACAACAATCCTGTATTTTTTGGCTACTTGTTTAGCACCAATTTATTTAAAACCGAGTTTCGTAGACATAGCACAGGCATTATTGACAGTCGTTTGCGTTTATACTCCGATAAGTTTTTCAGTATTTATTCGGTTGTTCCACCTAAAAACGAGCAAGACGAAATTGTTCAATACATCAAAGCACAGGAAGAAAAGATAAATCTGTTTATCCAGAAGAAGCAACAGTTTATTGAGTTATTGAAGGAACAGAAAAATTTGGTTGCTTTTAGTGCCATTCATATGGAAGGGTTAAAAAACAACTGGACAGAACGTAGAATTAAAAGTTTTTCTCAAATTTTAAGAGGAAAGTTTACACACAGACCAAGAAATGACGAAAGGTTATATGATGGAGATTTTCCATTTATTCAAACTGGTGAAGTATCACAAGCAAACAAATATATTAATGGTTATCGTCAAACTTTGAATGAATGGGGCTATTCTGTTTCAAAAGAATTTCCTAAAGGAACATTGTGTTTGACAATTGCTGCAAATGTTGGAGATGTAGCTATTCTAAACTTTAATGCTTGTTTTCCTGATAGCATTGTAGGGATAGTTCCAAATGATGAAGTTGATCTAGATTATTTATACTATGCTTTGAAATCACTGAAAGCAAAATTTCAATCTGAGGCTACATTAACAACACAGTACAATCTTAATGTTGAGAGAATTGCCCCAATAACAATTCCGATACCAGATAAAGAAATTCAAAAAAAGATTGTTTTAGAAATTGAAACCGAGTCTGACACCATTGACACCGCTATAGCCAAAGCCAAACAGGAAATTGAACTCATTCGGGAATACAAAGAGGCAATGATAGCCGAGGCGGTGATGGGGAAAAGTAAAATAAATTAAAGAAAAAATGTATTTATCAGCAATCCATATAGAAAATTATAAGGGAATAAAAAAACTTGATGCGAGTTTTCAAAAAGACATCAATGTAATTATTGGCGAAAATGGCAGTTGCAAAACTGCATTGATAGATGCAATAAGATTGCTTTACAATTTGGGAAATCAACAAAGGGAACTGTATGTAACCGTTGATGATTTTTATTTGGGAGAATCAGTAATTACAATATCATACGAATTCAGAGAACTGACAACCAACCAAAAAGGAGCATTTTATGAGTATGTAGTTTTAGGCGAGACAGAAGAAAATGACTTTTCAAGAATTACTATTTCTTATAAGAAGGAAAAACAAAAGGTCTTATTCAGTTACTATACAGGCGAAGTTGAAGGGCAGCGAGCAGATAGTGTAACATTTCAATACTTCATTCAATACTACTTAGGAGCATTGCGAGACAGCACAAGAGATTTGCTGACTAACCGCAACAATATTTTAGGAAGTTTAATAAACCGTCAAGTTGAAAATAATAATAGCCAAGCCAGCTACGAGGCACTAATGAAAACTGCAAATGAAGAATTGTTGAAACAAAAAGAGGTTACAGATTCACAGCATTCAATCAACACCAACCTAATTAATATTTACAAGCAGTCAATAGAGAATCAAATTGGTTTGCGAATTGAAGAATCAAAAGCGGAATACATCGTAAACATAATCAAACCTTATCTACCCCATGACACGAAAACTCTCACAGGTGAAGGTTTCAACTTAAAGCAAAATAGTTTAGGTTTCAATAATCTGATTTACATTGCAACAGTTTTGGGAGACATCAACCAACAACTTAAAGACGACAAAACTTCTCACTACACTTTGCTAATTGAAGAACCCGAAGCACATCTGCATCCACAGCTACAATTGAACTTGTTTAATTTCTTAAAGCAAACAAACAACCAAGACAATTCACAGCTTTTTATTACAACTCATTCACCAACTCTTACTTCTAAAGTTCCGCTTGACAATTTGATTCATTTATCAAAACATCACGAAGCAATTAACCTGAACAAGTGTTTTGAAGGTAGAGAAGAAATTCAAGTGGAAGAAGAAGACGAAGATGCTTTTTCGGACGATGCTTTGAATAGAAAGAAACAATTAGAACGATATATAGATGTCACCAAATCTCAATTGTTTTTTTCAAAAGGTGTTTTATTTGTTGAAGGCATATCTGAAGAACTTTTAGTTCCAGTGTTTGCTCAAATCCTCAATCAAAGATTAGTGGATTACAAAATTGAACTGCTTAACGCTGACGGAACATCTTTTTATCCTTTCGTCTACTTGTTCAACTCTACTGATAAATTTAAAACGCTTCCTTTGCCTTTATCAATCTTGACAGATGATGATAGATTTACAGAATCAAAAAATTCGGAATACAGTTTTAAAAATATTAAAGACAATCTGCCGAAGGCAGAAGAACTTTTTAAAAAAATAAAAGCGGCGGCACAATCAACAAGGATTAAAAACATTTCGGAATTAATAAAAAGTGTTCCAGAAAAAATCAGTTTGAATTTCTCATACAAAACATTTGAATTTGCGATTGTTCAAGCAAACATTTCAAAAACAAAAACACAAATCGCTGACAACTTGCTTTGGAAATATTTAGCACAGGACAAATCAACAGTAAAGAAGTTCACTAAAATACAAGCACATTTAGATTCATTTATAGGAGCTGAAATAACCGAAGCAGAATTAAGCAAGTTGCAAATTCTCATTTGGAAAGCATTACCGATTAAAGCAGAGTTTGCACAAGATTTTTCTGTTTACCTTTTGGCGAATCTTGAAACAGCCAAAACAAACTTTGTTGTTCCTGACTACATTAAAAAAGCAATTACTCATTTAATCAACTACAAATCAAAATGAGTATTACGCTATCTGATGAACAAAAGGTTTATGTGCAGATATCGGGAAAAGTTATTCTCAATGCTTGTCCTGGAAGCGGAAAGACAACTACTGTTGCACACAAGCTTTATTCTTTAATTCAAAGCTGGGAAAGCAACTTTTCAATAAATGCAGGAATAGTTTGCCTGTCTTTTACCAATGTTGCTAAAAATGAAATTGCCGAAAAGTTCCGAGAGATAAATGGTTTTTCATTACCCTACCCTCATCTCATTTCTACCATTGACAGTTTTGTAAACTCATACATCACTTTACCTTTTGCACACAAGGTAAAAGATATAGGCAAGAGATACAGAATCATTGACGACATGAATTATTTGAACAGCGTTCTTCTTTCTAACTGGAATTTAAAAAATCAATTTGGAACACTTTTACATCGGTTTGAGCCAAGCAAAATTGATTACACAATTGCCAATGGAATTGCATGGGACGGACATGATAAATCGGACAATGCGGATTTTGTTAAGTACGGAAAGGCAGTCAAGACAATACAATATTCCTATGGGCTACTTAAGACCAGTGATTCTGCTTTTGTTGCATTGCATATCTTTAAGAAGTATCCACGATTAGCAAAATATCTTGCGGCAAAATTTCCATATTTAATAATTGACGAGGCACAAGACACTTCTGAAATACAACATTCAATTTTAGAAATGCTCTACAATGAAGGACTAAAAAACATTGACTTAGTAG
>CALKAJ010000330.1 GCA_937983305.1 uncultured Ignavibacteriota bacterium | reverse complement strand
CGACCACCGAGATCTACACTCTTTCCCTACACGACGCTCTTCCGATCTTAAAGGACTGAACATCATCAAGAATTTTCGTACATATATTTTTTGAAGAAAGATTGCTATGATTGATTATAAGTTCTTTCAGCCTTTCTTCACCATAAAAATCAAAATTTGAATCTGCCGCTTCAACTATTCCGTCTGTATATAGAACCAAGACATCGTCAATATCAAGATTTGTACTTTCTGTAGTAAATTCGGTAGCGGGAGAAGGACCCAGCACAGAGCCTGTAGTTCCAAGTGTAAATATTTCACCGGTTTTTTTTATAAACTGATAAGGATTATTGTGACCGGCGTTTACAAATACACATAATCCCCTTTTATCATTATATAACTCACAGTAAAATAAAGTAACAAATCTCTCAAAAGGAAATGTGTTATATACCAATTTATTAATTTTTCTAATCAAAGAAGTCATGGAAATGTCGTAAGAAGAGCCCATTTTTAAAGCACCGCTTACATACAAAGCCTGAGCTGCAGCAGAAATTCCTTTAGAAGCCGCATCACCAATAGCAATAGACATTTTATAATCTTCTGCTGTTGTAAGATAATCAAAGAAATCCCCTCCTACAATCTTTTCTGGTATTGAAATTCCGAATATTTCATAATTACCAAAATTTAATTCATGTTCCGGTAAAATACTTTTTTGAATTTCGCTTGCCTTTTCGAGTTCTTCCAGATTCTCTTTTGCTTTAGATTCAATTTTTTTTGTTTTCAAAATTGAAGAAACTGTAACACTAATTATATTCAGTGTATTCAAAAAGTCATTATCAAGTTTTTTCCCATTTAGTGCCATTACATAATTGTAAAGATAATAGGAATTTGTTGAATTTTCCGATTCTTTGATTTTATATCTGTCTCCGATTCCTGCCGCAGAATAATTGTAAATTCCTTTTCCCTGCAAATATTTATTTGTTTCAAGTCCCATATAAGCTCTTCGAAATCCTACTTCTTTAAATACGGGGAATTCAATTATTTTTAATTCGTAACCTTTATCTATTATCTGAACATCGCCCATTTGCTCAATTAAAAAATATGCTGTCTTTGTTGAATTTAATTTCCACAATCTTCCGCCTGTAATTTCTATACTATCAGTGTTTATAATTTGTTCAATAACGTAGCAAAGCAGCTCTTCGCTTGTTTCGAAGTTTGGAGCTTTATGCATGAAATTTTCAATTGTTCTATATAGCTTTCTTTGTTCCATTTTTCTTTTTTTGTTTTTTTATTATTTGTAATTTATTCCTTTTCAAATACGCATTCCCCATTTCACACCCGACAACAAAAACAACCGAAATAACGTAAATAAACAAGAATATTAAAAAGATTGCAGTATAAGCCCCGTAAATCTTGCTGTAATTGGAAAACTTCAACACATATAACGTGAAACCGAATTTAGATAACTCAAATAGTATTGTGGCGATTATTGATGAAAAAATAAGCGCCTTAAAAGGAATTCTGAAGTTCGGAACATATCTGTATAATATTATATGTAATAAAAAAGTAATAAATACACTTATACCAAAAGCGAGGTAAGAATCGAAATAACTTATATCAAAACGGCTGCCGAATAACTCCAGATCGTAATAATACAAAATCTGCCTGAAAGAAGTAATAAATATTGTTAAAATAAATAATATTAAATTTATTATTATAAGCATAAAATCTTTCAATTTTCCAACAATGAATGATGTGTCCTCTACATTGTCATAAACCCGGTTTAAGACATCCCGCATAGAGGCAAATAAGCCGCTCATTGTCCAGAATAAACCTGCCGCTCCAATGGTACCGGTAATCCAGGTGTTTTTAATGAGTTCGTTTGACCTTTCAAATAGTTGTAAAATTACTTTTTCCCTGAATTCTTCCGGTATAAATTCTAAACTGCTTAATTCTAAAATAATACTCTGTACTGCATTGGAATTCTGAAGATATATTCCAAGGAAAGTAAATACAATCAAACCAAACGGAAATAACGCTAAAATATAATTGAACGAAATTCCGGAGGCTAATGTCCATGCGTGGTCTTTGTCAAATTTTTCATATAGTGTTTTCAGATAAAAGAAAACTACCATTATTCTGTATTTAATATATCGCGGAATATTTTTGTAAATATCATTCAAAATATTATATCTTTAGTGAGCCTGAAGATTTTTCAACTGTGTTTAAAAAATCACTCTCAAAGATAATGTTTAGCATTTTTATTATATCATCACTCACTATTCTGTCGAAATCCATTTTTGTTATATATTTTCTAATAAATAGAAAACCGGAATTTACTCCTCTGCCCGGCTTCAATGGTTTGTGAAAATCTAATCCCTGAGAAGCACAAAGCATTTCAATTGCCAATATCTTTTTAACATTATTCAATACGTCAAATGCTTTCCTCGCTGAAATTGAACCCATTGAATTGTGATCTTCCTGATTTGCACTTGTCGGTATTGAATCTACAGAAGCAGGATGACTTAAAACTTTATTTTCACTTACCAATGCTGCAGCTGTATATTGTGCAATCATCAATCCTGAGTTTATTCCGCCTTTATCCGTAAGAAACCTCGGTAATCCGCTCAAACTTCCATCTACCAGTCTTGAAGTTCTTCTCTCAGAAATATTTCCCAACTCAGATATTGCAATAGCAAGAAAATCACCTATTAATGCTAATGGCTCACCATGGAAATTTCCTCCCTCAATATGGTCTTTTTCATCGGCAAAAATTAAAGGATTGTCTGTTGCTGAATTTATTTCAATTTCCAGAACTTTTTTACAATAATTTATCGTGTCTTTTACAGCTCCATGAACCTGAGGCATACATCTTGTGGAATATGAATCCTGAACCTTATTGCAATTAGCGTGGGACTTCATTATTTGGCTGTTTTCTAAAAGTTTCCGTAAATTATAAGCTGTATCTATCTGTCCTCTATGTGGTCTTACTAACTGAAGAGAATTGCTAAATGCTTTTGAAGTACATTTAAGTGCTTCAACAGAAAAAGCACAGCAAATATCAGATATTTTAGATAAATACATAGCGTCGCTTAATGTTTTACATAGGTATGCTGACATCATCTGAGTACCGTTAGTAAGAGCTAAGCCCTCCTTTGCTGCTAATTTAATTGGTTTTAGCTTTACTTTTTTCAGTGCCAGTTCTGTATCAATATATTCACCTTTAAATTTGCAATGTCCTTTCCCAATTACTGCCAAAGCTAAATGGGATAATGGTGCTAAATCACCCGAACTTCCAACCGAGCCTTGTGATGGTATCAAGGGTATGATGCCTGAGTTAAATAGAGAAACCAAAAAATTCATAAGCTCTAACCTGACTCCGGAATAACCTTTAGCGAGTGAATTTATTCTGAAAAGCAGCATTAATCTGACAATAAAATCCGGAATATATTTCCCTACACCTGCAGAATGTGAGAGTATTAGATTCCGTTGAAGTAATTCCGTATCTTCTTTTGAAATCTTTACATCCTTGAATTCACCGAATCCTGTTGTAATACCATAAACAACTTCTTCATTTTCAATCCATTTTTCAACAAGTATTCTCGATTTTTCTATTTGTTTAACAGCTTTTTTTGATAAAGATCGGAAGAGCGTCGTGTAGGGAAAGAGTGTAGATCTTGGTGGTCGCC
>CALKAJ010000329.1 GCA_937983305.1 uncultured Ignavibacteriota bacterium | reverse complement strand
CAAAAAGATAGAATCTGAATTCTTTCCGAAAGTCTGGAAAACATTTTTTTTAGCATAAAAATACACATTCCCGGTCACAAAACCAACATTATCATAATTTGAAGCTGTATTGACAAGTGCTTTTATTAACCCCTTATCAACTAAAACATCATTATTTGTTACTAAAGCAAAATCTGCATTTCTTTCATGAAATGCAAAATCCAAACCAAAGTTCATACCTCCGGAATACCCAAGATTCACATTAGTTCTCAGAACAAAAACATTACTCCATTTACGCTCTATATAATCTTTTGAACCATCAGAAGAACCATTATCAATTACAACAAGTTCATAATTCGCATAATCGTTGGATAAATACGACGAAATACATTCATCCAGCAAATGAATACCGTTATAGGAAAGTATAAGAACAAAAACCCTGGGATTAGTATTAGTCAATAGAGAATTAATTTATTTCCTCAAGTTTCTTAGATATTTTATTAATTTAATTTTTAGAAGTAATGATTTCGCAATTTCAATACTACCGAAACTAACCCCTAAGTTTCTTTTAATTTCATTTCTCTTCCAAGGTAAAACAACACTTTTTACATTTAAGTTAGATTTTTTATACAATCCATTAAGCTCCGTGAAAATAAGTTCATTATTATTATAAAAAGTTAAATCATAGTTCACAATTGTATTCAAAAAATCATCCATCAAAAT
This sequence comes from uncultured Ignavibacteriota bacterium, assembly GCA_937983305.1. Lineage (GTDB taxonomy): Bacteria > Bacteroidota > Ignavibacteria > Tepidaquicellales > Tepidaquicellaceae > DSSM01. Next base: position 2,702 of record CALKAJ010000329.1, on the reverse strand, counting down.
AGAATCATTTAATAATTTTTTTTTAAAACCGTACGGGATACTATTTATGACCGGATAAGCAAAGGGCATTCTTTTTATTTCAAATATTTTCGAGTTGTAGAATGTTTTATCTAAAACATCACAAATATCTTCCGAGCGAATTGCCTCTAATGGCCTTACAATATTCATTTGCCTAATAGACCTTTTTTCTAAAAAATAGTTTTCAAAATATTTACCAAATTCTTTTGTCAAAATTCCATTGGTAATTCTAATTCGATCATCACTCCAAATCCATTTATTTTCTCCTATATACTCTGAAACAATGAAATATCCGTTATGTGTTAATGACTTGTTAATCTCAAACAATAAATGCTCTAAATTAATAATATGATGTAAAATACCATGACAAAAGACCAAATCATATTGCTGTTCCGGAAGTGTAATAAAATTTAAATCTCCTTTAATTTCAAAATATTTTGATGTATACCCTTCATTTCTATCCGTTACTAAATCAATCGAGTCCCATGATTCAACTATACCCAGTTTTTGTAAATATAACTGATGACGTCCGGTTCCTGAACCAAGAGTCAAAGCTTTTTTTACGGGATGAATGAACTTTAAAAATATCTCGTACCATTTAAATTCATTATCCGAATCGAAATTTATTATTTGTTTATTCTTATATTTTCTTAATATGGGATGCAACTCTGTTGATTTAGAATAATCAGGTATTTGTCCAATTGATTTATTCTCAATTGTTATCTCTTTTTGAATTGCTATGGAATATAACTTATTTTGGGGATTATTAATTTTATACATCAATATACTTTATATTTTTTAAATAAATCTTTGTAAATATCTATTAACTTTAAAGTACATATATCAACATCATAATATTTACGGGAAATTTCACGGCATCTTGAAAACTTTTCAGGATTATCTAAAACATAAATTATATTATTAATAAATTCACTTTCTCCGTTCATTAATCTCCCAATTAAGCTTTTTTCGCTTTCGGTCCCCTGAAAATGCACTAAATTATCTGAAATAACCGGAACCCCGCAAGCTAATGATTGAATCACTGCCGAACCGATACCCCCAAAATTCCTGACAACATAGTTTTTAATTGGAAGTAAGTATAAGTCAGAAATCTGATGATATCTTACCAATTGGTTTTGATTTACCCTTTCAATCATAATAGCTCCTTGCCTGAGACCATAGTCATAGTATTTATCTGATTTATACCCGCCTACCATTAAAAGAATGATATCATTTCTTATTAATTTTAATTTTGAATATATATCAATCAAGTAATCAGCATCTTTGTCTTCATAAAATCTCCCAACATATAGTAATATCTTTTTCCCAATTGGAATACCTAATTCATTTTTCAGAGTATTTTTATCGGATGTCGGGCAGTATAAATTATAATCAATACCGTCAAATAAATTAACTGTTTCGCAAATATTTTTTTTGTTTATATAATCTCTTAGCTCTTTTATCGTACACTGAAAAATATCTATATATTTTTTACAAATTAATTTCTCCAATAAATATTCATAGAAGACAAAGGGATTAATTTTTTGAACAGGAGTAAAATTTTTATAATAATATTTTATAAATGTCCCGCTTCTATGATTTGCCAATACCGGCACATTTCGGGGCTTGACATTAAAAAGAAGTTTCGATGAAGTCTTTGTAGGCCAGCCCAAGCTTAGAAGAACACTTCCCTTTTCACATTCTTTCCTTAATTCTGCGGATAAAGATTTGGAATAAACATAGGAATTCAATGGAAAAAGTGATTTCACTTTTTTTGCCGGAAAAATTCTATGAACTACCCCATGAATATTTTTGGAATATGCTCTGGAAATACCATAATAAGGTCTCCAAAATTCTAATTGAAATTCTTTCGTGTGTTTCAGAGTTTCGTAAGATAGGATGCTGTGAAACTCACCGGTATAGAAAAAAACACGATAAGGGTATTCCTCAATATCCAGGAAGTCAATAGTGCTAATATTTTCGGAGAAATAATCTGTATATTCACGAAAATCGTCGAAGCGTTTCATTATATGTTCAACTCTTGGAGAAAAAGACAAAATATGAATAATTTTTTTCAAAAATTAATTTTTAAAGTTTCTATTTTTCATGTTGCGATAACCCCAGCTCATCTACCTCAAAAACCCCTTTAGCAACTTTTAAACCAGTTGAATTAATGTAAATAATTACAAACTCCGTTCTTCATCAAATACAATCACAGAAGTGTTCTCACCATATATGCAATTCCTACAAATTTTAAGATTTTTTAAACTCATATTTCATTCTATTAATTTAGCCGGATTCCCCGCAATCTTTGATGCCTCAGGGAAAGAACATTTAACAAAACTGTTTGCACCAATTATAGTTCCTTTTCTTATAATAATTCCCTTCGAAATTATTACATTTGGGCCAATATAACAATTGCTTTCGATAATTGTCTTTTCGTATTCGTATATCATTTCTCCGCCACTAATTGCCCATTTTATAGAATCATGAGTATAAATCTGAACTCCTGCAGAAATAGAACAGTTATCTCCTATTACCAAACCCCCGCTTCCATCTAAAACAACATTCGGGCCTATCCAAGTATTACAGCCTACTTTAACATCGCCAATAATTATTACATTATCGTAAATACTAGTACCTTCACCAAATGTGGCAGAAGACCATCAAACAAAAAATGCACT
>CALKAJ010000328.1 GCA_937983305.1 uncultured Ignavibacteriota bacterium | reverse complement strand
ACCAAAACCATACGCCTCACATCAGAAAATTCTCCTGCCGTCATTTTATAGAAATATACTCCGCTCGAAAGTGAAGATGCATCGAAAGTAACGCTATGATTACCGGGGCTTTTGATTTCATTTACAAGGGTTTTTACTTCTCTGCCGAGCAAATCATAGACCTTCAATGTTACCATTCCCTGATTTACTATCTGATATTGAATTTTTGTAACAGGATTAAATGGATTAGGATAGTTCTGGCTTAAAGAAAATTCTTTTGGTGTGTTTTCTGGTGTTCCGTTTGTTTTTTCGAAAAATACAAATTTATTTTTGGATAAAGGATTATCTCCCGGATCTTCATCAGGTGAGTAAACATTGCTGTATAGAAAATCACCATCTGTAATATCTTCAGGGTCAACTGTCATTTTTACATAAAAGCTATCCGTACCGCCGCTTATACCTGTTATTATAAATCCTCTTAAATATTCCGTTTCTATAGAATCTTCTTCCTTTATCATATCGTCAAAGAGATTTCTGAAGACTGATTCGTCTGATTTTTTTATTAATTCAACTTTGTAATCTTTCGAAACAAAGTTCATTCCCGAAAAATATGTATAGAATCCTTTTCCTCCGATTATCAAAGTATCTCCGTTGCTCAAACTAAAAGGCTTTGATATCATATTTTCATTAAATTCTGCCGGGTTCTCTACTACAACTTCTAAATCGCTTTCTGCATCATAAGTAACATTTTTAGCAATAATCGGTCCCATGTTGAAATAATAGTTCACTCCTAAATCTCTTACAACTCCTGCCAAATTCGTACTTGGTGATTCAGAGTTTGGTGCATTTGTTACTGTGAATTCTTGTTTGCTAATATCATACGATGAACCGATTTGATTCAAAGTAAATAGAATATGACTTCCTTTAAGATCACCATAGTTTGAACCTTTTACCAATGCGGCATCCGTTCCCGTGAAAGTGTTTGGACTGCACTGATAACCCGGATTATTAAATATGTGTACAAATTTCTTGTAATAATTGTTGCCAACCAAAAAGTTCAGTAGAAATGAACTTGAATTTCGACTGCCTTCTACATTTGGCTTTTTTTGCTCATTAATTCCGTCTGAATTATATTTTATAAAATCGCTCCAATTAGGCGTACTGTTGGTTGTTTTATATTGATACCTTACAACTACCGGATACATATATCTTTCCTGTGTTTGCGGCTCATCACCTTCCATATTTATTACGTAATAGTTTCTGTTATATCCCTGATATGCTATTATGGGATAACCATTTCTGATAGAAATATCGGGGGAATATCTCCAAAGCTGTCCATCGCCGTTTGATATAGTTTGAACTGAGTTGGAAGAAAGTAAAATAGCCGGAGGATTAGCAGTAGTAGATATTGTTATAAGTGCTTTTCTATAAAATATTGTGTTTCCAACTTTGTAAGCAAAATGTAACTCATAACCATTAAAAACATAGGTGGAAGAATTAACTATAGGAATTGCTGTAACAGAATAATCCACAACAGCCTCATTATCCTCGGTAATGGTAAAGTCATTTACGAAACCAGTAACAGGTTGGGCAATACTATATAATGAATAGTCTTTACACTTAGCCGATACAACAATTTTATTTCCGCCATTTGTGGATGGCTCAAGATGAGGAACTAAAAAAAGATATTCGTATGTATCAGATAGCGGAATACCTTGACTATGCATCGTTGATGCAAAAATTACAGGTTTAGAGTCGAAGTTAGAACTCGCCGCAAAACTTCTGATAACACCATCATTTGGAGTACTGCTGTATTCGTATTTCAACCAATCAAGCTGATAATTATATTCATTCCTTATTGCTACTTTTATTTGTCTATTTCCGTCATTATAGCTTTCCCAAGTTGCCGCAATATTCTTATCCGGATGTGAATTCGATACACTTTGTCCGTTATTTATATTTATTATCTCACATATAGACGGGTTTTTATTATTACTGCTCGCCGATACATCATCCGGAAAATCAGAATTATATTTTGCTCCTCCGTTTACTACTTCCTCTCTTGTATAGCTTTGACCGCTATTTGTTGTTCGGGAATAAAATATTCCTCCGATGCTCATATGAATTTGATTTATGGTATTATTTAAATCCTTTAACGCTTTTAC
>CALKAJ010000327.1 GCA_937983305.1 uncultured Ignavibacteriota bacterium | reverse complement strand
CAGAAATAACAAATTCATTACCGAGTTTGATACCTGAATCGTAAAGGTTTTTATTTTCCGGATTGATTTTGAGTTGAGTGATTCCATATCTGTCTCTTAAATCAATAAAAAGAATACCGCCGAGGTCACGCTTTTTAGCAACCCAGCCATTTAAAGTTATATTTTCGCCGATTGCAGAAGCATTAAGCTCTCCGCAATTGTGAGTACGTTTATTGAAATTCATAAGTAATAATTATCAGCTTAAGATTTTATCAAATTCTATTTTAGTTACTTCGAGCAGGGATTCAAGATTCTTATAATCTTCTTGTAAGCCCTCACCGGAGTCTGATTTAGCTTTTTGTTCAAGCGTGGAACATATAGCAGAAACGCTTGAAGCACCAACATTAGCACTTGCACCTTTAAAAGTGTGGGCTTCAACTTTAAGGGTTTGAAAATCGAGATTATCAATTGCAGTTTTAATCTTTGCAAGAAGTGAAGGAACTTCCGCAAAATACAATTCGATAATTTCGTTGACAAAAGGTTTGTCATCGGCAGCCATTCCCAGACTTTTCAGGGAATCAACTATTTCTAAATTTATTAAATCACCCATAATATTTATAAGTTAAAGTGTTCCTCTAATTTCCTGTTCCCTTTCAATTGATTCGAATAAAGCTTTGAAATTACCTTTGCCAAAACTTTTAGCACCTTTTCTTTGAATAACTTCAAAGAAAAGCGTTGGTCTGTCTTCGACAGGTTTTGTAAAGATTTGTAATAGATAGCCATCTTCATCTCTATCTATCAGGATACCAAGTTCCGAAAGCGGTTTTAAATCTTCGTCAATTTTCCCGACTCTATCGAGAACATCGTCATAATAAGTTTTCGGGACTTTTAAAAATTCAACTCCCCTGTCTCTAAGGGCAGTAACAGTTTCTATTATATTTCCTGTTATCATTGCGATATGCTGAACGCCGGGAGATTCATAAAAATCAAGATATTCTTCAATCTGAGATTTTCTTCTGCCTTTTGCCGGTTCGTTGATTGGAAATTTTACTTTGCCTGAATCGTTTTGCATAACAACGCTCATCAGTGCAGTGTATTCAGTGGAAATATCCTTATCATCGAATGATATAAGTCTGTCAAAACCGAGAATATTTCTATAAAAATCAGCCCATTTGTTCATACCGCCAAGTTCAACATTTCCGACAATATGATCAATTGCAGCGAGACCGGTTTCTGTAATACCTTTAACGGCTCTATCCCCTGCGGGAATGAATCCGGGTATGAAAAGTCCCTTGTAGTTTTTTCTTTCGATAAAAGTGTGAATTGTATCGCCGTAAGTCTTAATAGATGCTCTGATAATTACACCGTTATCATCTTTAAGAGTAAGCGGCTCAGCAGCAGATTCGGCACCCCTCTTTAGAGCTTCATTATAACAAAAGACTGCATCATCAACTTCAAAAGCAATATCTTTGACACCATCTCCATGATTTCTAATATGTTCGGAAATGGGGCTATTTGAATTTAAAGGTGAAGATAAAACAAATTTAATTTTTCCCTGCTCCAATAAATAAGATGTTTTATCTCTGCTGCCTGTTTCTAATCCTGAATAGGCAGTAAGTTTGAAGCCTAAGCCATACTGGTAATAGAAAGCACATTGCTTTGCGTTACCGACATAGAACTCGAGGTGGTCAATTCTGTTTAAATGGATTTTGTTTTCTGACATATTATTTATTAGTTAAATTTTAAAAGCAAGCGGATTAATTCCAAGCTTAGAAAGTTTTTGCCTAAGACTAACCGGATGGAACTTAATAGTTTTTGCAGTAGCTGCGACATTACCTTTATGCAGTTTTAAATATTTAGTTAAAAATTCTACTTCAAATTCTTTTATAACTTCATTTTTCCTTTTATTATAATCTTGTGTTTCCGGTTTTTTATTTTGGCCGGATAATATAATAGCGGGAGGAAGCAAATCTTTTTTAATAATATTTTTATCGCAAAGAACGGTAACTCTTTCAGCGATATTTTTTAACTCTCTGATATTTCCGGGCCAGGAGTATTTTTGTAATGCCGATTTCACTTCTTTATCAATAATAATATCTTTCTTTTTGTTTTTTTCCGCGATTTCATTAACAAACATTTCAAAATAGAAAATAATATCTTCAGGTCGCTCACTAAGACCGGGCAGATTAAACTCGAAGACATTTAACCTGTAATATAAATCTTCGCGGAATGAGCCTGCGGAAATAGCATTTTTTAAATCTTTATTGGTTGCAGCGATAATTCTCACATCGGTAGTCTGTATCTTAGTATCACCAACACGTGAGAACTCTTTTTCCTGAATGACTCTAAGAAGTTTAACCTGAAGCATTGTGTCAAGTTCGCCAATTTCATCAAGGAAAATTGTTCCGTTATTAGAAATTTCAAAGTAACCTTTATGATCTTTAACAGCTCCTGTAAATGCTCCTTTTGTGTGTCCAAAGAGTTCGGATTCAAGCAGTAAAGAAGGAATAGCCGCACAATTTACTACAACAAATTGTTTTTCTTTTCTGTTGCTGTTTGCGTGAATATATTTTGCGAGAACTTCTTTCCCTGTTCCGTTTGAACCTGTTATTAAAACAGTAGAATCGGTTTTTGCAACTTTTTTTGCTTCGTCAACTATGGCTTTTACTTTAACACTTGAAGTCCTGTATTGAACATCTACATCATTAGAGTTTAATCTTTTTTTCAGGAGCTCATTTTCGTTCAACAAAGAAACTCTTTCCAATCCCCTCTCAATTGAAAGCATTAATTCTTCTTTGTTAACAGGTTTTGATAAATAATCAAATGCTCCTTTTCTGATAGCTTCAACAACTAATTTTATCGAGGCATAAGCTGTTACTAAAATAACAATCATATCCTGCTCAAGCTTTAATACTTCTTCAGTTAATTCAATGCCGTTCATTTCAGGCATATTAAAATCAGTCACCAGAACATCGTATTTGAATCTCCTGATACTTTCGAGAGCACTTTTTGAATCAAAGACAGCA
>CALKAJ010000326.1 GCA_937983305.1 uncultured Ignavibacteriota bacterium | reverse complement strand
ATATCAATAATTCCCAGCTTCTTGATTTTAACGGATTGAAAGGGAGATTACTTTCTTCGTCATATACACCTCTTGAAGGCGAAACCAATAAAAAGGTTATATCTGAGTTGAAAGATATTTTCGAAAAGCACAACGAAAACGGAAAAGTGAAAATAGAATACAAAACAAAAATTTACACAGGAATTTTAAGTTGATTTATTAAAATAATAAAAAAAGTATGAAAACAATTATTGAGCCATTCAAGATTAAATCTGTTGAATATGTAAAGTCAACAACAAAGCAGGAACGCGAAGAGATTTTAAAGAATTCTTTTTACAATCCGTTTTTAATTCCGGGAGAAGATGTTTTAATTGACCTTCTGACCGACAGCGGTACATCGGCAATGAGTGCCAAGCAATGGGCAGGTATTTTAGACGGAGATGAATCTTATGCAGGTTCAAAGAGTTATTACAGATTCGAGGAAGTAACCACAAAGATATTCGGCTTCAGGCATATAATCCCCGTTCATCAGGGCAGAGCCGCAGAGAGAATTTTATTTACTATGATACTAAGCAATATTGATTCAGACGGCAGGTATGTGAATGTCGGGAAAGGCAAATTTATTCCAAGCAATAATCATTTTGATACAACCCGTGCCAACATTGAGTTTAACGGTGCTGAGGCTGTTGACCTTGTTATAGAAGAAGGAAAACACCCGTCGGTAATCCATCCGTTTAAAGGAAATATAGACCTCGAAAAACTCGAAGCATTTATAAAGGAAAAGGGAACCGAAAACATTCCAATATGTATGATTACCGTTACAAATAACACAGGCGGAGGACAGCCTGTATCAATGGAAAATATCAGAAGCGTGAGTGCTATTTGCAAAAAATATAAAATTCCTTTCTTTATTGATGCATGCAGATTTGCAGAAAACTCATATTTCATTAAACTCCGCGAAAAAGGTTATGAAAATAAATCCGTACTTGAGATTGCACAGGAAATGTTTTCGTATGCGGACGGATGTACTATGAGTGCAAAGAAAGATGCATTTGCAAATATCGGCGGATTTATTGCAATGAACGACGAAGACAGATATCTTGAATGTAAAAACCTGCTGATTATAACCGAAGGATACGAAACATACGGCGGACTTGCGGGAAGAGATATGGAAGCAATCGCTCAGGGACTCGAGGAAATTATTGACGAAAGCTATCTGAATTACAGAATACACTCAACGAAATATCTCGGCGATAAACTAATAAAAACAGGAGTACCGATTTTACAGCCGGTAGGCGGACACGCAATTTATGTTGACGCAAAATCGCTTTTACCGAATATACCTCCGGAAAAATATCCGGGACAGGCAGTGGTAGCCGAGCTTTTCAGATACGGCGGAATCAGAGCCGTTGAAATCGGCAGTGTTATGTTTGGGAAATACGGCAAAGACGGGAAGTTAATTCCGGCTGATATGGAACTTGTGAGACTTGCAATTCCGAGAAGAGTTTATACTCAAAGTCATATAGATTATGTTGCTGAAGTATTTGAAGAAATTTATTCGATTAAAGACACCATAAAAGGATACAAAATAATTGAAGAACCAAAATTTCTGAGACACTTTACCGCTAAGTTTGAACCCCTGAAAGATTAATACTTGCTGCAAAATCCGTGTTAGGAGTTTATCCCGACCCGTCGGGATGTTCCGGGCTCTTTCTTTATGAACTTGATGAACTTTACAAACTTTATAAACTTAATTAAGTTTTCTTAAAACTTCGACCTCTTTTTCGGCTTCTTCACGCATTTTTTTCTCTTTTTCCATTTCCTGTTTCAGTTTGCCGATTTCTCTGAGGTACACGGCTTCTTTTTTATTAAACTCCGACACTTTCCCGCTGATGAAATCTTCCATCAACTCGGGAAACGCCATTATAACGGAAACTGCTGAATTCACACCAATAACAATGAGTAAAGCATCCTGAAAATATGAGCGTAAGATACCATATAATATCATACTGAAAAAAGACATTGAAACAAAATATATGCCAAAATATTTCAGAAACTTCACCCAGACATTAAATGTTCTTTTAAAGTATTTCCCTAATTTATTATTATCTTTCTTCAACTGTTTTTTAGTTTTATCTTGTAAAATATAAATTAATTAAGTCTAAAAAAATATCACTAAACTTATGTATAAAAAATCTCTTCTTATTCTTTTTTTCCTAATTCTGCCTTTTCTGCAGGTTTTCCCGCAAATAAAAATTGTAGAAAGTGTTCCTGCGGAAACCGTATTGGCGGAATCGAACCTTGCACGCCCATACGACGAATGGCTTGATATGATTAATAATGCCAAAAGCAGTATAGATATTGAAGTATTTTATTTTGCAAATCAACCCGGCGAGCCGCTTGAAGATGTTATTAATGCTTTGATTTCGGCAGGCAGCCGCGGAGTAAAAATCAGAATTATAGTTGATAAAAGTTTTGTTGAGAAAAACGAAAATTCAATTGAAGAAATCAGGGGAAAAAAGAACATAAGCATAAGAAAGTTTGACATTAAAAGTATTACAGGCGGAGTTATGCATTCGAAACATTTTATTGTTGATAAAAAAGAGATTTTCCTCGGAAGCCAGAATTTCGACTGGAGGGCGTTGAAACATATTCACGAAATGGGAATCAGGATAAAAGATAAAAACCTCGCCGTGCTCTTTTCAAATATTTTTAATATGGATTGGAAGCTTTGTGCAAAAAGCGACAACTCAACAATTTCAAATCTAAAAGAAAAATATTCGACAGGCATTAATAAAAACAACCAGCTTGCTATTAATTCGGCTGAGTTCGGAAAAGTTAAAATCTTCCCGACCGTAAGCCCCGAATCTCTTGCTCCCGAAGGATATTCAGACGAGCTTGAAGAACTGCTCGAAATAATTGACAATGCAAAATCGAAACTCCGTATTCAGGTTATGACGTATTCACTGAAAAATGATTTTTATAAAATTGACAGGGCTCTGAGAAATGCCGCAGACAGAGGAGTTGACGTAAAAATTATTTTTGCAAACTGGACTATTAAAAAAGAGTCAATTGAAGATATTAAATCTCTTTCACGTGTTGAAAATATTGAAATAAAATTCAGCAGTATTCCCGAATACAGTATGGGATATATTCCGTATTCAAGAGTTGACCACAGCAAATATCTTATTGCAGATAACGATATTAGCAGAATAAGTACTTCAAACTGGGAATACGGCTATTTTGAAAACACAAGAAATATGTCGCTGATTATTTATAATCCGGAAATAAACAAACTGCTTGAAAAAGTTTTTTACAACAGCTGGAATTCCACGCTGACCGAAACGGTTGACCCGTCTAAAGATTATAAGGCGGTGAAAAGAAATTAGATGTTTTAATTTCAGACTTTAGAATTAAAATTAGTTTTACGAATTTACGGAAAAAGGAAATAAAATTATTGATTGATACAGCTAAAAAGAAAGAAAAGACGGTACTGGTATGCTATTCAAACCGAAGAGATGCGAAATCAAGACACAACGAAGATTCTTTAAAAGAGCTTAAGTTTCTTGCAGAGACAGCCGGAGCAAATGTCGTAAAAGCATTCTATCAGGAAAACGATAATTACGACATCAGATATATGATTGGCAAAGGCAAAGTTGATGAAATTGCGGAATATGTAAGCGACAATGAAATCAATCTTGTAATATTTGAAAACGAACTTGAATATACACGTTTGAGAAATCTTGAGCAGAAAATCAAATGCAGAATAATTGACAAATCAAATCTGATTCTTGATATATTTGCCTCCAATGCAAGAACTTCTCAGGCAAAGCTTCAGGTTGAACTCGCACAGCTTGAATATATGCTCCCGCGTTTAACAAGGCAATGGACTCACCTTTCAAAGCAATACGGAGGTATCGGCTCGAAAGGTCCGGGTGAAACACAGATTGAAACCGACAGGCGTATGATTAAGAAGCGGATTTCTATTTTGAAAAGCAAACTCGAAAAGATTGACACACAGCGGAAAACTCAGGCAAGGAACAGGGAAAATTATATCCGCCTCGCACTTGCAGGTTACACAAATGCCGGAAAATCTACATTGCTGAATTTGCTGACAAATGCAGACGTATATGTAGAGAATAAACTCTTTGCAACTCTTGATACTTCCACAAAGATTTTAACTCTTCCGGTTAAATCGGGTGAAGAAGTAACATATATGAAAGTATTAATTTCGGATACAGTCGGTTTTATAAAAAATCTTCCGCATAATCTTATTGAATCCTTTAAATCCACATTGTCCGAAGTTATTGAATCGGATATACTCCTGAATGTTACAGATATTTCTAATCCAAATTTTGAAGAGCAGCTCGAAGTTGTTGAAGAAACTCTTAAAGAGCTTGGCGCTCAAAGTAAAAACATTGTAAACGTATTCAATAAGGCAGATTTGCTGAAAGATACGGAAGTAATTGACAGTGTCAGAAAAAATTATTCGAATTCCGTAATAATTTCTGCGGCGAAAGCAATTAACATAAAATCACTGCTTGAAATGATAACCGGAATTGCAACTGAAATTGCAGAGAATCGTAAAAAAATCAATACAACATCGAACCGGGAAAACCCCGATTTTGTTTTAAATAATAACTAAAATAATTATATGAGCAAAGAAAATTATAAAGGCGTAGATTATTATCTTCTTGACGAATTATTCACCGAAGAAGAAAAAGCAATACGTGATACGGTAAGAGATTTTGTAAACAATGAAGTACTTCCAATAATAGAGAAATACAATCAGGATATGAAATTCCCAATGCAGCTTATTCCTTTAATGGCAGAGATGGGATTGTTCGGACCAAATATACCTGAACAATACGGCGGAATGGGAGCGAATAATATTGTTTACGGATTGATTATGCAGGAACTTGAAAGAGGAGACAGCGGCATCAGAAGTTTTGCATCTGTTCAAACATCCCTTGTTATGTACCCTATTTTTACATTTGGCAGTGAAGAGCAAAAGCAATACTGGCTTCCAAAACTTGCATCAGCGGAAAAAATCGGATGCTTTGGATTAACCGAGCCGGATTTCGGAAGCAATCCCGGAGGAATGATTACCAAAGCGGAAGAAGTTGACGGCGGATATTTATTAAACGGAGCAAAGATGTGGATTACCAATGGTACGATTGCAGACGTTGCAGTTGTATGGGCAAAACTCAACGGCAGGGTAAGAGGATTTCTTGTTGAAAAAGGAACGAAAGGTTTTTCCGCTCCCGAAACAAAAGGCAAACTTTCCTTAAGAGCATCCGTAACTTCAGAGCTTGTATTTGAAGATTGCTTAATTCCAAAAGAAAATATACTTCCAAATTCAGGCGGTTTGAAATCACCCTTGATGTGTCTGACTCAGGCACGTTATGGAATTGCCTGGGGAACTGTCGGACTCGCAATGGAATGTTACAGCACAGCTCTGGAATACACTAAATCGAGAATTCAGTTTGGAAAACCTGTCGCTCAATTTCAGATTACGCAGGAAAAACTCGCATATATGGTTACTGAGATAACCAAAGCACAGCTTCTTTGTTACAGACTCGGACAGCTTAAAGACGGCGGAACAATGAGACCTCAACACGTTTCAATGGCAAAAAGAAATTCCTGCGAAATCGCAAAAAACATTGCTTCAATGGCAAGAGAAATGCTTGGAGCAAACGGCATCCTTGACGAATACCCGATAATGAGACATCTTAATAATATTGAATCTGTAAAAACTTATGAAGGAACTCACGAAATGCATACGCTGATACTTGGTGAAGACGTAACCGGATTACCGGCATTTGAATAAAAAACAATGAGAACATTTCAAATACCTAAATATTACAAAAGCAATATTATATCCGGACTCAAGAAAAAGAGAATTGAGGAAGACCCAAGGAAAAAAGATTATTCTCCTTCAATACTTGAATACGGAGACATTCAATTTCTGATTCCGAGGCATTTTGGTTTTTGCTATGGCGTTGAAAACGCTATTGAAATCTCATACAAAGCAATAGAAGAAAATCCCGGAAAAAGAATTTTCCTGTTAAGTGAAATGATACACAACCCGGAAGTTAACAACGACCTTATCAGCCGCGGAGTAAGATTTATTAATGATACTGCAGGAAATCAGTTGATTAAACTTGACGAGCTCACTCCGGAAGATGTAGTTATTATACCTGCATTTGGAACAACTATAGAAACTCATAAAATACTTGAAGAAAAGAAATTAACAGCATTAAAATATGACACTACCTGTCCCTTTGTGGAAAAAGTCTGGAACCGTGCAGGTACTTTAGGAAAAACCGGTTTTTCAATAATTATACACGGGAAATACCGCCACGAAGAAACACGCGCAACTTTTTCGCACAGCATACAGGATGCCCCGACCGTAATAGTAAGAAATTTAGAAGAAGCAAAATTGATTGGCGAAACAATACTCGGAAACATTTCAAAAGAAAAATTCTGCGAGCTTTTTGAAAACAAACACTCTGCAGGATTTGACCCTGAGAGAGATTTGTACAAAATTGGAGTAGTAAATCAGACTACAATGCTTGCTTCAGAAACGCAGAATATTGCAGATTATCTTAAGTCGGTTATGATAAAAAAATACGGCGAGAGCAATATTAAAGAACATATTGCGGATACACGCGATACACTTTGCTATGCAACACACGACAATCAGAAAGCCACACTTGCATTGCTCGAGGAAGAAGCTGATATAGCTCTTGTAGTGGGAGGATATAACAGCTCTAATACTTCTCACATAGTCGAGCTTTGCGAAACCAGATTCAAAACATTTTTTATATCATCGGAAAAGAATCTGATATCCGGAAAAGAAATAAGACATTATGACTATAATAACCACCTCGAAATATCCACCCATGATTTCCTCCCTCAAAAAAAACCCGTAAGGATTATACTTACAAGCGGCGCTTCCTGTCCGGATTCGGTTGTTGAAGCGGTGCTGAATAGAATTTTATTATTATATGAAAAAGGCGTGTAAGTTTTTACACGCTTTTTTTGTCTAATATATGAAAACGAAATAAAATTGACTGATACAGACTTTGGTTTAATATCGAAAATCGCTAAAGGTAACCGCGAATCGTTCAGAGAATTCGTGACGGCACATCAAAAAACTGTTTTAAATTTATGTTACGGATTTTTAAGGAACAAGCAGGATGCCGAAGAAATTGCTCAGGATGTATTTATTGAAATATTCCGCTCTGCTTATAAGTTCAGAGCCGAATCAAACGTAAAAACCTGGCTTTACAGAATTGCAGTTAACAAGTCTTTAAACCTGATAAGGAAAAAGAAATTAAGCAAATGGCTGCCTGTGTATTCAAATGAATCGCTTGATGAAGAAAAACATTCTGCTTCGGAATATGACAATCCACAGCAGATTTCGGAAAAGGATGAACTTAGAAAACAAATTTCAAAAGCATTAAACACTTTAAGTATGAATCAGAAAATCGCTTTCACAATGAATAAGGTTGACGGATTGACAAACAAAGAAATATCGGAAGCGATGGAAATCTCAATTCAATCGGTTGATGTATTGATACACAGAGCAAAATCAAATTTAAGAAAAAAACTTTACAGTTATTACAACATTAAATAAAACTGTTTTGGAAGACAAAAGAAAATTAATAGACGAAGCACTTGAAAATTACGCTTCATTTACAATAGAGCCGGACCCTTATTTTTATACGCGGCTCAGTGAAAAGCTCGATAATCTCGATGCCGGAGAAGCACCATTCATAATCAAAATGCTGAAGCCGGTATTTCTATCGCTTTTAATATGCCTTGCGGTACTTGGAGGTGTATTCATTGGAACGAACGGAACAAATAACAAAGCTGAAAATGACAATAGAATGAACTCAATAATGAAAACTTATTATCCGGATACGGAAACATTATTTTAAAAAGAATTTAAAGAAGTAAAAAAATGGATTATTTCACAAAAAGAAAATTAACAATGTGGGTTCTGGGTTTACTGATTGTAATAAATATAACTGCATTGGTTACAATTTATGTACAAAGTAAAACAAAAATTGTTTTGCCCGGAATTACAACTGCGGAAAAAAACGAAGGTTATGAAGTTCTTAACAAAGAGCTTGACCTTTCACAAGAGCAGGCAGAGAAAATCAGAGAGATTATGGATGAGCATCGCTTTGCAGTGGATTTGATTAAAGAAGAAATTCAGGAAAACAGATTGAAGGTTGCGGAAGAATTGCTTTCGGAAAGTCCCGATACATCAAAATTAAGAGATTTATGGGAAAATATGGGCAGTCTTCAGACCAAACTTGAAAAACTGAACGCATTGCATTTTATGAAGGTAAGAGCATCCGTTGATTCGGTTCAGAAAAGGAAGTTCTTAATTGTGATGAGAGAAATGCAGGAAAAGAACAAAGAAAATATGGAAAACGAATTAATAGTAATTCCGGAAAAGGTGAGAGAGCAGCTTCGCGTACTTGATACAATGAGAATTATTATTCCGAGAATACCTGATTTACCTAATTTTATTCC
Source organism: uncultured Ignavibacteriota bacterium (assembly GCA_937983305.1). Lineage (GTDB taxonomy): Bacteria > Bacteroidota > Ignavibacteria > Tepidaquicellales > Tepidaquicellaceae > DSSM01. The sequence goes on along the minus strand of CALKAJ010000326.1, from coordinate 8,706 downwards.
GGATAATCTTGACGAGGAAAGTATGAAGAAATATGAATTGAAAATTGAAAATTTTGGAAAAGATATGGATAAGTTCGGAAAAGAAATGGATAAATTAGGAAGTGAAATGAAACGTCTTAAGATTGAATCAATTGAAGTACCGAACATATATGTTGACCCTGAAGAACTAAGGAAGGGTGTTATAGTGGTACCCGAAATAAAAATTCCTTCGATAAAAGTACCGAAGATTGTAACGCCGGATGGAGAAGAAGAGATTGATATTCCCGAGATTGTTATACCTGAAATTATAATTCAGGGATTAGACCCTCAGAAGCAGGAAGAGATTCAGAAAAAGATTGAGGAAAAAATGAAAGAGGTTGAGAAAAAATTGAAAGAAAAGAACGAGAAGTTGAAAGAAGAAAGTGAGAAGTTAAAAGAGAAATCAACAGAAGAATAATAAGAAAAAATATTTTTGTTTCAAACCTATGACCCTTCGGGGTCATTTTTTTTATTAAAAGAAATGTTCTAAAAAGATTTTAATTCCGATTGCGATAAGGATGAGCCCGCCAAAAAATTCCATTATCTTGCCGAATTTATTCCCAAGAAAATTCCCTGCTTTAATCCCGATAAAGCTCAACGTTCCCGTTACAATTCCGATAATTATAGCCGGATACCAGATATCAATTCCGAGCAAGGCAATACTAAATCCGATTGCAAGGGCATCAATACTCGTTGCCACACTCAACAAAACAAGCATCTTCCCTTTTGACGGGTCTTTCATACCTTTGTTTTCTTCTTTGGCAAAAGCAGACTTAATCATTTTTAAACCAACATAAGAAAGCAAGACCAGAGCAATCCAATGGTCAAACGAAGAAATGTAAGACGAAAAAGTACTTCCCGTAAACCATCCGATAACAGGCATTAAGAACTGAAACCAGCCAAGATGAAATGCAAGTCTCAGATAAGCTCTGTTACCCTTAAAATTAGAGTTAGTGCCCGATGCAATGGATACCGCAAAGGCATCCATTGCAAGGGCAAGAGCAATCAAAAATATTTCAACAAATGACAATTAACCGAAAAATTATTTAAGGAAGAGTTTTTGAAATTCTCTTTTCTGTCTGTTTTTCCAGTTTCCTTTGTGATAGGCATAACCTGCGACAAGCGGTAAAGTAACAGTAGCTTCGCCGTAAACCATTTGCTCAAATACTGTATCAACTTTACCCCAGGAACTTGCTTCTTTTAAAGTAGAGCCGGAAAGTGCACCGTCTCTCTCATCTGCAACAGTGAGCTGGATTGCATATTTATGCATAGGAACTTCTTCGCCAAGAACTTCAGCCGCAACTACCACATCCTGAGTAAAGTTTTTGGGAACACCGCCGCCAATCATTAAAAGACCTGTTTCAAAAGCTTCAAGTTTAATCTGTGTAAGCTCAAGGAAATCTCCTGCGGAATCAAGCGTTACATGCTTATTTTTATTATTCCACTGATGATGAACAAGCCCAAAACCAGCTGAGCAATCCGAGAAAGCCGGAACAAAAATCGGGACATTATTTTCATAAGCGGAAAGAAGAACAGAGTCTTTTATCTTACCGTTTTTGGAGAGATATTTTCCCATTTCATAAATAAACTCTCTTGAAGTATATGGACGTTTTTCAAGCGTATCGCAGATTTTTGCAACAGTCATATCACATTCCCTCAGTTCATCTTCATCTATGTATGTATCATAAATCCTGTCAATATGGAGTTCTCTCAGTTCGCTGTCGTCAACAAACGGAGTACCAATATAGTGTTTAAAACCGAGACCTTCAAAGAAATCCTGGTCAATCATAATAGCACCCGTAGAAACTATAACATCAACCATTTTATTTCTAATCATATCAACAACAATCTGTTTCAGACCTGCGGAAAAAAGAGAACCCGCAAGGCAAAGGATGACTGAGCATTTTTCATCGGAGAGCATTCTGTCATAAATCGAAGCCGCTCTGTGAAGGTTACGAGCCTGAAAAGCCATATCCCTGAAAGAATCAACAATGGGAACAACATTATGTTGTTTTATATCGAAATGTTTAATTGTGTCTTTGAGAAAATCTTGTTTTGTGGACATTTTTTGATAATTAATTTTTTGAATGTCGTAATATAAAAAATTTTAACCCGTTGTTAAAGTTTAAAAAATAATTTTATTTTAGATAATATTTACAATAAAAAAATTGACATTTTGTATTATACTTTTTTAAGATATATTTATGATAACAAATAATTATATACACTTCCATAAATGATTTCAAACAAATGCATAAGTATATTTAAAAGTTTTACGCGTGAGGAGTTAAAGAAATTTCCTTTGTTTATCGAATCGAAATATTTTAATAACAGGGAAGCTGTAGTTTTTTTATACAAAGAAATTATTAAATTTTATCCCGCATTTTCCGCAAAGGTTTTTACCAAAGAATTAGTATATGCAAAAGCATTTAATACAAAATTCAATTATAATACATACAGAGTTCTTATTTCAATACTTGATAAACTCGCAGAACGATTCATAACTTACCGCAGTATAGAGAAAAAAGAAAGAGAATGGACAAATTATATGTTTGAGGAGTTCAACAGGCGTAACTTAAAAGATGTATTTGATTTGAATATCGGAAAATTTGAAAAGATTCTGAAGGACAGCCGTCAGGTAGAGTCTGCTTTTTTTTATGACAGGTTTATTTTAAATGTTAATAAACTGAATTATAATATTATTTATCAAAAAATTCTCAACAACAGAAATGCCGTTATAAAGCAAGCGCAAGAACTTTCGGACAGTGCCTATTTCCTGACGGTTTTTTTTCTTACCGAAATAATAAGCGAATATATAAAACTCGTAGTTTATTCCGTAAATTATGAAATTGACTTCAGCGGAGATTTTCTGGGAAAAATATTTGAGAGCATTGATTTCAATAAATTAATTTCCGCAGTCAGCGAAGATAAGCCGTATTACTTTATGCTTGATGTTTATTTAAAGCAATTAATGGCTTATTCCGAGCTTAATGATAATTCAATTTACTTTACATATAAAAATTCAGTCGTTTCAAATCTCGATAAGATGAACAACACGGAGCGGTCATATCATTTCACTTCTTTAATAGGGTTATGTTATATAAAGGATAATATTTCTCAGACCGAAAGTGATTCGGATTTTGCACTGGAAATTTTAAATATCAACGAGATTATTCTTGAGAACGAGTATTACAAGGTTGATAAAATTAATCATTTACCGGTCACACTGTATAGAAATATATTATTCGAAGCACTCAGATTTAAGAAATTTAAATGGGTGGAATATTTTATTTCAAAATACAGTTTTAAAGTGATGCCTGAGGAAAGAGAAAATATTAAATATTTCAGCTACGCTCATCTATATTACTCGCAGAATGAATTTTCAAAAGCTTTGTCAAATCTTGAAAGGATTGTAATTGACAGGTTTATGTATAAGTTCGATGTTTACAATCTTAAAATTAAAATACTTTTTGAGCAAGGACTTTTCGGTGATATTATAGAATCTATTAAAAATTATAAAAAATTTCTGAAAAGAAATAAAGTTGCGAATGCTTCCCTTTTAGAATCGTACATAAATTTTATTAAGGCAACTGACAGGATTTCACATTGTATGCTGAAAGGGAGCAAAGTACAGAGCTATATTGAGATAAGACATTTTATAGTTCAAACAAAGAAAATAAACAATAAACCCTGGCTTAAAGAAAAAATCGAAACAATCATAAAACAAAAAAACACTTTGAAAAGGAAATAAAAAAAGCCGGAACTTGTCCGGCTTTTTTTTTACTTTCATCTTTATAAACTTTACAAACTTTATAAACTTGATAAACTTTATAAACTTTATAAACTTTACGAACTTGATGAACTTTCTACTTCACAAGTACCATACGCTTTACGTCCATAAATCCGTTTGTTTCCATTCTGTAGAAATATACACCGCTGGAAAGTTCCGATGCATTGAAATCAACTGAATAATATCCGGGATTCTTAACTTCGCTTAAAAGATTTTTTACAACTCTTCCGAGTACGTCATAAATCTTTATGCTGACGAAGCCTTGTTTCGGAATTCCGAACTTAATTTTTGTTGAAGGATTGAACGGGTTTGGATAGTTTTGTGAAAGCGAAAATGTTTCAGGAATTTCAGAGGAAAGATTCGTTACGCCAGTCGAGAGCAGATTGATTGTAAACGAAATATTCGGTCTTGCAGTATATGTACTGCCTACTGTTGTAATTCCCGTACAGCCGTCTCCTGATGAAAGGTCTGAATGGTTATGTTTATTCATATTTGTCATCGGAGTTCCGTTAACAGTTGTATTTGAAGTATAACTGCTGTTATTGAAACAGATTTCTACAAGTACATTGCTTGTTCCGTTCCAGACAAAAGGCGTTTGAAGCGTTACTTCCTGCCAGCCGGTTCCGGGAACTGAGTAAGTGCCGTCATAGACTGTAGTCCATCCGCTTGAAGTAAATCCTGAAATTGTTGTGCTTGTTGTCTGCTGCATCATAATTTTAAATCCGTTCATAACCTGCGATGCGGCAGTAGTAACATTAAATCCGACTTTAGTAATACTTCCCGAAGCTCCGCCTGAACCTGTGATTTCGGAAGCAAGATAAAGCATATCGGTTCTGGAATCCATATAGAACGTGTAGAAGGGCCAGCCGCAAGCAGTGGTTCCCGTACCAATAGTGGCGGTAACCTGCGGAATCAATTTGAATTTATTTAGTGCGGTTGAATCTTTCTTATGTAATGAGCCGGCATCCTGAGCAATGATTCTGTAGAAAATTGAATCGTTGAAGTTAACTTCGGATTGCAAGGAGTTGAATGCGGCGGCAAAATTACTTCCGCTTGTATTTAAAAGTTTGAACTGCTTGTATCCGTTTGAAGGAGTATTTTTATACCATCTTACCCAAACTGAATCAATGCCGATATTATCAGTAACTGATGCAGTTACGCTGATAGGCCATAGTGATTTTGGTGTATTGGGGATTGCAGTGTGAACTATTACAGGTTTTGCAGTATCGGTCGAAGCGGCAAATGAGAATAAATTTGCAGGAGCGCCGCCCGGGAGAACTGCAGAGCGGTTCATTGTATCAAGAGTTTTAATATAATATCTGTAAATTGCATTTGTTCCGTTTCCGGGAATATTTGCAGTCCAGTTATTTCCTGAGGAATTGGTCATCAATAAGCTGTCAGTAATAGTGGTATTATTTCTTGACCATAAAAGCTTTGTGGTATTGGGTTTCAAAGGAGCGTTTGCGGGAGTGATAACCGCATTGATAACATAAGGACCTGATACGTTTTCTGTATTTGGAAGCTGGCTGTGAGAAATGGAAGGTCCGAGCGGAACTCCTCTTGTAAGAAGAATTGAGCAGTCACCTAAAATATGATATTGTTCCATTAAACGTAAGCCTTCACCGCTGCTGCCGCCCCATTTATCCATTGCATACATAACTCCGAAGGATGAAATAGCACCTGATGTTTTTCTGAACTGGCGGGACAAAAGGTGATTAGCATATAATTGCATATCGCACGGGGGAACCCAGCTTGCATTTGTGGTGGAAGCAAAGGCAGAAACAACACCTTTGGGATTTGCAGTATCGCCTGCTCTTAGCAATGCCTCTGCGAGACATTCATTAAGAGTGAAGTTACCGTTAAGACAGGCAACGTCAACGAGGTAAGGATTTTTCCAGCCGTTTGCGAGCTGATAGGCATTGGAAACGTTAAAGCCTGTGTTACTCCACGAAGTACCGGAGCCGTGACCTACATAGTTTAAAATAAATCTTCCGTCATTTATTACGTTGATTAAACTTTGAGCAATTTGTGCCGGGTGATTAATTTTATCAACCCAGGTGAATCCGCCGAGCAAGAGTGTATCTCTTACCCAGTTCATTCTGATTGAATCTGCATAAGGCGGAGAGCCTCCGACATCGGGACCGCCGATGCCTGTACCCTTATTATACCAGGCGGCACCAAATTGAATATCTCTTTCGAATTTTATAAACTTAGTGATAACGTAATTTAAACTTGTTGCATTCTGTACCGATATTCTTGAAATAAATGCATCGGGATAGGCATCGGTTCCTGCGAGTTTTACATAGCAGGGGTCTGATGGTGCTCCTTCATATCTGCCTTTCATCGTTGGAATATCAGTTGATTCTCCGACAAGTACAATGTATGTAACTTTTCCCGGAGAATTATACATAGTTTGAATATAATTTTTTATTCCTGTTGTATCAGAGCCTGTTACAGTCGGATATTCGGCAACGGTAACATTGAGGCCTCTCTGCTGTTTCCATTGAACGAAAGGCTGAATACCGGTCATATAAGCGGTTGGGCAAATCACAAGCATTTTTCCGGGTTCGGGAATGGAATCAAATCTTGTTAATCCGATTCCATAATTTAAGAAGAGCCCTCTGTAAATCGGAGCAAATTCATTTGTTACCTTAGTCAAAGGAGTACTTCTATAGAATGGATTTACCGGAGCTTTTCCCGATTGCGGATAAAGCTCAATAACCACTCTGCGATAGATTTTTAACTGGTTCTTAACGGGATTATACTGAATCGGGTTTACCTGAACGGTCATACCTCTTAAATCTCTAACGATATATGGCTCATCGAGCTTAATAAGATTCGCAGGATAGAAACCATCTGTGGAATAAATTTTCCCGAAAGTATAAGGAACAGAGTTCGGGTCAATATTTCTGGTCATATGTCCTTTTGAGGGCATAATTTTTCCGGTCTGAATAATTTCGGATTCTTCGGAAATAATTCTGAAGTTCATTGCGGCAAGGTCGGGAATAACAACGCTGGCGCGGAAAATCGGAATTTCAGGTTCGCCGGGAACCATAGTGGAAGCGAAGCCGTTGGCTTTGAGCCAGAGATAGGAATCGCCGTTTATTTTTACATCTTCGGTCGTATATCCGTTAAAGACATACTCGATGCGAATAATGCTGTTATCAGATTGCAATACCCGCGTAGTCATTGCGTCCTGCGAAAAAGCAGAAACGGCAAAAATGACTAAAAATAATAAAGAAAAAATTAGTTTAGGTAGTTTCATATAAAATTATTAAGTGTTGGGATTTTTGTAAATTGCGGACTGTAAAAAGTTTTATGTTTCATTTTTATTTAAACTCCGTAGGAGTTATATGTTTGTAGAAATAATTATCTCAAGGGATGCCTTTTCGGGCAACATTTCTGCGAAAGCAATTTTAACTATAATAAATTCAAATTTCCACATAAAAAAATCCTCAAAAACCGCGGGGAGTGATTCGGGCAGGATTGAAAAAAGGAACACAGATGACACGGATTATACGGATAAGCGCGGAAAATTACTATTTACGCGTGGAGAAATAAAAAAAGCCGTCTCACTTTAAAGGCGGCTTTAAAAAACTCAAACTATTCTCAAAGACTGAAGCCGACTCCGGCATTGAAGCCGAGTTGCTTATTATTTGACCCTTCAAAAATAAATAATCCGCCGTCCACGGTGGAAAAGTTTAGATTACCATAGACAAAAATATCTTTATTAACTTTGAAGTTTTTTCCAATAGAAAATTCAAAATAAGTCCCACCCGAATATTTAAGACCTACGTTGAAAATATCATTGAAATTATATTTGTAAGAAATGCCGAACCGGTAATAAGTCTTCGGCTCAAGGGTTTTTGAAGGGAAATAATATACCGAGGTATCAGCAGGAAAGAGGGGATATAATAATGACACAGTGTTTTTTTTCTCTACTGCATCACTTCTTCCAACAAAGATACCAATTTCATTGTTTCCGAAATTATACATAAGGTTAATGCTCATAGCGTTGAAAGTCATATCGTCGTACTTTGAATATCCCTCTTCGTTAAAGAAAATATTTCCACCAAAATCAAAAGCAACCGAAAAATCTTTTTCTTCGGCTACCTGAGAATTTGCAGGAGCTGTGAGCAGTAATGCAATTACGAAATTAGGAAGGTTAGCAAGATTTTTTTTGAGATTTTCGAAAACATATTTTTTTTGTTTTGGTTTTGAAAAGTTAGGTTTAAGGTATGCGTATTTGATAATCCAAATACGAAATTAATTTTTTTCATTTTAATTATAGTTTTAATTTTTAAAAAATATCAAAATAAAAATCCGATGCCGGCATTGAGGGCAGTGGATATGGCGCTACTTGATAGCAAATCGGGAGAGGCTCTGACTTTAAACTCGATTTCAAACTTAAGTTTTTCTTCAAAGTAGTATTCCAATCCGATTGAAGGAGAAATAAAAAGCAGCGATTCAGAGTCGGATTTCAAATAACCAACATAGATTGAAGCAAAGCCGTTAACCTTATCATCGTTGAAATGAAATTTTGGCCCTAACGACATAAAACTAACTCTACTTGTTACTTTTTCAGTTGCATTGTTTTTTGTATTATCTTTTTTTTTGATTGCAAAATCTGCACTTAAGGAAAAAACTATCGAAATATACCTGCTTTGCCTTGAATCAATCTCTGCACAAAGTCCTACGAAATATTCATCGCCTAAAAAACATAATTCGGGTTTTAAATCAACAGAGTAAGAGTATTCCGGAATTCTATCTGAGGGATTCAGCGTATCCTTTCCCGAAATGCTTTTCAGCGTTTGAGATTCTGCAGAGGCGGAGAGAAGCAGAACGAAACTAAATGCGAAACCAAACAGGAACAAAATTACAGGAAAAAACTTTTTAGG
>CALKAJ010000325.1 GCA_937983305.1 uncultured Ignavibacteriota bacterium | reverse complement strand
ACTGGAGTTCAGACGTGTGCTCTTCCGATCTGATGCCCCTGCCGAATATGCAGAAAGTGCATAATCCTTTGATTTCTCCCTGTAAAATTCTCCTCTGACATAATATGTAATTCCCATCCAGCTGAATAAAGTTAACATAACTGCAAGTACAAAAACATTCGGAGACAACAAAGAACTTAATATTATCATTAAATATAAAAACGGAAGAGTTGACCAAAGTTCAATAAACCTTTGCCCGATTATATCAAACCATCCCCCGTAATATCCGAGCAATGCACCCGTAAACAAACCGATGGTAAAAGAAAAAACAGCAACTATTAAAGCAAAAGAGATTGAGATTCTAAAACCGTATGCTATTCTTGAAAGCACATCCCTTCCTCTGTCATCTGTGCCAAACCAATGTGCGGAAGAAGGTCTTACAGGAGGCGTTTCATTTAACTCGTCAAGAAGATTTTCCTCCGGTCCGTATGGAATCATAGGCAGTACTACAAAACCGGATGACGTTTCTTTTTCAAATTGTTTTTTGAGCAGTCTGTAATTTGCTTCACCGCTTATCTCTTGATTGAATACAGATGACTCGTAATACTTAAAGAGCGGAAAATAATATTCTCCCTCATATTTAACAATTAAAGCATTTCTCCCGACAAATACTGGCAAAAACCACGACAATATATAAAGAGAAATAATTATTATAAGAGAATAATACCCGCGCTTGAAAGATTTAAATTTATGCAGACGTTTTGCAAAAAGCGACTTTGGAGAATTATTTTCAATATTTTTATTACTCTTCATTTGAATCTAATCCTCGGGTCAACTATTGCATATAAAATATCTGTTATAATATTACCGAGCATCAACAAAATACTGCTAAACACAAGTATTCCCATAGTTACCGGATAATCACGATTGATAATCGAATTATAACCAAGCAATCCCATACCGTTAATATTAAAAACTTTTTCTATTAAAAAACTTCCTGCAAGAACCAAACCCAGAAAATGCCCCAAGCCTGTTGTTATTGGAATTAAAGAATTTCTCAAAGCGTGATTTATAACAACCCTTTTCGTTTTTAGTCCTTTCAGGTATGCTGTTTTAATATAATCCTGACTCAGCGATTCCATCACTGCATTCTTTGTTAATATTGTTAGTGTTGCAAAACTGCCGACAACATAAGCCGATATTGGCAGGATTGTGTAATATGCAAGGTCTGTAATTTTTTCAAAAAATCCTAACGATTCAAATCCTTCGCTGTGAAATCCGCCTAACGGAAAAACATTTAAAAAACTGCCGCCGCCCAGAAATATCAATGCCATTGCTCCAAATGCCCAGCCCGGAACAGAATATCCCGCAAAAACAACTGCCGATGAAAGGAAATCAAACTTACTTCCGTTTTTAACTGCCTTATATGTTCCGAGCGGAACACAAATTAAATATGTCAATATAAAGCCGATAAATCCGAAATAAATTGAAACAGGAAACCTTGATGTTATAACTTCAAAAACCGGTTCATTATATGCATAAGATTTCCCAAGATTAAATTTTAAAATATTTGTCAACCAAATGGTATATCTTTCTAATATCGGCTTATCGTATCCGTAAAACTTTTTCATTTCGTTTAAAGCCGATTCGGGAATTGTATTATTATAAAACGCACTGCCTGTACTGACTTCCTCACCTGTTCCCATTTTCATTTTCAGAAGTTCAAGCTCAAGAGGTCCGCCGGGAACAAATTGAAGTATTAGAAACGAAATAATTGTAATTCCAAAAAACGCCGGAATTAAAAATAATATCCGGCGTAAAAAATAATAAAACATTGCAAAAATTTATTTAAGTGCTGAGTTTAATTTACTTCTTAAATCTATCCAGTACTTGACATCTTCCTCCTGAATCGGGAAATTGATTTCTTTGTTCAGTAATGCTTCTTCAAATTCCGTAACCTTGTATGGGTCATTGTACCACATTATTGCACTTATAAGAAAGTTATCTGTTCTTGATAATATACATTCGGGATAACCGAATTTATTTTGAAATGCTATTCTTTGATAAGGACCGTACCATCCAAATACATAAGGAAAGTAACTGCAGGCAATTTCATCAATCTGCCGCAAATATTTAATTCTTTCTTCCCTTTCAAATGCACCGTTATACTTGCTTATCAGTTCATCTATTTTTGCATCTTTCACTCCGGGCCAGTTTGTCGAGTTAACATTATCCGCGGAAGCTGATGATAAATAGCTGTCAGGATTTGGAACAGGCATTCCTGACCAGGAGATATTTATTATTGTGAAGTTTCTTTCATTTCCGAGTTTGAACAAAGTCGGAGCATCTGTTTCACTAAGATTTAATTTTATTCCTGCCTTCTTCAGGTCTTCCTGAAATATTGTTAAATACCTGTCCATACCTTTAGAGAATGGCATATCAATCTCAAAAATCTTTCCGTCTTTCACAAGATAACCGTCCGGGTTTTTATCTTTCCAGCCTGCCTCGGCAAGCAACATTTTTGCGGAGTCTAAATTAAATCCCGGTTTAGGATTCGAAGGATTTTCGTATATCGTTCCCGGGAAAAACGAACTTATAAGCCAATACGAATTATAAAAAAGTTTTTCATTAAATTTTTGCCTGTCATATAGATAAGTAAATGCTTTCCTGATTCTTATATCATTAAAAGGAGGTTTACGCATATTCAAAGCAAGCCCTGAAACTCCAACAGGGTCCTCATTAAAAATCTTTTTCTTTACTACAAGACCTCTTTTTACTTCGTCAAAATTAAATTTCTCTGCCCATACCTGTGCTCTTGTTACTTTGAGAATATCTATCTCACCTTTCTTGAATTTCTCCAATTCAAGGTTTTCATCTCTGTTTATATCAATCTTTATTTCATCAAAATTATTTAGCCCTGTGGCAAATCTTTTTTCTTCAGCCCAGTAATCACTTCTTCTGCGTATTATTAATGAATTATCTTTCTTTATATCGTTACTGTCTATTATATAAGGACCTGTTCCTGGTATTACTCTGTATTGATACTTTTCAAGGTAGTCTTTTCCTGCTATACCGCCGATATAATGTGACGGGTAAATTTTAAGAGCGGTAGCCAGAAAATAAAACTGAGACCAGCCAATCTCTTTAGATTTAATTTTGATTATATATTTACTTTCTGCAACCGGCTTCTCATATCCCTGAAACATAACACTAAAAAACGGGTCAAGAATTTCAGGATTTGAAACTAATTCCCAGCTTGATATCACATCCTGTGTTGTAACCGGCTTCCCGTCCGCAAATCGTGCATCAGGGTCTAACCTGAACCTGTATGTTACTTTATCATCCAATACCTGCCAATGTGTTGCAAGCTGAGGTATAAACTCACCTGTTACCGGATCAAGATTTAATAACGTTTCATACAACAACGTTTCGATTAATCCGTTTGCATCTGTGTTATTATCTTTTCCTTCTGTTCTAATCGTAATGGGAAAATCCCGCATTGATATCGTAAATCTTCCACCTTTTATTGCTTTTAAATCCCCTAAAATATTGTAGTCCGATTTTGTATTCCATCCTTCTCCGGTGAAACCTTTTCCGCCAAGCTCCGCGGGGACATCAGGATCTGCACCCGGAGGAGTATTAAAAGTTTTAATTGATACAGGTTTCGTATCAAATACCTTTTTCTTTCTGCTATGATTGCAGGCTTGAAGGGAAATAATCAGAACTAGGACGAATAAAACTACTATTATGTGTCTTTTGTTCATTGAGGAGTATTTAAAATTTTATAGAGCGTCAAATAATATATAAAACTTTATATATTAAATATATATAAATCGCTTAAAGAAATTATTAAGATAACATAATTGTTATAAAAGTAACATAATACACAAAACAATTTAAAATAATGAAATTAAAACTATTTATACTCGGAATTATTTACTTCGCAATATCATCAGGTTTAAATGCTCAAAACCCAAACCTTTCACTCACAGATGCCTTCCCAAATTTATCTTTTCCTTACCCTGTTCATCTGACTCACAGCAACGACGGAACCAACAGGCTTTTCCTTGTTCAGCAAAACGGTATTATAAAAGTTTTTCAAAATGATTCAACTGTTCAATCTCTTGCGGTTAAAGACTTTTTAAATATCTCAAACAAAATTTCTTCTTCAGCAGGCGAAGAAGGATTGCTTGGCTTAGCGTTTCATCCAAACTACGCATCTAATGGTTATTTCTATGTTAATTATACAGCAACATCTTCACCTATAAAAACTGTTATCTCAAGATTTAAGGTTAGTTCCGGAAATCCGGATAAAGCCGATTCATTAAGCGAATATAAAATTCTTGAAATAGAACAGCCGTATTATAATCACAATGGCGGAACAGTAATGTTTGGACTTGACGGCTTTCTTTACATCGGAATGGGTGACGGCGGTAGCGGCGGCGACCCTCAAAACAATGCTCAGAACTTGCAATCTCTCTTGGGGAAAATGCTGCGGATTGATATCAACGACACTACTCCGGCGAAAAGATATGTTATTCCTGCAACCAATCCGTTTTATAATAATCCCTCAGCAGGAAAAGAAGAAATATTCAGCTGGGGTTTAAGAAATCCCTGGAAATTTTCACAAGACCCACAAACCGGTTTCATTTATGCAGGAGATGTAGGGCAGGATGTTTACGAGGAAATTGATGTAATTCAAAACGGAAAAAATTACGGCTGGAGAGTTCTCGAAGGCTTTCAATGCTTTAACCCTTCATCTGGCTGTGACACTTCAGGCAAAACAATGCCTATTAAAGTTTATTCACATTCCGAAGGCGGATGCTCAGTAACAGGCGGTTATGTTTACAGAGGTAACAGAAGGCCTGAACTAAGAGGTGCTTATATTTATGGTGATTACTGCTCAGGGAAAATCTGGATGCTTAGATATAACGGCTCAACAGTATCTTCTGATTCATTGCTGATTGATTCACCGTATTTCATTACCACATTCGGAACAGACCAATTTAACGAGCTTTATATTCTCTCATATACCCCTTCCTCTAAAATATACAGATTCAATAAAAATCCTTCGGTTAATATTAGCGGAAACGAAACAGGGATTCCGGAGAATTTCACACTCGCTCAGAACTTTCCAAACCCTTTTAACCCTGAAACAAAAATTCAATATTCTGTACCGGAGCTTTCAGAAATTAGTTTAAAAGTTTATGACATCACTGGAAAAATCGTTTCTTCGCTTGTTAACACGGTTCAACTTCCGGGAAAATATTCTGTTATCTGGAACGCTAAAGATGATTTTGGTAATACGCTTCCGAGCGGAATTTATTTCTATAGCTTAGTTACGGATAAGTTTAAAGAAACTAAAAGAATGGTACTTGTAAAATAATCTATTATGTTATATCTTTGTTAAAAAAAAGATATACTTGAGTAATTCTGATATTTCTATTTTTGATGCCGCTTATATTGTTTGTGATATTGAAACGACAGGTCTTTCTCCGATAGATAATCGTATCACTGAAATTTCTCTTATCAAAGTTAAAGACGGAGAAATTTCGGACAGATTTACTACGTTAATAAATCCGCGTCAGCATATACCTCAATTTATAACTCAATTAACGGGAATAAAAAACGAAGATGTCGTAAATAAGCCAACCTTCGAACAAATAAGCGATAAAATCTTATCCTTTTTTAAAGGCGAAGAATACCCGATTGTGTTCGTTGGTCATAATGTAGCATTTGATTACAAATTTATACGGGAATCTTTTCTCCGAATGGAATCCCCTGTTGATTTTCAATATGACACCCTTTGCACCTGTAAACTTGCACGCAGACTTCTTCGCAACCTTAAAAGCAAATCTCTCGGTAACGTAGCCAAACATTTTGGATTTGTTCAAAACAGAAAGCACAGAGCTTACGACGATACACTTGTAACCGCTAAAATTCTGATGAAATTTCTTGATGAACTTCATAACGACTTTGAATACGACGAGCTTAAAGAAGTTCTGAAATTTCAGAATTCCAAAATTTATACAACCGAAAAAAAATCTCCTGCATTAAAAAGAATTGGTTTTGAATTAAAAAATTTACCGGAAAGCCCGGGAGTTTATTTCTTTAAAAGCAGACACGATGAGATTTTGTATATAGGGAAAGCCAAAAACCTGAAAGAACGGGTTTCAACCTATTTTCATCACAATTCGGAACTTCCTTATAAAATACGCAGATTACTTGCAAGTATGAGGAAATTTGATTACCAAACCACTGATTCCGAGCTTTCTGCTTTAATTCTCGAATCAAAACTTATCAAACGCCACAAGCCAAGGTTCAACACCGCCATAAAACGTTTTCGCTTTCACCCTTTTATTAAACTCGATGTTCAGAATGATTTCCCGAAAATTCAAAATGTTTACGAAATAGAAAATGACGGAGCATATTACTATGGACCTTTCTCAAGCCGCGTTACGGTTAGAAACATACTGAAAGATATAAACTCAAACTTTTTACTCCGAAAGTGCGAAGATAAATATATAAAAGCATCGGAGACTAATTCAAATTGTATGTATTACGATATCGGTCAATGCGAAGCCCCCTGCAATGTATCGGTATCGCGGGAAAAATACAGAGCAGAAGTTGAAAAAGTTCATTCATATATAACAGGCATCAACGGGAAAAGCGTTCAGGATAATCTCAGGCAAATTATGGAAGAGCATTCACAAAATCTCGATTTTGAAAATGCCGCATTTGCAAGAGATATTCTAAAAGATATAATGAAGGTTATGAGCTATCAAAAAGTGATTACTTCAGCTATTAACGACAGAAAAATAATAATAAAACTTGACTCAAAAGCAAAACGTGAAATCTTTTTCGTTCACAACGGAAAATTAATTAACACCCATACAATCTCTAAAGATAATGAATTTGACCAGAGTAATTATATTGAAGAGCTTTCTGAAAACGCAGAATATCTTTACTTTTCATTGAATAAATTTTCAAGACATCAATTTACCACAGAAGAACTCGATGAAATAAAAGTAATATCAAACTGGCTTGCTCTCAATCGCGATAGAAACAAAGTACTTGAAATAGATGATTCAAAATCAAAAGATGATATTTTAAAATTTATTTTTAATTAAAAATTGCCTAAGCCCGAAAAAATTTCGAAGTCATTATCTCTTAAATTTGCCTCCTTGCTTAGAAAGGCGGAAAAAGTTAACGGAACAATTACAGGAATAAAAAAGATACTTGTAGTCAGATTAAACAATATTGGTGATGCACTTGTTACAACTCCTCTGATTGGCGAATTCAAGAAAATTGGTGGTGTTACAATTGATATATTATGCAGCGAAAGAAATAAAATGGTTTTCGAAGAACAGGAGTTTTACCGGAAAATTTATATTTATGACAAAAAATTAAAAACTTTCTTAAAAATAATAAAAGAAATAAATTCTCAAAACTACGACTGCATTATTGATTCCCACGACGATGTTTCCTCCACGGCATCTTTATTTATTGCTTTGTCAAACTGCAAATATAAAGCGGCTCTTGAAAAGTCAAACACAAAACTTTTCACCCATACCATTCAAAGACCTGATGCCACGAAAACACACCCTGTTGAAAGAGTTTTAGAAATTTCAAAACTCTTTGGAATAAATCCGGATTTGAACAAAGCGAATATTTTATATAAGCCTTCGGCAGATAGCATAGTAAAAGCAACAACCTTTCTCCATAATAACTTCAAAGAAAATAAATTCGTTATTGGTATAAACCTCTTTGCAGGCAGTGATGCCAGGTTCTGGGGAAAAGAAAATTTTATAAGTCTTATTGAATATTTGAAATCTTTTAAAACTAATATTTTCTTTATTTCCCCTGAAAACAAACTTGATATTGCAAAAAGTATATCCAATGATGTCCCGGTTTTCTCGGGCAGTCTCGATTCTGTTGCCGCAGTGATTTCACTATCCGGATTGCTAATCACTCCCGATACATCACTTGTACATCTCGCTTCTGCTTCCGAGACTCCTGTTTTCGGACTTTTCGTGCACTATAATACCAATGAAGTAATCTGGTCACCTTATAAATCAAAGTTTGACTGTGTTATCACAAAAGAACCAACCCTTGAAAATGTAAAATTTGACGATGTTACACAAAATTTATCTGTATTTCTCCCGAGTATCAGAAGTTGAAAAATATCTTTTTCTAAAACCAATATTAATTAATTGTTATATTTCTTTACCATTATAGGCTTTGTTTTTTGAGCCAATAACATTGAAATATTCTAATATTTTTTATATTTTTATTTATCCATAATTATTTATGCATATTATATGAGATTTTTAGCAATACTTTTTTTATTTTTTATAACGGCAGGTGCAAGTTTTGCACAGATAAAAATTTCCGGAAAGATTACCGATAAAGATGCTTTGCCGGTTGTTGGTGCCAATGTTGTTATTAAAGGCACAATTGACGGAGCTACTGCAGATGAGAAAGGATACTACGAGTTTGAGACATCCAAGAAAGGAAGCTTCATTCTAATTTGCACTTCAATTGGTTTCAAGGAATTCTCGAAAAATATTAATATTTCGAATGACAATATGGTAATCAATATTGTGATGGAAACAGAAGGATATAAAACCGATGAAATTATTGTCACAGCAAGTTCTTTTACATCTGGTGAAAACTCGAAGGTAACTTTAACTCCTTTGGAAATTGTCAGAATTCCGGGAGCCGATGCCGATTTATTCCGTGCCATAACTACATTCCCCGGCTCTAATCAGGTTGACGAAGGTAGCCGTATTGCAGTTCGCGGAGGTGACCCAAACGAAGTTCTGACTTTTCTTGATAATGCTTCCCTTTATAATCCTTTCATTTTTCAGGATGCTTATAACACTCAGTCTTTTTCTACTATCAATCCCTGGGGTTTAAGAGGCATTAACTTTTCCAGCGGAGGTTTTTCAGCCCGTTTTGGAAATGTCCTGTCTGCAGTCCTCGATTTACAAAGCTATGACCTTCCAAGTTCGAATGGTATCTTCGCTTTTATAGGACTCGCTAATGCAAGTCTGCAGGGAGCTTATGTTTCTCCGGATACAAAGTTTGGAGCAACTTTTGCAACTTATCAGACCTACATAAAACCATTTTTAGATTTAAACGGAATTACAGAAGATTACAGCAAATCCCCGACTGCAACAGGTTTCGGAGGTACTCTCGTTTACAAAACATCAGAGACAGGAATTCTTAAATTATATGCAAATTATGACCATAGTAAAGTAGGTATCAGAAATTCAAGTCCTTCTTTCAACGGATATGTAAATTCAGAAGCAAATTCCTTTTTTACTAATCTTAAATATTCCGTTGCTCCTACTTCCGTCAGTTTACTTAACGTGAGTGCTTCTTTCAGTAATTATAATTCCATTTCCAAATATGGTGTTCTTGATAACTCTATAGGGAATTTATATTCTAAAATTAGAGCTGATTTTTCAACACCTTTAAATGAAGCTCTCGATTTTTCCGCAGGTACGGAATTTGAATACAACAAATACGAATCCAATGGTAAGGTTCCGCTGCTTTTTTATAACTTAAGACCTGATGCACCTTTCTTTGAACTAAACTCTTCTAAAAACTCCGGAAGACTTGGATTATATTCTGAATTAAAAAGTAAGATTTCGAAATACTTCGCAATAGTTGGAGGCATAAGAAGCGACTATTATTCAATTTCAAAAAAGGTTATTCTCGACCCGAGACTTTCTCTCGTTTTCAGATTATCCGAGCACAGCTATATCAAAGGTTCTGCAGGAATCTATCATCAGAATCCGGCACTTGAATATTTTCTTGAAAGCGGAAAAACTGATTTATTGCCTGAACAATCAAATCATTATATTCTTGGATATGAATACAATAGAGACGGAGATTACATATTCCGTGTTGAAGGATATTACAAAGATTATAAAAATCTTTTACTGTTTGACAGGTTTTTTCAAAATTTTTCTTCAAGCGGATATGGATTTGCAAAGGGGGTTGACTTATTTTTAAAAGTCAGATTGAAACCAAAATTTAACGGCTGGATTTCTTATGCTATTGCAGATTCAAGACGAAAACAATTTTATGCTACAGACGTTTCAAGTGCTAATTATGATATTACTCATACACTTTCTATTGTCGGCGAATATAACATTACAGAGCGGCTTACAATCGGTGCAACTTATAAATATTCAACAGGGAAACCTTTTACCCCCGTAACAGGCAGTATATTTGAACCGTCTCAGGATGTTTATATCCCTTTCTTTGCAGAAGTTAATTCCGGCAGAATGCCCGATTACAGAAGATTTGATATGAATATGCAATATATCTTTAATTTTCTCGGAAAATTTGCTGTAGCGGTTGTTGCAGTAAATAATATCCTTAACGTTAACAATGTTTTCGAATATACTTATACACCTGATTATTCGAATAAAATCGGTATTAGTTATAATTCACCAAGAATTATCTATGTAGGTCTTGGCTTACAATTTTAAAAAACTTAAATTATCATCACGATGAAAACAAAATTATTTTTTATTCTCGCAGTATTATTGATTACTGCAACAGCTGTTAAAGCTGATGATTTTAAAGATGCAATGATTAAAGCAAAAAAGAATCTGACAGATGCTACCAATACTATGGATGAAAAGCAATTGCTTAAAGTCAGAGGTGAATACGAAAGAATTTTACAACTGAAACAAGATGAATGGCTTGTGAATTATTTTATTGCGTATGTTGATTATAACCTTGCATATACAGGAATGAGTGACGGCAAAAATGATATGGAAAAAATGAAAAAATACAACAATTCAGCTATTGAATTAATCAATAAAGCAATTGAGCAGAAAAGCGATTTCAGTGAAAGCTATATTCTGAAATATGGATTAAATTTTAACAGATTTATTTATGAGATGGAAAAGATGATGGAAATTGCAACTACTTCTGCTCAGCTTGAACAAAAAATCAAAGCTATGGATAACGACAACCCAAGATTCCAGTATTTGCTTGGCGCTTCAACATACTTTACTCCGGAGAATTTTGGAGGAGGAGTTTCCAAATCTATTCCGATTTTTGAAAAATCAATTCAGTTATTTTCTTCGAGAGTTGAAAAAGAAGAATATTATCCCGATTGGGGCGGAGACCAGGCATACGGATATTTAGCTCTTGCATACAATAAACTTGAACAATTTGATAAAGTAAAAGAATATTATGATAAGGGTAAGGAGCTGTACCCAAACAGTGGATTTTTAAATAATTATATTAAAGCTGAACTCGAGAAAAAATAAGACAAAATTATTCATATTTATTAAACATATTTATTCATAAATTCCCAAAAAACTGTTTGATAAAATATGGATGGTGTAATATTTGATATTAAAAGGTATGCAGTCCACGATGGTCCCGGTATCAGAACGACCGTCTTCCTCAAGGGCTGCTGGCTTAATTGCCGCTGGTGTCATAATCCGGAAAGCAAAAATGCCGAGCCGGAATTGATAGAAGTTGACTCCAAGTTTGGCTGTGAAGAAATCCAATTTGGTAAAAAAGTTTCTGTTGAAGAGGTTATAAACGAAGTTGTTAAAGATTCTGTTTTCTATGAGCAGTCGAAAGGAGGCGTTACTTTTTCCGGCGGTGAGCCGCTTTATCAGATTGAATTCCTGAAAGCACTTCTTATTGAATCAAAGAAGCATAACATTCACACGGCGGTTGATACTTCCGGCTATGCTCCCGCTGATAGTTTGGAATCAATTTACGACTACACCGACTTATTCTTATATGATTTGAAGCTCTTCGATGAAAAACTGCATATCGAATATACAGGTCAGTCGAATAAGCAAATATTAAAGAACCTGAAATATCTTGACAAACTGGGAGAAAAAGTGACTCTGAGAATTCCTCTTATTCCCGGTATAACTGATACAAAGGATAATTTACTTTTGATAATTAATTTTGTGCATAAACTCAAAAATATAAAAAAGATTGATTTGCTTCCGTATAATAAAATCGGAGAAGGAAAATATTCGCGTTTAAAAATTTCGGATAACATTACAAAGCTTCAGTCTCAATCTGTTGATTACCTGCTCGAGATAAAAGAACTTTTTAAATCACTCGATATTGATGTAAGAGTAAATAAATAGTATGTCCGAAAGAATTAAGAAATTAAGAGACTATAGCATTAATACAAAACCCTCACTGTCTCTGGAAAGAGCCGGATTACTGACTGAATTTTACAGTTCGGGAAAAGCCGATAAAGTTTCAGTTCCTCAGGCAAGAGCACTTGCCTTTAAATATATCCTTTCTAATAAGGAAATACCTGTAAATGATGGTGAATTAATTGTCGGAGAAAGAGGACCTGCTCCGCTTAGCACTCCAACTTATCCCGAAATTTGTACTCACACTGAAGCAGATTTTGATATACTTAATTCGCGGGAAAAAATAAGTTTTTCGATTGAGAACGAATTATACGATATTCAAAGTAATATAATCTCTCCATTCTGGAGCGGACGTTCTATCAGAGATAAAATTTTTAATGAACTTGATAGTGAATGGAAAGCCGCATATTCTGCCGGAATCTTTACTGAATTTCAGGAGCAAAGAGCTCCGGGTCATACAGTACTCGATGACAAAATATACAAAAAAGGATTCAAAGACTTTAAGAAGGAAATCGAAGAAAGCATTTCGAATTTAGATTTTTTTAATGATGTTAATGCTTTTAAAAAACGTGAAGAGCTGCGGGCAATGTCAACTTGTTGTGATGCAATAATCATTTACGCAAAAAGATATTCCGAAAATTTATATTTATTAGCCGGAAGCGAAAAAGAGCCGAAACGAAAACTCGAGCTCGAAACTCTTGCAGGTATTTGCGGAAGAGTTCCTGAAAATGCTCCGAATACTTTTTGGGAAGCACTTCAATATTATTGGTTTGTACACCTTGGCGTAATCACGGAATTAAATACCTGGGATTCATTCAATCCCGGAAGACTTGACAGGAATCTTTATCCTTTTTGGAAACGGGATATAGAAAGCGGTCTCCTGACTAAAGAAGATGCCAAAGAATTACTGATGTCATTTTGGGTTAAATTTAATAATCAGCCGGCTCCGCCCAAAGTTGGTGTCACAGCTCAGGAAAGTAATACATATACTGATTTTTGCCTGATTAATCTTGGCGGTCTTGACGAAAATGGAAATGATGCAGTGAACGAATTAACTTACGAAATTCTCGACGTGATAGAAGAAATGAGAATTCTTCAGCCAAGTTCAATGGTTCAAATCAGTAAAAAAAATCCGGACAAATTTCTTAAGCGCGCTTTAAATATTATTAAGACAGGTTTTGGACAACCTTCCATTTTTAACACTGATGCCATAATATCTGAAATGCTCAGGCAGGGTAAAACACTACCTGATGCGAGGAATGGAGGAGCAAGCGGCTGTGTTGAAACAGGTGCATTCGGAAAAGAAAGTTATATATTGACCGGATATTTTAATATTCCAAAAGTCCTTGAAATTACTTTGCATAACGGTTTTGACCCACGCACAGGAAATAAGATTGGCATTGAAACCGGCTCTGTCGAAACTTTTTTAACTTTTGATGATTTAATTTCTGCTTTTAAAAAACAGATTGAATATTTTATTGATATCAAAATTAAAGGTAATCTGATTATCGAGAGAGTCTGGGCAGAGTATTTACCTGCTCCTTTTCTTTCAATACTTATTGATGACTGTATAAAGAATGGAAAAGATTATAACGACGGCGGAGCAAGATATAACAGTTCATATATTCAAGGTGTTGGTATGGGAACGATTACAGATTCTCTTACTGCTTTTAAATATGCTGTTTATGATAAAAAGCTTATCACCATTAATGATTTTATAAAAGCTTTAAGCATAAATTTTAAGGGATATGAAAAACTGAGAAGTTTATTATTAGATGAATCCCCAAAATATGGCAATGATGACGATTATGCAGATGATATACTAAAACAGGTTTTTGAAATTTATTTTGATGCAATTGACGGAAGGGAAAATACAAAAGGCGGGAAGTTCAGGATAAATCTTTTGCCGACTACCTGCCATATATATTTTGGAAGCGTTACAGGAGCAACACCTGACGGAAGACTTTCAGGAAAACCGCTTTCAGAGGGCATTTCCCCGGTACAGGGTTCAGACAGGAAAGGACCGACTGCAGTCATAAAATCTGCCGCAAAAATTGACCACTTAAGAACCGGAGGTACTCTTCTCAATCAAAAATTCACTCCGCAGTTTCTTAATTCTGAAGAGGGTATTGATAATGTCCTGCATCTTGTGAGAAGTTATTTTAAAATGGATGGACATCATATTCAATTCAATGTGGTAACTGCCGATACCTTAAGAAGAGCGCAAAAAAATCCTGATGAGTACAGAGATTTGATAGTAAGAGTAGCGGGATACAGTGATTACTTTGTTAACCTTGGAATTGATTTACAAAACGAAATAATAGAAAGAACAGAACAATTAAAAAATTAAATTAAAAATGAAAAAATATTTATACTTATATATCAAGGGATTAGCAATAGGTGCGGCAAATATTATACCGGGTGTCTCAGGTGGAACTATTGCATTCATAACCGGTATTCTTGAGAAATTACTAAACTCATTAAAATCCTTTGATTTAAAAGCGGCAAAGTTATTATTTGCAGGGAAATTCAAAGAATTTCTCGAATATACAGATTTTCTTTTTTTAATTTCGGTTTTTGCAGGTGCCGCCTCCGGAGTTTTTGCACTTTCTTTCGTATTTAAACCAATGTTTGAACATTACCCTGTCTTTATCTGGGCTTTCTTTTTTGGTTTAATTCTTGCTTCGATTTATTTTGTCGGTAAAACAATATCTAAATGGAATATTCCTGTTATAATAACTTTTTTAATTGGAACCGCTATTGCTGTCACTATTACTACAGTATTAGAACCCGCTCAGGAAAACACTTCCACACTGTATATTTTCTTTTGTGGAGTTTTTGCAATTTGCAGTATGATTTTGCCGGGATTATCCGGTTCCTTTGTTTTACTTTTGCTTGGAAATTATGAACTGCTAATGATTGATGCAGTCAAGAATCTTGATATTCTACGATTGCTTCCTTTTGGTATTGGCTCTGTTTTTGGATTACTCGCTTTTTCACATTTTTTATCGTGGGTTTTTAAAAAATTCAGAGATGAAACAATTGCCACACTTACGGGTTTCGTTTTCGGCTCGTTGGGAATTTTGTGGCCCTGGAAAACCGAGATTACAAAGATATTACAAAATGGGAAGGAAAAGGTAATTGGTTACAATTGGTTTATTCCGCAAAATTTTAATTGGGAAGTAGTAATTGCTTTAGCCCTGATAATAACAGGAATACTAATAGTATGGGGAATTGAATCGCTTGCTGCTAAAAAAAGTAAATAGGGCTGTTTATTTTATTACAGCCCGATAAAAAATTTAATTTTCTCTTAATACAAATTCGTCGTACTCAATCTCAAAACGTAATTTATGCTTCGACTCTTCTGTGGCAAGAGAAAGGAATAATTCTCTAACCTCCGGAACATCTGTTTTAGAAGCTAAATTCATATATAGCTTAAAAGCAGCTTTTTCTTTGCTCATTGCCAGAATCAAAGCTTCCTCATAAGTCATATCGGGAGTTGGTGCCTTATGAACTGTGTAATCGGAAATTTGTAAATCCATTACCTTTTCAGCAGATAATGTCATAATTCCTTCTTCTTTGACTTTAAGGATTTTAATTTTATGCTTAATCTCTTCTTCTGCAAATTCGGTAAATACAGCTTTCATCTCTTCGCTTCTCGCTTTTTTCGCAAGGTTGCTGTAAAAGTCAACTGCTTCCTGCTCTCTATCCATTGCATAGTCGAGAATATCGTTGACATCTTTGAATTTTTCCATAATACTATTTTATAAGTTTAATAATTTTTTATTTTTTAAAAGATTCTTCAAATTCTTCCTCAAATCTCTTTACTAAGTAATCGCATCCATAATTAAACATTCTGTTATAATTATCCGTATCTGTGTGTTTTATGTTATATTCTTTGCCGTTTTTCTTAATATTACTCAACAGCGATGCTATTTCAATAGTAATATTATTTGTAAGGTCAACTTTATTTTTAACGCCAAACATCTTCATCAAATCAATCAGTTGCTCATATAAAAGCTTTCCGGCTTTTGGCTCCGTTTGTTTATCGAAATGGTTTATATATTTTTGTGTATTTGTAAAACTTCCTCCGCTTTCGTAGGATAATGATGCCGGAAGTAATACATCTGCCTCATTAGCAGTTTCTGATAAAAAGTAATCGCAAACTACCTTAAATCCGGTTTTTGCAATTGCATTTTTAATACTGTCCTTTTCAACCGCACATCCAATCGGGTCTTCGCCAAAAATAAAGAGATTTTTAATCGCTCCCGAATTTAACAGCTCTAATTGGTCAGTTACTATCTCTGTGGGAAGGTCTTTCACCATCCATGCTTTCTGCATATTGGCAATGACTTCACCGTCACTATATGGCATACATCCTATTGCAATCTCCGGTGAAATACCCATATCAAATAATCCCTGAGCATTATTTTTTTCCTTCATTGAAATAATTCCGCTTGATGTCTTTCCGAGCTTTCCTGTTATCAACGCAAGGTTGTAAAGTTCTCTTGCAGTATTAGAAGAAATATTTTTTTCCGCAAATATTATTATTGCATTTGGCTCATTATTGTATGACTCTGCAAATTCTTTCAGTCTCTTTTCAAAAAATACGCCTGAGTTCTTTAGTAGAACATTATAATCTTCGGTTAATAATTTATTTTTATATGCATCAAAGCCGGTAACGTTATCTTTGATAAAAAGAGGATTTTCGAGATTATTTGCAAGAATGTAATGAATAACTGCTTTCACAAAATGGTAATACGATTTTACGACTAAGACTCTATCTGATTTTTTTATCATCCTGTCATTATCATTAGCGGTAACAACTTCGACTTTTGCTCCTTGATTCCTTGCATTATTTATCATAAAACCGACAACACCGTTCTCGTAATTAATTTCTGAACCTATAAGATAAATCCTGCCTGCGTCTTTAAGCTGTTTGAAAGGAACAGTTGCTGTGTTATCCTCTTTATAAAAATCTCCTCTGTTTAAATAATGGAAGCTGGAAATATTATTAGTTTTTACTGCTGCTCTTGCAAATTTCTGGACTAAGTATAATTCTTCATTTGATAATCTTGCGCCTGCAAAGAATGAATTTTCTGAGGGCTCTGTAGATTTTATTTTTTCATATATCAGTTTGAAAGCAGTAGAATAATCAACCTCTTCGAATTTGCCGTTTCTTTTAATCATCGGCTTTGTAATTCTTTTTCTGTCATTAAGCCATCTGTAACCAAATTTTCCAAAGCGGCAGAGATTTGTATCATCGTTAATTTGTCCGAAACTGCCGGTCGTTTTTATGTAATATCCGTTTTTATGGTGTATAGTAATTTCACATCCGACAGAGCAATAATTACAAATTGTTTCAAACGATTCGAGAGCGAATGGTCCCGGTTTAAAGCTGAAATTTTCCGATATAGCACCGGTTGGACAGGTTGAAATACACATTCCGCAAGATTCGCAATCAGTTTCAGGAAGTGATTTGGCAAGTGTTGGAGCTACAAAAGTTTCAAAACCTCTGTTTATCAAACCCAATGCATTTGCACCTACAACATCTTTGCAAATTCTTACACATCTTGAACAAAGAATGCACTTGTTGTTATCAATCTCAACAAAAGGATGCCTGAAATCAACTTCAAATTTTTTATATTCGCCTTCGTATTTTTTCTGTTCCGCTTTATATTCCGTGGAGAATCTTTTCAAATCGCATGTATAGTATTCCGAACAGCCGCATTCAAGACAGCGAAGAGTTTCATGCATTGCCTGTTCGTGAGAATATCCAAGCTCAACTTCCTCAAAGTTTCTTCTCTTTCCCGGATCAATTGTAAGCATTTCTTCCCTTACCTGATTTAAATATTTTTCTTCGTAATCTGTTTTTGCCTGTTTTTCAAAATTATCTTTACGACTTATAAATTCATAAGGCTCTCCTGTTATTGGTTTTCCGGTAAGAAATTGATTGCAACTTCTGGCAGCTTTTCTGCCCTGAGCAATAGCTTCAATCAATGTAGCAGGTCCGGTAACAGCATCTCCTGCAGCAAAAATATTTTTTACTGAAGTTTGCAGTGTTACTTTATCTGCATTTATGTCTCCCCATTTATTTATAATTAACTGCTCTTCACTGCTTCCGTTTATATCTTCTATAAAATTAACGTTCGTTTTTTGACCAATTGCAGCAAGTATATAATCAAGCTCAATATCATATTCCGAATTTTCAACTTTAACAGGTCTTCTTCTTCCGGAAGAATCAGGTTCACCGAGTTCCATTTTAAAACACGTTAATGACTTTAGTTTGCCCGTGTCATCTTTATTAACTTTACCGGGTGCCGTTAAGAATAAATATTCAATGCCTTCAAGTTTTGACTCGTGAATTTCAATGGGATTTGCAGGCATTTCTTTTTCGGTTCTTCTGTAAACTATATATACTTTTTCTGCTCCGCATCTCATTGCTGTTCTGCAGCAGTCCATTGCAGTATTTCCTCCGCCAATGACGGCAACTTTTTTTCCCGTAAAATCGTATCTTTGACCGGTCATTTCCATATTTCTCAAAAAATCAATTCCGGGAAATACGTTCTCGGCATCATCGTTTGGACATCCTATCCTTGTTCCTGATTGAGAACCTATTGCAAGAATAAATGCGTCATATTTACTTCTTAAGTCTGCAAATTTTAAATTGTCTCCAAGTTTTTTCTCATAATAGATGTCAGTTCCTAAGTCTGTGATGTTTTTCACTTCCTTATCTATTATTTCATTCGGTAATCTGTATGGAGGAATTCCGTACCTTAACATTCCGCCCGGATAAGGACTTGATTCATATATATCAACTTTATGTCCTTCAACTGACAAATAATATGCCGCCGATAAACCTCCGGGTCCTGCGCCTATTACACATACTTTTTTTCCTGTCTCAGGTTTCAATTCAGGTTTCCATAAATCACCTGATTCAAATTCCATATCAGTTGCATATCTTTTCAAATAATCAATTCCAACTCCAACTCCTTCAACAAGATTTCTTCTGCAGGCAACTTCACAAGGTCTTACACATACTCTTCCGCATATTGCAGGCAATGGATTTGTTTGCTTGATTAATCCAACTGCATCTTTGAACATTCCTTTATTTATTAAAGCAATATATCCCTGAACATCAACTCCGGCAGGGCATGTGAGCTTGCAAGGTGCCGCACAATCGGCATAGTGATTGCTTAGCATTAATTCAAGGGCTGATTTTCTTGATTTAATTACTTTATCACTGTTTGTAATTATTTTCATTCCGTCTGCTATCTTGGTGGAACAGGAGGGCTGAAGACCTCTCATACCCTCAACTTCTACAACACAGACGTAACAGGATGAAAACGGCTCTAACCTGACATCGTTGCATAGTGTCGGTATTTCAATACCAAATCTTTTACAAAGCTCAAGAATTGTTTCACCTTTGTTCCCCTGAACTATTTTACCGTTTAATATTATATTTAATTTATCCATAAAAAACTTTTTTCAATTTTTAATTAGAAAACCTTTATTGCATCAAATTTACATTTCGAATAACAATCTCCGCATTGAATGCATAATTCCTGATGTATTAAATGAGGAATTTTCTTCTCGCCTTCGATTGCTTTTGTAGGACATCCTTTTTTGCATACCATACAACCGGTACATTTTTCGGGAATTATTTCATAAGTTAATAATTTTTTGCAATATACCGCAGGACATTTTTTATCACGAATGTGAGCTTCATATTCATCACGGAAATATTTAATTGTAGTTAGTACGGGATTTGGTGCTGTTTGTCCGAGTCCGCATAATGAGGAATCTTTAATCTGATAAGCAAGAGATTCAAGTTTTTCAATATCGCCTTCCCTGCCTTCACCTTGAGTTATTCTTGTTAAAATCTCAAGCATTCTCTTTGTTCCTATTCTGCAAAAAGTACATTTCCCGCATGATTCCTTACAGGTAAACTCAAGAAAGAATCTTGCAACATCTACCATACAGGTCGTCTCATCCATTACAACCATTCCGCCGGAACCCATAATCGCACCTGTGGCATTTACTGAATCATAATCAACTATTGTATCTGAGAGATACTCAGGAATACATCCTCCGGACGGACCTCCAAGCTGAACAGCTTTGAATTTTTTATCATCTATAATACCTCCGCCAAGGTTATATATTATTTCTTTTATTGTAATACCCATTGGTACTTCAACAAGTCCTCCGTTTTTAACCTTACCGGTTAAAGCAAATACCTTTGTACCTTTGCTTTTTGCAGTTCCAAATTTTGCATATTCAGATGGTCCATTAGTTACAATCCAGGGAATATTAGCAAAGGTTTCAACGTTGTTTATATTCGTAGGTTTTCTCCACAATCCTGAAACAGCCGGAAATGGCGGTCTTTTTCTTGGCATTCCTCTTTCGCCTTCTACCGATGCAATCAGAGCGGTTTCTTCTCCGCATACAAATGCACCCGCACCTTCCTTTATATACAAATCAAAATTAAAACCTTCTATTCCAAAAATATCTTCGCCAAGATATCCTTTTGCTTTTGCAGCTTCTATTGCAATTCCAAGTCTCTTAATTGCAAGCGGATATTCAGCTCTGCAATATATGACACCGGCAGTTGCTCCTATGGAATAGGCACAAATTATCATACCTTCAAGTACTGAATGAGGGTCTCCCTCTAAAACAGACCTGTCCATAAATGCACCCGGGTCGCCTTCATCGGCATTGCAAATTACAAACTTATCATTTCCCG
>CALKAJ010000324.1 GCA_937983305.1 uncultured Ignavibacteriota bacterium | reverse complement strand
GAGATGGTGATTCGTGACTGGAGTTCAGACGTGTGCTCTTCCGATCTACAGTAGGTAAGGATAAAAAGAAAAGCAATAAAGATAACAAACAGGATAACAAGCAAGAAAACAAACAGGAAATTAAAAAAGAAGATAAGATAAAACAACAGAAAGATACGACTAACAACAAAAAGAAAGATAAACAACAGGAAACCATAAAAGAGATACCAAAGCAGAAAATCCCAAAAACAGATGTTCCTAAGCAAGTACCGCCGAAACAGGAAACAAAAAATAAGCAGGTACCGCCGAAACAGGAAACAAAAAATAAGCAGGAACCACCAAAACAGGAAACAAAGAACAAACAGGAACAAAATAAAAATAACGATTAAAATTATATAAAACTTTGTACAAAGTAAAAGTAACCGTAACCTTAAGGAAAACAATACTTGACCCGCAGGGCAAGACAGTAGAGCATTCACTTCACTCACTTGGCTATACCGGAATATCGGGCACGAGGATAGGGAAGTACATAGAGTTTTTTATAGAAGCCGATTCGGAAGATAAAGTTAAATTAACAGCCGATGAAGCCTGTAAAAAACTTTTATCAAATCCTGTAATGGAAGATTACACATTTATAATCGAAAAAGTATAAATAAATATGTCACAAGCAAAAGTTGGAATAGTGGTTTTTCCGGGCTCGAATTGCGACCACGATGCATATTTTGTCTTCAAAGATATTTTAAAAGTTGACACAAAATTTCTTTGGCATAAAGAGGGAAACATTGAAGACAGAAATATAATAATACTTCCCGGCGGATTTTCTTACGGTGATTATTTAAGGTGCGGAGCAATAGCAAGTTTTTCAAATATATTAAAAGATATCACATCCTTTGCGAAAAAGGGCGGAATTGTAATCGGTATCTGCAACGGCTTCCAGGTCCTTTGCGAAACCGGATTGCTCCCCGGAGTTTTACTTCGAAATGATAACCTGAAATTTGTATGCAAAACCGTTTCGCTGAAAGTCGAAAACAATAAAAGCATTTTTACGTACAAATACGGAGTAAAAGAAGATATTAATATACCTGTTGCTCACGGCGAAGGAAATTATTATTGTGAAGAAAATGTACTTCAGGAACTCATCGCAAAAAATCAGATTTTATTCAGCTACAACGATAATCCGAACGGCTCTATCCACAACATAGCAGGAATTCAAAACGAATCGAGAAATATACTTGGAATGATGCCTCACCCTGAGAGAGCATCAGATATTAAATTAGGAAACACTGACGGCTTAAGACTTCTTCAGGGAGTAGTTGAAAGCATAATATAAAAAACGAAAAATGGGCTTTGGAATAACCGAAATAGTTTTAATTTTATTGATAATTATTGTTCTTTTTGGGGCTAAAAAAATTCCTGATTTAATGTCCGGTATCGGGAAAGGTATTAAGGCATTTAAAAAGGAAACCAAAGATGATGACACCCCCGGTAAAACTTAAAGAGGCAGAGTAAAATAAAATCTTGTTCCTTCCCCGATTTTTGATTCTACTTTTATTTTCGTGTTGTGAAGTTCCAGAATATGTTTCACAATTGATAATCCCAAA
Source organism: uncultured Ignavibacteriota bacterium (assembly GCA_937983305.1). Classification (GTDB taxonomy): domain Bacteria; phylum Bacteroidota; class Ignavibacteria; order Tepidaquicellales; family Tepidaquicellaceae; genus DSSM01. Next base: position 19,251 of record CALKAJ010000324.1, on the reverse strand, counting down.
CCACTTCCCCCCATTTCACGCGAGCGATTTTTTTCAACCCTGTAAAATCTTTCAAAGATTCTCGGCAGGTCATTTTCCGGAATTCCCATCCCTGAATCGGAGATTGATATTTCAACGGCTTTTTCGGCAGGCATCGTAGAAACTGTAATAACGCCGCCGGGAGGAGTATATTTAATGGAATTATCAATAAGATTTGTTAAAACCTGTTTCATAGTATCTGCATCACAAAAAACCCTTTCTGAATCCTTTACTTTCTGAGAAAAGTCAATTGAAAGATCTTTAGTCGAAGCAATATCTCTCAGAGAATTTATTACTTCTCCTATGATGCTGTTGATTTCTATATAACGTTTGCTGAGCTTTACGCCGGTTTCGAATCTTGAAATGCTGATAAGGTCTGAAGAAAGCTCGCTCAATCTGTTCGTATGAGAAAGTGCTTTTCTGAGAAAATCCATGTTAACCGAGTCATCCTTTATTGCACCGTCAATAAGTGTTTCAAGCGATAGTTGAATTGCAAAAATCGGTGTTCTGAGTTCGTGAGAAACATTGCCGAGAAATTCGTTTCTGTTAATTTTAAATGTTTTTGCAGTTGATAATTCAGCAATGAATTCTTTGATAACCTCAGTTAAATTACCGGTTAGTGTATTCAGGTTTGCATCACTTATGTTTGGTTTCATCTCCGTCAATTCTTTTAAAATCTGTTCAAGGCTTAAAATTTTCTCTTCGTAATTATTGGATTTATCGAGATTTCTTACATCGGAAATATTCCTCGAAATTCCTGAAAGTTTTATAAGAGGTTCTTTGAGAGATTTCCTGTACAGGATGTATGTTAAACCCAAAACGGAAAGAGTTGAGAATGCATATATCAATATAGATAAACCCGGCAAATCCATATAAATTAATAATACCAACCCCGTAATCAGAAAGAATAAAGAGATGAAAAGATATTTAACAAAGAATGTCATCTATTGCATCAATCATTGTTGAATCTATAGCCAAGCCCTTTTATTGTTTCAATGTATGAGGCATATTCTCCAAGCTTTTCCCTTACTTTGGCAATATGAACATCAATTGTTCTGTCAACAACGAAAATATTCTCACCCCAGATTTCATTTAGAAGAATTTCTCTTGAAAGAACTTTGCCTCTGTTGGCAAGAAGGAAATGGAGAAGTCTGAATTCCTTTTTTGGAAAGAAAACCTCTTCATTGCTTATTTTAACAATGTGAGCGGAAGAATCAAGTTCCAGATTTTTAAACTTTATATATTCCTCGCGTTCAATTACTTTTTCCGCTTCGGCATAAGTTCTTCTGATAACAGATTTTATTCTTGCAATAACCTTTCTCGGGGAAATTGGTTTTTGAATATAATCATCGGCTCCAAGTTCAAGTCCGATAATCTCATCAATTTCATTTTCTTTGGCTGTAAGGAAAATAACCGGAATCTTTGAGGTGGAATTGTTATGCTTAAGTTCTCTGCAAACATCAAATCCGTTCAATTCCGGCATCATAATATCAAGCAGAATTAAATGCGGTTTAATTTTATCAGCCATTTCAAGTGCTTCTTTACCTTCAAAAGCACAGAATACTTCAAAGTCACCCTCCTGATTGAGGTTGTACTTTATTAAGTCAACTATATCTTTCTCGTCGTCAACTATTAGAATTTTGTATTTCACTTTATTTTGTTTTATCATAAAAATAAAGTCTTTTAATTAAGGAACTGATACGGAAATGTTAATAAATTGTAAAAGACAGCTTTACTGTTTGATAATAATTTCTTTATTGGTCTTTGCCGAAGCGTAAACAGCGTCAACAATTTGCATAACTTTAAGTGCTTCTTCACCGGTTGAAAAGATTTTATACAATCCTTTTACGGCACCGATGAAATGTTTCATTTGATATTCGTAACTTTTTTTATAGAAGCCGTGTTCTGTTTTTGTGTTTTTTGGAGTAACTTCAATTAATTCGTCGTTGATTTTCTTATGTATTCTAAGGGGATTGATTGATGAGCTACCCTCTTTACCGAAAGCGTTACAGTAGTAAAATTCCCCGCCTCTGAGCAAACTCCAGCTTACCTCAATAGTAAGAGTAGAGCCGTTTTTTAATTTAATCAGAGTAAAATTTGAATCTTCAACAGCTTTTGTATTATGATAATAATTTACCGAAGTAACGCTGTAAACTTCGGGAAAATCAAGCATCCACATTCCGAGGTCAAGCATTACAATTCCGTTATCAATAAAAACACCGCCGCCCGATTTATCCATTTGCATAAACCATTTTGTAGTGGAACTCTGGGTTTTTAGCCATCCTGTCTTAATATAGAATAAATCTCCTATTTCACCGCTTCGTATAAAACTTCTTTGAAGCATAGCATCTCCTCTGAATCTGTTATTCATTGCGACCATAAGATTCTTCTTATTTTTAGCCGCAGAGTCAACAATGAGCTTGGTTTCGGAATAATTTCTGCCGATTGGTTTTTCAATAAGAACATCTTTACCCGCTTCAAAAGATTTCACTGCAAGTTCAGTATGTGAATCGGTTGATGTAGCTATTATGACGGCATTGATTTCGGGATTCTCGCTGAGCATTAAATCAAAATTTTTATACGACTTTTTAATGCCGAATTTTGATGCAACAAATTTTGATTTATTTGTATCAATATCGCATACAGCAGTAATTTCTACATCGGGTAATTTTTTCAGGATAGGCAGGTGAACGACCTGAGCTATTCCTCCAAGTCCAACAATTGCTATTTTAACTTTTTCCATAAAGAAAATGTTTGTTTTTAAAAAGTCAAGACACCCGAATCACATACAGTAATTACTGACCGTTGCTTTCTTCCGAACCTGGCGGGGTTGGGTAACGCCGTATTGTCCGGGGCTTGACTAAACTCATTATTAAAACTCTTGCAAATCTTTAAAACAGAAATCTATAATAATTAACAATATAGCTAAGAAGATTTAAACATTAAATACAAACCGAACAGCCCAAGAAAAATATTTACAAGCCACATTCCGATAAATGGGGTTACAAGATTTCTGTCTGCAAGTTTTTCACCCCCAATTAAAGCCGCCCAATAAATCAGAAAGAATAAAAGTGAAAGTCCTGCCGCAATGCCAAAGCCGCCTTTCTTTACGCGATAGCCAAGAGGAGCACCAATCATAGCAAAAATAAGGCACGCAAAAGGGATAGAATATTTCTTGTAAATCTCTACCTGATAAGCATCGAGCTGTGCATTAATTTGTTTAATATAAGTACTTTGCATTCTGATATGATCTTTAGTACGCAGTATATTTGCAACATTATTGTATAAAGTATCAACACGTTTGCCCGCGGTGTCACGTCTTATAACGGTATCACGATATACAAGTGATGTAAGTTTTTTATTGTTCAGAAAAATATTGCGGGAAAAATTCTCATTACTTCTTACCAATTCGACTTTTATGCTGTCAATAATTTTATTCATCGCAGAAGCAGAAAGTTCACGGTCGCCCCTGATAAAAGAATTATCGCCGGTTCTTTTAAAGCCAAAACCTTCTGAATCAAAAATCAATCTGTGTCTTTCAAACTTAACTTTCCTGTATTTATCCGAAAAATCAATATTATTCAGCTGATGAATCTCTCCGTCTTCAAGATTCATAATGATGTTTTTAAAATCTTCCGTGAATCCAATATCGCCTCTTTTGGCTGTAACAAGATTCCTGACAGACGGATTTGAATAGTCATAAATAAAAACGCCTTCAAGATTATTGTTATTCTCGAATGTTTTTTTTACAAGTATTTTAACTCCGCTGATATCTTCGGAAAACTTTCCCGATTCCAGAATGAATGTCGGTTTAGTTCTCGAAATATCTCCGAGTAATAATCTCGCCTGATGATTTGCTTCGGGTAAAACGTCGTTATTAAAAAGCACCATTAAATAAGTAACTAATCCGGCTAAAATTAATACGGGAACCATAAGCCGGTTAAGACTTACTCCCGAAGCTTTCATAACGGTTATTTCATTGCTTGATGAAAGAGAACCAAAAGCCATAAGAGTTGCAACGAGAACGGACATCGGAACCGCAAGGGTAAGCATCCAGGCAAGATTCAGTGCAATTAACTGTGTAATAACCCAGAGTGAAAGTCCTTTCCCTACGAGCTGGTCAATAGTCCGGATGATGAACTGAAAGAGGAAAAGAAAAATCAGAGTCATCAGCGAAAAGACGAAAGGACCAACGTGAGCCTTTAATATGTATTTATAAAAAAGCAATTAAGAAATAACATTGTGCTTTCTTCCGATTTTTTCAAAAGCGGAAATTGCTTTTTCAATGTGCGACTTATCGTGAGCTGCTGAAATCTGAACTCTGATTCTCGCCTGCCCTTTTTGAACAACCGGATATGAGAAACCGACAGCATAAATACCTTCATCATATAAATCCTTAGACATTTGAGTTGCGAGTTGGGCATCGTTTTCAAATTTTCTGAAAAGAATCGGAACAATAGGGTGAACACTTTCAATAATATCAAAGCCAAGATTTTTCATAGCATTCCGGAAATGTAAAGTATTTTCAGTCAGTTTTTCACGAAGGTCGTCGCTTTTATCGAGAATTTCAAACGCCTTTATTGCGGCAACGGTAATAGCCGGAGCAAGAGTATTGGAGAATAGATAGGGCCTTGAACGTTGTCTGAGCAGGTCAACAATTTCGCGTTTACCTGTTGTAAAGCCGCCGGAAGCTCCTCCCATAGCTTTTCCGAGAGTTGAAGTAATAATTTCTATTTCGCCGAGCACTCCGCAAAATTCGATTGAACCTCTGCCTTTTTTCCCAAGAAAACCTGTTGCGTGTGAATCGTCAACCATAACCATAGCGTCATATTTATTGGCGAGTTCAACAATATCACGAAGATTGGCAATGTCGCCATCCATTGAAAAAACTCCGTCAGTTGCAACGATAATATTTCTCGCAGGGTGCGGCATAGCTTCTAAGCCCGACGGTTCCCAGATATTCGAGCCTTCGCGGGCGAGTTTCAGCTTCTGTTCAAGAGAGTTCATATCCGAATGATTGAATATAAGGCGGCGTGCTTTGCATAGCCGGATTCCGTCAATAATACTTGCGTGATTTAAGCTGTCTGTAATAATCGTATCTTCAGAATTCAGAATTGATTCAAATAATCCGCCGTTAGCATCGAAACAAGAAGAATATAAAATTGTATCTTCGGTTTGATAGAACTCCGAAATCTTATTTTCAAGAGTTTTGTGAATATCCTGAGTACCGCAGATAAATCTAACCGAAGCCATACCAAATCCGTGAGAATCGAGAGCTGAATGAGCGGCTTTAATAATTTCCGGATGATTTGCAAGACCGAGGTAATTATTTGCACAGAAGTTTAAAACTTCTCGCGGTTCGGAGTCAGCCGGATATTTAACGTCAATATTGGCTTTCTGGTCTGAAAGTATAATTCTTTCATCCTTGTATAGTCCGGAATCTCTGATATTAGTAAGTTCTTTTGTAAGGTCTAATTTTGTTCTAATGTACATAGTTCTCAGATTAATTTATACAAAAATAGCAATAGATTTAATAAAAGTAAGTATAAATGAAGAGGCGGGATTGTAAAAGTAAAGAGCAGATTAACTTAATAACCTGCTCCTTGTATTTGGCTTGTTGATTAGACTACAGACCGTAGCGGTCTATTATTTCTTGTTTTGTTTTTCCTAATATTTCATATTTCTTACCGACTTTGACAAAAGCATCAAGAGCTTTTTCGAGATGATGTCTGTCGTGAGCGGCTGAAAGCTGGGTTCTGATTCTTGCCTGTCCTTTTGGAACTACAGGGAAGAAGAATCCAACTGCATAAATACCTTCTGCAAAGAGGTCTTTTGAGAAATCCTGAGAAAGTTTAGCATTGAATAACATAACCGGTACAATTGCAGTTTCTCCCGGTTTTATAATCAATCCTGCATCGGTTAATGCCTGACGCCAGAAAATTGTATTTTCTTCGAGTTTGTCTCTTCTTTCAGTTGTCTTTGAAATCAGGTCGAGTACTTTCATTGAACCTTCAACAATGGAAGGAGCAACAGCATTGGAAAATAAATAAGGTCTTCCTCTTTGTCTGCAAAGTTCAACGATTTCTTTTCTTCCGGAGATGCATCCGCCGGAAGCACCGCCTAAAGCTTTTCCGAGTGTAGTTGAAATAATATCTATTTTTCCTAAAACTCCAAAATGCTCTGCAGTACCTCTTCCGGTTTTGCCGATATAACCTGAAGTATGAGCTTCATCAATGAAAACCATTGCATTATATTTTTCTGCAAGTTCAACTATTTTATCAAGCTTTGCAAGATCTCCGTCCATTGAGAATGCACCATCGGTTATGATAAGTCTGATTCTTTTATTTTGATGAAGAATGAGTTTTTCTTCAAGGTGTTTCATATCGGAATGTTTGAAAGTATCCTGTTGTGCTTTTGCGAGACGGATACCGTCAACAATTGAAGCGTGGATAAGTCTGTCCGCAATCATAACATCCTGATCGGTTAAAACGGCTTCAAAAACTCCTGCGTTAGCATCGAAGCAGGATGGGAAAAGAATTGTATCTTCTGTTCCAAGAAATTCGGTTAACTTATCTTCAAGTTGTTTATGAATATCCTGAGTACCGCAAATAAATCTTACAGAAGACATTCCGTATCCTCTGTGGTCTAATCCGCTGTGTGCGGCGGCAACTACGTCGGGGTGCGACGAGAGACCGAGATAATTATTTGCACACATATTAATAACTTTTTTCTGCTCGGAACCAATCGGGTATTGTACTTCGATTTCGGAATCCTGTGGGGCGCAGATAGCTCTTTCTTCTTTGAATAAGCCCTGAGTTTTGATGCTGTTAACTTCTTCAGCGAGGGCAGCTTTTACTTCCGGTGAATAAGCCATAATAAGTTCTCCTATTCTATTCCAAATTCTTTTAATAAAGCAACAATATTATTAACGCTGTCAAAAGCTTCAGGCGTTGCTTTAGCATCAGGAATTTGAATGTTATATTTTGTTTCAAGAAATACTTTTAATGATACCATTGAAAATGAATCAACGATACCGCCGGAAATGATAGCAGTGTCAAAGTTTACTTCTCTGTCATCTCCATCCTCGAGATATTCATTTCTAACGTATTCAAGGATTACATCTTTAATTTGTTCAGCCATTTATTTGACTCCAATTTAATTTAAAAATTATAAAAAATATTTTTACATATCATTTTCAAGAGTTGAGGTGTCGCCGATTTCTTCACCCCATTCTTTTGCTTTCAGAACTCTTCTCATAATTTTTCCGCTTCTGGTTTTCGGAAGTGAATCAACAAATTCAATTTCCTGAGGCATTGCAAGAGCAGAAAGCTTTTTACGAACAAAGTTCATAATTTCAAGTTCAAGCATTTTGGTTTGTTCAAAGCCGGGCTTCAGAGTTATAAATGCTTTTACAACTTCCATATTTATCGGGTCAGGTTTTCCGATAGCGGCAGATTCGGCAACTGCAGGATGTTCAAGCAATGCCGATTCAATTTCAAAAGGACCGACAAGGTGTCCGCCTGTGTTGATAACATCATCATCTCTTCCTACAAACCAGAAATAACCGTCTTCATCAATACTCGCTCTGTCGCCGCAAAGATACCAGTTGTTTTGGAATTTGCTTTTATAAGTAACTTCGTTATTCCAGTATGTTCTTATCATTGAGGGCCAGCCGGGTTTGATTGCAATCATACCCACAACACCCTTTTTCGTAATAGGTTCTGAAGTTTTTAAATCAACAACCGTAACTTCAATTCCGGGGAATGGTTTACCCATTGAGCCGGGCTTAATTTTCATACCGGGGTAATTTGAAACAACAATGCATCCTGTTTCTGTTTGCCAGAATGTATCGTGGAACATCATTCCGAAAGCTTCCTGTGACCATATTACTGCTTCTGCGTTCAGCGGTTCGCCGACACTTGCAAGATGTCTTAATGAAGATAGGTCGAATTTTTTTACTGCTTCCGTTCCTTCTTTCATTAAAGCTCTGATTGCAGTGGGAGCGGAATACCAGACCGTTATTTTATTTTTCTCTACGAATTTATACCAGGTATCAGCTTTGAAGCCCGCATCAAGAACGCATTGAGTAGCACCGTTAGACCAGGCACCGATTATACCGTAAGAAGTACCTGTAACCCATCCCGGGTCGGCAGTGCACCAGTAAATATCATCATCGTGTAAATCAAGGACATATTTAGCTGTGATATATTGTGAAATAATTGAATAGTGAACGTGCTGTGCACCTTTGGGCTTTCCTGTTGTGCCTGAAGTGTAATGAAGAACAGAAGGAGTTTCGGCAGTAGAAGGAAATACATCAAACGAATCAACTCTTTCGACCTTATCCATATTAAAAGCAACTTCGTTTTCTTTGAGCGGTTTGGAGCCGTCATCATCAACAACGATAATATGTTTTAAAGATGGTAAATCTTTTAATATATTTCTGACTTTAGGAAGATGCTTCTTTTGAGTGAAAATTGCGGAAGTGGTTGCATCCTGCAATCTTGTAAGAAGAGATTCGGGACCGAAAGCCGAGAAAAGCGGCTGAACGATGGCACCCATTTTTAAAACACCGAGAAATCCGAAATAAAGCTCGGGTACTTTATCGAGGAACATACAAACTCTCTCGCCGGGTTTGATACCGAGGTCATCGCGAAGAAATTTCGCAATAGAGTTTGTAAGTTGTCTCATATCATTAAAGGTGTAGCGTTTTTCTTCACCTGAAAATCCTTCCCAGATAAGAGCAAGTTTATCGCCTTTTCCCATACGGCAGATTCTGTCGGTGCAATATTCGCCAATGTTGATAATATCGCCGTCTTTGTAGCCAAGTTCATTTTTGGAAATGTCAAAAGAAAAAGATTTTAATTCTTCTTCATAAGGTTTCATAAAGGGAGTTTTTTCACTCTTCATTTTATATCCTCGTTTAATTTATGTTATTAGGTAAATTTCACAGCAAATAATATAGCCAAAATATTCAAGAAATTAAGTAACAAATTTTGCATATTAAATGCGAATATGCTGAGTACCATCTGCCAAAAAATTTTTTCACGGAAGAAAAAAATCAATAACAAAGAGCATAATATGGAGCAGTAAAAAGTGTATATGAAATATTTCTATTTTTATATATATTTGTATAGAAATAGAAATAAAATGAATTTTTTTGAGTTTAAATCAGAGCTTTTTAAGAATATATGTATTTCAAATCACGGCATTTCATCGAGATTTGAAAACTTTAACTTTAACAATATTTCAAGGTGGATTGAAAAGGGATATTTAATCAGATTACGAAACGGGTTTTACACATTCCCCGAATATCTTACGGCAAGTGATATTTCATACTATATAGCAAACAGAATATATAAACCATCTTACATTAGTCTTCAAAGTGCTCTTGCATTTTACGGATTAATTCCGGAGGCAGTAGTTCAGATTAAAAGTGTCAGCACATTAAAGACAACGAGGTTTGCAAACAAGTTTGGTAATTTTACATACAATACTGTCAGCCCCGATAAATATTTCGGATATGTGCAAAAACCATTTAACAAAGATATATCGTTTATTATAGCCGAACCCGAAAAAGCTATTCTCGATTTATTGTATATTTTTCCATTTTATAATACAGTTGAAGAGATTATTGAATTAAGACTTGATGAAGAATTAATGTCTGAAATAATAAATAAAGAAAAGCTTGAGAGCTATGCAAAAAAATTCAATAACAAATCTTTAATAAAAAGACTAAATATTTTAACAAAGGAATATCAATTATGATGAATCTAAACCAAATAACGGATTTTTTCCCGATATATATGAAAGAGAAGCCCGGTATGATTAAGTATATGTACAAGGAATATATTCAAGTTTTAATTTTAGATTTTATTTCTTCTTCGAAATGGGCTAAAAGATTGGATTTCATTGGTGGAACAAATCTCAGATTAATAAAGGCGATTGACAGATTTTCCGAAGACCTGGATTTTGATTGCAAGAATTTTTCGCAGGAAGATTTTTGGGAATTTTCTGCGGATGTGATTAACTATCTGAATAAAACAGGTTTTACCACTGAAGCCAAAGAAAAAGAAAGCAGCAGAATTAACGCATATAGAAAAAGTATTTATTTCCCGGAACTGCTTTTCAATTTGGGATTATCAAAGCATAAGGATGAAAGATTTCTTATTAAACTGGAATGTCAGGATCAGGGATATCTCTACAAACCTCAAACGGCTAAGGTAAAAGGTTTTGGGTTCTATTTCAACGTAAGACAGCCCGGCGATGACGTATTATGTTCAATGAAAATTAATGCGCTAATAAACAGAAAAAAGGGAAGGGACTTTTATGATGTTATGTTCTTACTTAGCCGAACGATGCCTGATTTCGGTTATCTGGAATATAAACTTGGAATTAAAGATTTGAAAACGTTGAAGGAAGAATTAATTAAAGTCTTTGACAGCGTAAAAATTGAAAATAAAATGAAAGATTTTGAGCATCTTGTCTTTGACATAAAAAACTGCAAAAGAATTCAGGACTTTAAAATCTTTGTAAAAACATTATAATATAAGACTCTTCCGATTGCTGTTATTAACTTTTTTTTAAAAAGGGATATAACTAATTTGCTAATGTAAAAATATTGCATTTATGGGAATTCATAATTTAGACGGATTATTTAATCCAAAGAGAATAGCTTTAATCGGAGTAACGATAAATCCAAACAGCGTTGGCGGAAAAGTTCTGAGCAACCTGATAAGCGGCGGATTCAAAGGAGTTGTATATCCAATCAATCCGACAAGTGAAGCGGTGCTGGGGATTCTGTGTCATCCGGATATAAAATCATTAAAGAATAAACCCGACCTCGCAATCCTTTGCTGTGCGGCGGATAAAGTGCCGGGCTACATAAGAGAATGCGGCGAAAACGGAGTTATGAATATTATAATTATGTCTTCGGGTTTTAAGGAAGCAGGCGAAAGCGGTCTTGAGCTCGAAAAAGAGTTAAAGGATGCCTATAAATCTTTTCCCGGAATGCGGGTGATGGGACCTAATTGTCTCGGAGTAATAGTTCCGTCAAATAATCTGAATGCGAGTTTTGGTCCGGCAATGCCCCGCTCCGGAAATATTGCCTTTATTTCACAATCAGGTGCTTTATGTACATCTGTTCTCGATTGGGCAATAGAAAAGAAAATCGGATTCAGCTATTTTGTTTCAATCGGAAATACATTTGATGTTGATTTTGCGGATTTAATAGATTTTCTCGGAGAAGATGAGAAAACGAAATCTATTATTCTTTATGTTGAATCAATTTCATTTGCAAGGAAGTTTATGACAGCGGCAAGGAGTTTTGCCCGCTCAAAACCTATTGTTGCATATAAGGCAGGCAGATTTCCCGAATCTGCAAAGGTTGCCGCTTCGCATACGGGCGCCCTTGCGGCAGAGGATGCAATATATGATGCCGCATTCAGAAGAACCGGAATTGCAAGAGTTTTTGATATCGGAGAGATTTTTGATGTAACGGAATTAATCGGAAGAAATAAAATGCCAAAGGGCTCAAATCTCGCAGTTGTAACAAATGCGGGAGGTCCCGGTGTGATGGCTACTGATATTCTTATCGAACTAAACGGCAATCTTGCGAAATTTTCAGATGAAACTATCGGTGAACTTACAAAAAATCTTCCTCCATTTGCCTCAAAAGAAAATCCGGTTGACGTGCTTGGAGATGCTCCTTCAAAAAGAGTAAGCAAGGCGGTTGAAATAGTTTTAAAAGATAAGAATGTTGATGCAGTGCTTGTAATATTAACTCCTCAATCAATGACGAACCCAACCTCAACGGCAAAGAGCATTGCTGCCCTTGCCGATACAACCAAAAAGCCGGTTATTGCGGCGTGGCTTGGCGGAGAGAGAATGAGGGAAGGTATGAAAATTATGAGCGAAAACGGAATTGCGGCATATCAAACACCTGAGCAGGGTGTAAGAGCTTTTATGACACTTGTGGAATATTCAAGGAATCTAAAAAATCTTTATGAAACTCCAAGAAATATACCGGTAGAATTTTCACTTGACAGAAAAAATACGAGAAAAAGTTTTGAGAAACTGGTTTCTGATTCCGAAAATATTTTATCGGAAGAGGTTTCCAAGAAAATATTAAAATCATACGGCATACCCGTTTCGATTCCCGAGAATGCAAAAAGCCCGGATGAAGCGATAAAACTCGCAAAGAAAATCGGATATCCTGTAGTTATGAAAATTTTATCTCCTGATATTACTCATAAATCGGATGTTAACGGAGTTATATTAAACCTGCAAAATGATGAAGCAGTTATATCGGCGTTCGAAAGAATGAAATCCAATGTTAAAAAGAAAATGCCGTCTGCAAATATTGAAGGTGTTACAATTCAGAAAATGATAAAGCAGAGTGATTCGGTAGAGATGATTCTCGGAATTAAAAAAGATGAAATATTCGGCTCGGTTATACTTTGCGGAATGGGAGGAACTGGTGCGGAACTGTTTAAAGACAGGATGATAGGATTTCCTCCGTTGAACGAAGCACTTGCATTTCGTATGCTTGAGTCATTGAAAATATTCCCGTTGCTGAAAGGCTATCGCGGTAAAAAGCCCGTAAACATAGATAAATTAATCGAGACTATGATACGGCTTTCATATTTAGCCGCAGATTATCCTGAAATCAAAGAGCTTGATATTAATCCTTTGCTTGTTTATGAGCAAGGTGTTATGGCACTTGATGCAAGGATTGTAATAGACGGAAAATGCGACTGCAAAGGTTTAAAACCCTACAGCCATCTTGCTATGCACCCTTACCCGGAAGAATATGTATCTGTGCAGAAACTGAGGAACGGAAAGAAAGTATTATTCAGACCTATAAAACCGGAAGACGAGCCGATGTGGATGGACTTGCTTGCAAGTTGTTCGAAAGAATCAATTTATATGAGATTCAGATATTTTTTCCAGTGGCAGAATCACGAAGTTGCCGCAAGATATTGCTATATTGATTATGACAGAGAAATTGCAATTGTAGCAGAAGTTGAGACACAAGGCGAAAAGAAACTTGCCGGTGTTGGCAGATTGATAGCAGACCCTGACCACGAAAGTGTGGAATATGCAATTCTTATAAGCGATGAGTTTCAGAATCAGGACCTCGGAGGAAAATTGACGGATTACTGTCTCGAAATTGCAAAAAAATGGGGGCTAAAAAAAATTGTTGCACAAACGACAACTGATAATAAACGTATGATTTCAGTTTTTACAAAAAGAGGATTTGAAGTAAAGATGGATGTATCAGGCGAAATGGTAGATGTGGAAAAGGAAATATAAAATTGAACGATTACAAAAAATATCTCGTTCCTTCTGTAATTGCAAGGCTTTCAAATATGGAGTTGAAAGCGAAATTTATTGTACAGGGCTTTATTGCCGGATTACATAAGTCTCCTTATCGCGGTCTGAGTGTTGAATTTGCAGAGCACAGGCAATATGCTCCGGGAGATGACCTTAAAAATCTCGATTGGAAAGTATTTGCACGTACAGAGAAATATTTTGTGAAACAGTTCGAAGAAGACACAAATCTGAAATCATATATTTTGCTGGATATCAGCAAGTCAATGAGTTTTACCTCAAAAAACTCCGTCAAAAAACCGCTTCCCCTGAAAAAAACTTTTCTTGAAAAACTTTTCGGAAAGGAAAATGCAGCCGCCGAAGAAAATCCGGCAAAGGGAATAACTAAACTCGAATACGCATCATATCTTGCCGCCTCACTTGCATATCTTATTTTACAGCAGAAAGATGCAATTTCTCTTACTACTTTTGATACTAAAGTAAGAAACCACATCAGGCCTCACGCAACCAATTCAAATCTCAGGCAAATTCTTGCAGAGCTTGAAAATCTTAAATCAACGAATCAAACCGGAATAGCACCTTCTTTGAATGAGATGGCTGAAAAAATAAAGAGGCGCGGACTTGTAATAATAATAAGCGATTTACTCGATGAGCAAAATGAAGTGCTGAATGCATTGAAGCACTTCAGATATAAAAAAAATGATGTGATAGTATTTCAGATACTTGATACTGCTGAAATAAATTTTATAGAGGGAAACCCGGTTACAATGGTTGATATTGAAACCGGAGAAGAAATGTTTTCACAGCCGAATATTTATAAAAAAGCCTACACGGAAGCATTTTCGGAATTTATGGAAAAATATAAGAAAGAATGTACTTCCAATAATATTGATTTTTTGACATTGTCAACTGAAACGCCGTTTGACAGGGCACTTTTTACATATCTTGAAAAAAGGGCAAAAGCTCTTTAACGGACTTTAAATCTCTTATCCCATATTGGAGTTACGAGTCTGTAATCTCCGAAACCTGTGTAATCAACAAAGACAAACTGCTTATTAATGTCATAGTAATCCCAGACTTCATAAGGTCTTGAGTCGCTGTTAAAAGGGTGCCTTTCAATGTTACTCGGGTCTCCGTAAATAATATAAACCATTCCCATATCTGTTCTCCATCCTTCGACATACTGCGAGTATCTCTCGGTTGCAATCCGGACTCTTCTGTAATACTCTTCCATAGTTTCATTTTTCACTGTGTTCGGATTAGGGTCGTTATCCTTCCAGAATTTCATAAATCTTCTTTCTTTCTCGGCATTTGTAGTTGCACTCTTTATAAAATCAATCTGGTCAGGCTCAGCAATATAGAGCATTTGTGAAATGGCGGCATCAAGGTCTTTAATATTCATTGGAATATTATCCCACTTATAATCGAATGTTCTTTCGGTCAAAATATAATCAATGCCCTTGCTCGAAATTTCGAGGCTGTATGTACCTGTGGTATAATCATAACCTGAAAGTTTTTCAATTTTTTGGTTAGTACCCGGAGTCAACAGGTAACTGAAAGTTCCTTCTTTCAATACGGCATCCCTGTCTCCGATAATTTTGTAAACGATAGTTGAGGGAATTGAAATATCCGAATTATTATATATTTCATAAAAAACAAATAAATCTCTGAGCTCTCCGATATTTGAAGAAATAAGCGGAGTAATTTTTTTCTTTCCTTCTTCTTCTTTATAATCGGTAAGAATCATAATCGAGCTTGCCGTCAATTCCTTGCTTTTAAAATCCTTAACAATAAGCGGCAGTTCTTTGATAGTTTCCTGCTTATTATTTTTATCTCTGAAAATAAATTCAAGTTTATAAATATCCGGAGGGAGATAAAATTGCTTTACTCTGAACTCCGTACTTGAAGCGAGTGTTTTCAGGTCAACATCTCCTGCAATGAATTTTTCAGGGTAAGTCGCATTTACCGCGATTTGTTCCTTTGAGTCTTTGATTAAAACGGTATATTCAACCAATGCTTCAAACTTTTCAGTTTCAAGATTTCTTTTAAACATCAGATTTCCGAGTTGAATCTGCAAATATAAATCAAGCCTTGCTCCGGTTGAATCCTTTCCGCGGAAAATCAGCGGGTCAACAAAAAAACTTGGTTTATCTTCTTTACCGAAAGGCTTTGGTCCGTCTTTGATTTGCGAATTGCCAATTAACGGTAAAGCAATAAAAGCTAATAACAGTAATAATCTCATAAGAAACAAATCTATTTAATTTTAATAAAGATAATCAGCATTTTATATAAATTACAACTCAATTAAACTTCTCCAAATAAATCAAAATCTTCACAATCGTAAATCAATGTTTCGTAAAAATTTCCGGTTTCGAGTTTCTTTTTCGTATCAATTATAACTTCCTGGTCAACTTCCGGAGCATCCATATATGTTCTTCCGGCGTAATAATTTCCTTCTTTTCTGTCTATCAGGACTTTCATTTTCTTTCCGGTTAAAGCAGTATTTTTTTCGAGTGATATTTTGCGTTGTGCCTCAAGAAGTATTTGCTGCCGGGCAAATTTTTCTTTTTGCGGAATAATATCTTTAAGTTCTTTTGCCGCAGTAGTATCATCTTCGTTTGAGTATGTGAAAACACCGAGTCTCTCAAATTTGAATTCTTCCAAAAATTTCAGCATTTCCAGAAATTCTTTTTCTGTTTCATTCGGATAGCCGGTAATTAAAGTTGTCCGCAGTGCAATTCCGGGAATTTCTTTCCTGATTTTTTCGAGCAAGTCTGTTAAAACTTTTTTTGTGATTCCCCGCCTCATTGATTTTAAAACTTTATCGGAAATGTGTTGAATAGGAATATCCAGATATTTAGTTATATTTTCTCTTTCTCTGATAATTTCAATAATATCAGAGGGGAATCTTGAGGGATAAGCATACATAAGTCTAATCCATTCAATTCCTTTGATTTTCGAAAGTTCATCAAGAACTTTTGCAAGATTTCTTTTTCCAGTATTATCGAATCCCCAGTAAGTTGTATCCTGACCAATGATAATTAATTCTTTAACGCCTTTTTCGGAAAGCAGTTCGGCTTCGTGTAAAATATCCTTCAGCGGCTTAGATTTATGTCCGCCTCGCATAATAGGAATTGCACAAAAGGAGCAGGGATTATCGCACCCCTCGCTGATTTTCAGATATGCGAAATGGGAAGGAGTAGAAATAACTCTTTCTCCGACGAGTGATTTTTTATAATCTATTCCAAGGGATTTTAAAATATCTCTGATGGTCTTTTTTTTATCTGTAGCCCCGAAATATTTATCAACTTCGGGGATTTCTTTTTCAAGATCTTTCATATACCTCTCTGATAAACATCCGGCTACAAATAAGTTTTTCAGATTTCCTTTTTCTTTTTCCTTTACCGCCGAAAGAATAGTGTTGATTGATTCTTCCTTTGCCGATTCAATGAATCCGCAAGTATTAATTATTACGTTATCTGCTTTTTCATTTTCTCTGACAATTTTTAAGTCGTTGGATGCAATCATTGCAAATAAGTGCTCGGAATCCACAAGATTTTTAGAGCAGCCCAGAGTAATGATTTTTACGGTATCTTTTTTTACTTTCATAAAATAATTTACTTCATAATTTTCTAACAAAAAACTCAAATAAAAGTTAGTATTGCCGGTTTGTTAAATAAAGAGGAACTTTTAAATACATTTCTCATTAAGACAATATTTTTTAAATTACCTGAATATGCAAAACTTAAAATCTGATGCCGCAGGCAGGTAAAGAAAATCGTTCCGCTTCAAAAAATGAAGACATCCTTCTTATTGAGAATGCATTAAAAGGTGACCAGCCCTCTTATGACAGACTTATGAAAAAGTATTATAAGCTGATTCAGAATCTGATTTACCGTATGATTTTCAACAAAGATGATGTGGAAGACCTTACTCAGGAAGCTTTTATAAAGGCATTTAACTCACTTGATAAGTTTGATAAAGAATATGCTTTTTCAACATGGCTTTTTAAAATTGCTACAAATAACTGTATTGATTACTTAAGAAAAAAGAAACTGACAACATTCTCTATTGATAAGGAAATTTATCACGAGGATGAAGACCTGAGATTCGAGATTCCCGATGAAAATTACATTCCCGACAGGAATATGATTGAGAAACAGAAAGAGAAAGTTATTGAACAGGCGATTGACAGTTTACCGGAAAAGTATAAGCAGGTTATAATTCTAAGGCACAAAATGGATAAGGAATACGAAGAAATAGCCGCAGAATTAAAAATCCCTCTCGGTACCGTGAAAGCTCACCTTTTCAGAGCGAGAGAACTGCTGAATAAATACTTAAAAGATAAAATCTCAAATTATTGACGTCAAAGAAAGACATAGGGCAGAACTCTGAAGGAACGCCGCTTATGAGGCAATACAGAAAAATCAAGGAAAAATATCCTGAAATGATTTTACTTTTCAGGATGGGTGATTTTTTTGAAACATTTGAAGAGGATGCTATTATCACGTCGAAGGTTCTCGGTATTACTCTTACAAAGCGTTCAAACGGTGCGGCTTCTGAAGTCCCTCTTGCAGGATTTCCTCACCACGCAATTGATAACTACCTTCCAAAACTTGTGAGGGCAGGCTACAGGGTTGCAGTTTGTGAGCAGCTTGAAGACCCGAAATTTGCTAAAGGAATTGTCAAAAGAGATGTTGTTGAAGTGGTTACGCCGGGTTCAAATTTTTCGGATAAACTTCTGAATCATAAAACAAATAATTTTCTTCTTGCAGTTTATCTGAATGATGATAGATGCGGCTTCTCTTATTGCGACGCTTCAACAGGTGAATTTGCAACATCGGAGTTGCATATTAATCAACTGAGAGAGCAGGTTGATATTTTAGGTCCGGTAGAAATTTTAATACAGAAACGGGATAAAGAGAAAATATATAAAATTCTCAGGTATAATCCCGATGACTATATTGGTGCCGAGAACAGGAAATTTATCTTTACAAGAATTGACGACTGGGTGTATAATCTCGATTACTGCAGGGAGTTATTGATGAAGACATTTAATACACATTCTCTCAAGGGATTCGGAATTGAGGATATGAGGGATGCAACTATTGCAGGCGGCGTGATAATGCATTACCTGAATGAAACACAAAAAAGCGGTCTTGAGCATATTAAAAAGATTGTAAAATATGACTTCACCGATTACATAATTCTTGACCCTTCAACAAAACGAAATCTTGAAATTACTACTTCAATAAACGAGGGAGGAAGAGACGGAACATTAATTTCAATTCTCGACAGAACACAGACTGCAATGGGCGGAAGATTATTGAAAAAATGGGTTTCAAGACCTTTAAAGAGGAAAGAGCAGATTATAAAGAGACTCGAAGCGGTTGAGGATTTCTTTGGCTCGAAAAATTCAAAGAAAAATATTATTGAAATTTTAAAGTCTATAGCCGACCTTGAAAGACTGCTTTCGAAAGTTGCAACAGGAAAAGCCGTTCCAAGAGATATTGTTTTGCTTAAAAATTCGGTTAAGAATATTGCTGTATTAAAAAGGGCTTTGGATGTTTATGAATCAGAAGCGGTGAAAAGTTATAAAAACAATTTAACGGAAATTCCCGGACTCATTAAGGATATAGAAACAGTTATTAACGAAAATTTCCTTGAGGGAGTTGATAAATACGGAGTTATTAACAGGGGATTTAATCCCGAGCTTGATGAACTCAGAGATATACACATAAACGGAAAAACCTGGATAGAAAATTTTCAAAGCAAGGAAAGAAAACGAACAGGAATAAGTTCTTTAAAAGTTGATTTCAATAAAGTGTTTGGATATTATATTGAAGTTACAAAAGCAAATCTCGATAAAGTACCGCCTGAATATATAAGGAAACAAACACTTGT
>CALKAJ010000323.1 GCA_937983305.1 uncultured Ignavibacteriota bacterium | reverse complement strand
TCAATATTTTGATAACTTTACAAAAACGAATAATTATGGATAAAATAAAAATTATAATAAAAAACCGGCTAACCTTACTGACATTATCAGCAGTTTTTATACTTGCTATTTCGTCCATTCTATACAGTTGTGGAATAAATCTTTTTTCTGTACAGGATGATGTCAAAATAGGGCAGGATCTTGATAAGGAAATTCGCTCAAGCAGGGAATATCCTATTCTTAAAGGTCCTCAGGAAGTGAATGATTATGTGAGTAACATCGGAAAAAATATTGTTAAATCTTCACCTCTGATTAAATATAAAGATGTTTTCCCTTATCAGTTTACTGTTATTCACGATTCCGTTATTAATGCATTTTGCACTCCCGGTGGATTTATTTACGTTTATACCGGCTTAATTAAATACCTTGGAAATGAAGCCGCTTTGGCAGGTGTGATTGGGCATGAAATTGCACACGCAGAGCAAAGGCATATGACACAAAGATTAAGTTCATATTATGGCGCAAGTTTCTTGCTTAGTATTGTACTCGGGAATAATCCAAATTCTATTGCCGAAATAATGGCAAATCTTTTTGTCGGACTTGGATTTCTTGCAAATAGCCGTTCTGATGAGCAAGAAGCAGATGATTTATCCATAAGATATTTAAGAAGTACAAAATATTTTCCCGGTTCGATTGTGTTCTTCTTCAATAGAATTGTCGGTGAACAAAAACTAAAAGGTAATACCCCCGGAGGACTTGACAGAATACTTTCAACTCATCCGCTTCCACAAGATAGGGTTGATAATGCTTATCAGCAGCTGAAAGAACTTAAAATAAAAGTTGATACAGTGAATAATGTCTATAGAGAAGATTATTTAAGAATTCAAAGTTTAATTCCAAATTATTAATTCAAAATGAAAAAAACATTAATTATTTTTATATCGCTATTTTTTACTTACGGTGTCATAAATTCCCAGAGCATTAACGAAATCGTTGATACTGATTACAAATTTATTTTTCATCTTCCTGATAGTATTTTAAAAATTAACAAGGAAGAAGCACAAAATAAAACTTCAATTAAATATGATTTTGATTATGTTGAAGGAAAAGATTCGGTTGTTGTATATCTTGTTGCCATAAAATATCCCGATATAAGAAGACTTACCGATTTAGTTTACAATGTGGAAAAAGAGAAAGTCTTTAATATTCAGAAGAGGGAAGGTGATTATATTGAATTTGATTCGGTTTATTATGACGGAAAGAC
This sequence comes from uncultured Ignavibacteriota bacterium, assembly GCA_937983305.1. Classification (GTDB taxonomy): domain Bacteria; phylum Bacteroidota; class Ignavibacteria; order Tepidaquicellales; family Tepidaquicellaceae; genus DSSM01. The sequence goes on along the minus strand of CALKAJ010000323.1, from coordinate 4,281 downwards.
GGCACTGTATCTGAACAAAGAATTAGCACAGATAGTATATTTCTACAGAACTAAAGATGAATCTCAGGATGTTCACTTTACTTACATATTAGGATTTAATATGTGGAGGAAATTCTATGGAGACTATATTGTTTCACGTATAAGAGAAATTGCAACCGGATTTATACCGGATAAGGATATTAAATAAGAAATTGATTGTGATTTTTTTCCTGTTCGATGGTTGTAGGTTCCATATGCCCGGGAAATAATTTAAAATCATCTTCGCATCTTGTAAATAATACTTCTTTGATTGAGTTCATAAGTGTATTGAAATCACTTTTTGGCAGATCAGTTCTTCCGATTGAATCTCTGAAAATTAAATCTCCGCAAAAAATAATTTTATTTTTTCTGTCAATTATGCAGATACCTCCGGGTGAATGACCCGGAGTATGAAGGAATTCAAGAGATGTATTGCCAAGTCTAAGATTTAATCCTGAGGTTATTTCCATATTAATTTCAGGGATTTCTTCAAGATGAAAACCGAATGATTCCGCATAATCTAAGATATGTTCAACTAAAAATTTATCACCTTTATGCATATATGCCTGAATATTATATTTTTTTACGAGATAATTTATTCCTAATATATGGTCAATATGACCGTGTGTAATTAAAACGAATTTCAATACCAATTTATTTTCATCAATAAATTCGTCAATTTCTTCGAATTCCTTTTGCGAAAAGCAGCCCGGATCAATGATAGCGGCATCTTTAGTAACTTCGTCAAAGTAAATATACGTATTTTCCATATAAGGATTAAAAACAAATAATTGAATTTTCATTAATTATATAAATTGATTTTAGAAATTGTAATGAATAATTTTACAAATTTAATAATTGAGCACAACAGATAAAATTAAAATAATTGGTACCAACCGCAAAGCTAATTTCCAGTATGAACTTTTAGACAGACTCGAAGCAGGAATGGTATTATTAGGAACAGAGGTAAAATCTCTCAGAGATTCCAAAGTTAATCTTCAGGAGTCTTATGCGCGTTTCATTGGAAATGAACTCTGGCTTTTAAATTGCCATATCAGCGAGTATAAATATGGGAATTTGAATAATCATGAACCGTTAAGAGAAAGAAAATTACTTTTAAGTAAAAGAGAATTAAAAAAATTAAAATCAAAATTGCAGGAGAAGGGTTTAACTTTAGTCCCGGTAAAAATTTATTTTAAAACTTCTCGTATAAAACTTGAACTCGCTTTGGCAAAAGGAAAAAAACTTTATGATAAACGGGAATCAATTAAAAAAAGAGATACAGAAAGAAAATTAAAACGAATATAAAAATATGCATGCAACTTTAAACGAACAAATTGATGTAATAAAAAAGGGAACCGTTGAAATTATTCCCGAGGATGAACTTGTAAAAAAAATTGAAAAATCAATTAAAGAGAAAAAACCGCTAAACATAAAACTCGGATGCGATCCCTCAAGACCCGATTTACATATAGGTCATTCTGTTGTGCTCAATAAACTACGTGAGTTTCAGGATTTTGGTCACAATGCTATTTTAATTATAGGTGATTACACAGCGATGATTGGTGACCCCTCAGGTAAGAAGAAAACAAGACCGCAGTTGACATTTGAAGAAACAAGAGAAAACGGCAGGACATACTACGAACAAGCATCAAAAATACTCGATAAATCAAAAACATCAATCAGATACAACTCAGAGTGGTTGAGTCCACTGAGACTTGCAGATTTACTTGATATTTTAAGTAAATTTACTGTTCAGAGAATTCTTGAAAGAGATGATTTCACAAACAGACTAAGAGACAGAGAAGAAATATCTCTTCACGAGATTTTATATCCTATTATGCAGGGATATGATTCCTATGCAATCGAGTCAGATGTCGAACTCGGAGGTACAGATCAGAAATTTAATAATCTTGTTGGGCGTGATATGCAAAGAAGATTTGGAAAAGAGCCGCAGGTTGTATTACTAATGCCATTGCTTGAAGGTACAGACGGAAATGAAAAAATGAGTAAATCGCTGGGAAATGCAATTGGAATATCTGATTTACCGAAGGATATTTTTGGGAAAGCAATGAGCATTCCTGATATACTTATTTATAAATATTATGAATTAGGAACAAGGCTTACTCCTTCTGAATTAAAAGAAATAAAATCTTCACTCGAAAATCCGGCTACTAACCCGAGAAATATAAAACACAGGTTAGCTTATGAGCTCGTAAAACTTTATTATGATGAATATACAGCCGAAACGGCAAGAGAAGAGTTTGATAAAATATTTGTAAAGAAAGAGATTCCTGATGAAATGCCTGAATTTGAATGTAATAGTCAGAACCCGGCTCTTGTTGACATACTTCTCGATTCAAAAATCGAAGAATCTAAAGGTAAGGCTCGAAGACTTATTGAACAAGGAGGTGTTAGTATAGATAATGTAAAAGTATCGGATATAAATTTCATTTTCTCAAAAAAAGGAGAATTTGTAATTAAAGCCGGAAAAAAAAGATTTTTAAAAGTTATTATTTCTTAATTTTATTTTTAAATTATTTATTTTACTTTTGAACTGTTTTTTCAACCCATAAATTTAAGGAGATAAAGATGTTTAGACCAACAAAAATATTTTTTACAAAAGGAGTCGGAAGACATAAAGATTATTTACAGTCTTTTGAATTAGCCTTGCGGCATGCCGGCATCGAGAAATGCAATTTAGTTATGGTTTCAAGCATTTATCCTCCGGGTTGCAAAAGGATTCCTAAAGAGCAGGGTATTTCGATGCTTGAACCGGGCCAGATTACTTTTTGCGTTATGGCAAGGAATTTTACAAATGAACCTAACAGATTGATTGCAAGTTCCATTGGTATTGCATTGCCTTCCGATGAAAGTCATTATGGCTATATTTCAGAACATCATCCCTTCGGTGAATCTGAGAAAATTGCAGGCGATTATGCGGAAGATCTTGCGGCTACTATGCTGGCTACTACTCTTGGTGTTGAATTTGACCCTGAAACTGCATGGAACGAAAGAGAAAATGTTTACAAGCAAAGCGGAAAAATATTTAAAACTTTTAATAATACCCAATCTGCAGAGGGAGATAAAAACGGCTTGTGGACTACAGTTCTTTCTTGTGCCGTCTTTCTTCCGTAACCTATCCGGGTTACTGCATCATATCAAGTTGTACAAGTTCCCACTTGAAATCGTTTAGATTATACGATATTTCGCATATCACTCTTTGCTTTTCACACACTACCACAAAATGATAAACATAGGAATTGCCAAGCGGTATCTTCCATTTTGAGTTCAGTTTCGAAATATTATACGTGGTTTCTTTCCACTTAAACCGTATTATATCAATTTGCAGTCCGTGAAAATAGGCAATTACTTCAATTGGCTCAAATATATACGTATCCATAAAAAAATACCTTAAATTATTATATCCATAATAAATTAAGGTATTTATCCGTTAAAATCAAGGAGTTTTATTTTAAAAACACAAGGCGTCCTGTCTGAGCGGTATTCCCGGCAATTAACCGGAAGAAATATACTCCTGAAGAAAGTCCATCGGCATTGAAAGAAAATTTATAAGTGCCCGGATTTAGTTTCGAGTTTAGCAAAACTCTGATTTCTCTGCCGGAAATATCAAATATAGTGAGTTTAACAATTTCTGTTTTTGGTAAATCAAATTTAATAACGGTTTCGGGATTGAAAGGATTTGGATATGCTTCATAAAGTTTGAATGTTTTTGGAAACAATGGAGATATCAGTTCAACACCCGTTGGTAAATATACAGGGATATAGTCAACGAAGCCAAGTGAAGGATTATCAGGCTTGTGAAATATATGAGCTTCTATGGAATCTAAATTCGAAAATCCCCAGTAATTATTTTCAGCCTTGATAGAGTCCGGTGTGTTATTATAGAAATCAATCAAAGGAGTTGTACTGTTGTTAGAATTGTAGTAGAAACTGTTTAATCCGATTTTATTTGTATCACTGCTGTTTAAATCTCCGAAAATTGGTTTTGCGACACCCTGAATAGTAACACCCCAAAGATTCCAGCGGACAATATTTCGTTTGACAATAAGCTGTTGAACAGGCGAGGCAGAAGAGGTATTAAAATTTAATCCGCTGCCGCCTAGAGTGGGCTCACCTTGAATATTATTACTGTCAATCAGATTTCCGGAAACAATACCGGTAATACCGGTTCCTGTAAATGCGATTCAATACCTGTTTATTTTAATTATATTATTTTTAATTATTACGTCGCTCGGACCG
>CALKAJ010000322.1 GCA_937983305.1 uncultured Ignavibacteriota bacterium | reverse complement strand
GAAATATATAATCTTCCATACATAAACGTAGTACATTCAACAAATGCCAGTACTAAAAAAAGTAATGATGATTCAGTATATTATTATAATATGGGTAAAAGTAAATTACTTTATATAAATAAGCATTTTTCATTTTTTAAAAGAAATATTTTTAAAGCAATAATTATTTCCGGACTAATATCGAGGTTAATTATAATTAATATTAGAAAAAGGTATGCCGAAATAAAAGAAAATAAAATTAGTCAATATAAGCAACTTTTAAAGTTATATTTAAAAAGTGGAAGATAAGAAAATAAATAACATATATTTCTTTATTCCATTTTACCCACAAATTACTACAGGAGGGAATAAATATCATTCGATAGTATTCAATTCGCTCAAAAGGATTAATAAGGATGTAAAAGTGTTTGGTTCGGATTTAGATATAGTAAAGATTGAAAACTCAAAAATATTAAAAATTATTTATGGAATAAAATATTCTTTAAAACTTCCAGGAAAATCGATTATAGTTCTAACGAATACTTCTTTTCTGCATTTTCTTATTCCTGTCTTGATGTTAAATATTTTAAAAAGGCATAAATATTTTATGGTTATACATCACTTATTAAGGGACCAAGAATCTAAAAAAATTGTAAAACTATTAGAGTCAATTTTCATAAAATTAATAAAAAATAAGATTACCGTAAGTAAATCAACTAACGATAGATTAAAATTTTATAAATATATCAAGAAGGATATTCCTATTTTACCCCCCGGGTTAGAGTTTTTGCCGGATATTAAATTTCTTAGAAAAGGAATATCAGGGGTCGTAAAATTGTTATTTGTTGGGAATGTTGAAAAAAGGAAGAGTCTTCACACGCTAATAGACGCGTTAAAATTATTAGGGACAATTAAATTTGAACTTAAAATTATTGGTAGGATATCAGAACATCACTATTATGAAAGCATAAAAAAAGAAATTGATAAGAATAATTTCAAGGAAAAAATATTATTTAAAGAAAATGTATCTCCTGAAGAACTCAGGAGTTTATATATTAATTCTGATATTTTAATTTTTCCATCAGAATGGGAAGGTTATGGAATGGTTATAACAGAAGCAATGTCAAATGGATTACCGGTTATTGCAAGTAGAATCCCAACGAGCGAAGAACTAATTTCCGATAAATTCAACGGTTTATTGTTTGATGTCAACAACGAAATGCTTCTTTCAGAAGCAATACTAAGATTAATTATTGATAAAGAATTATATACTTTTATTTCCAAAAACTCAATTGAGAAATCATTAACTTTAAAAAATTGGGATATGACTTCAATTGTTTTTCTAAATTATTTGAATATTCTTAAATAAAAATATTTTCATTAAATTATAAATATTTATGGATAACTTACAAAGAATATTGCTGAAATGTAAAAATGCAAAGGGAAATATGTTATTAATTTTATTTAAATTTCTTATCAACAAAATATTTTATAATAACAATATTTTTGCTCATCAAAAAGTAATAATTAAGGGGAAAAGGAACATAGATGTTGGAGGTGAACTTGATATTGGAACTTCTTATGTTGGGTTTCAGACTAATTCTGATGTTACATTATTAAATGTAAGAGGAAAATTATCCATTGAAGACAAATTTTCTATTGGAAGAGGCTGCAGATTTGATATTGGAGAAGGAGGTATCGTTGAATTAGGTGATGGAGGATATATTGCAGCTTTTTCATTATTTATTATCACAAAAAAACTGAAAATTGGGAGAAATTGCGCAATTTCATGGAATTGTCAATTTCTCGATAACGATTTTCACCATATTGAATATGAAGGAAAAAAAGAAAAAAACAATTCGATTATTATTGGGGATAATGTATGGATCGGTAGTGGTGTTTGTATTTACAAAGGAACAATAGTACCTAATGGATGTGTAATTGCATCAAATTCAGTCGTTAGAGGAATATTCAATAACGAGAACTCAATAATCTCAGGCAATCCTGCAAGAGTTATTAAAGAAAAAGTTACTTGGTCCAAGTAAGTATTAAAATAATGAATATCTAAACAGTAACAACTACTTTTTATACCAAGAGTCAGGTAGTATTAGAGTAGGTTGGTCGGTATTATCGCAATCTAAGGGGTGAGGAAAGTCTTTTGTGTAAACAGGATTGATTACATAATCATTTCTTAAAAAAGAAAATTCAGCAAAATACGGAATTTCCAAACCCCATTTTTTATATGAGCCACAACAATTATTGGGATGAATATGAACACAGGTATGAGTTTGGAGTATCTTTTCAAACGCCAAAGAAGAATATTTAAAAAAGGGCCAAACCCATAATTGGTCAAGCCACTGAAATTCTGCAACAATAATTCTAAACCTTTTTAGCAAATCATCTGACATACCAAGAAATGTTTCATATTCATAGCCTTCGATATCAATTTGTAATAATAAGTCTGAGTTTGAAGAAGTAATTGATGACTTAATCCAGTCATCCATGGTCATAAAATCTTCATTAGTTTTCAATCCTATATACTTTTTTGTAAAATGAAATAGTTCGTGAGATTCTGCAGGTTTGTCAACTGATTTATCAGCCATAAATACTTTCATTCCTAAGTTTGCACAATCTTTTTCGAATCCTGAGACAAAACTAACACCCGGAGAGAAGCAAGCTTCAATTCCATCTAAACAATCCGGTACTAAGTATCCACCATCACCTTTGGGACCCAATCGAATAAGCTCTTTATTCGTTTTTATCGGAAAAAGCTTATTTAAAAAAGCTAGCAAAACCTTCTTTTCAGTTTTTGATGTCAGAATACTATTTCTCTTTGCAAAAATATCTAATGCAATTGATTTTAAAATTTTTTTCATAGGACAATTTTTTTTAGGAAGCTATTATTTTGAAGGCGATAATTCAAGTCATTATTTTTTCGTAAAAAGAAATATAAATAACTATCTTGCTAATACAATTTCTAATATTTTTTAAAAACACATAATAGATTGAAAATTTTTTATAATTTAGCTATATTTAATAAATATATAATTATTAATGATTTAAAAACTTTTTTTGTCTATCGAACCACTCGTTTCAATAATTTTGCCGACACATAATCGGGCAGATTTGCTTTATAGATCGATTGAGAGCGTTAAGAATCAAAGTTACCCAAATTGGGAGTTATTGATTATTGACGATGTTTCGACTGATAATACTATGGAAGTAATTAGTCAGCAAATGGGTTTGGATTCCAGGATTAAATTTATTCAGACTGAAAAAAGTAAGGTCCCCGGTATTTCTTATTATTTGAATGAAGGTGTAAGAAATGCAAAAGGGAAGTATATTGGGCGAATAGATGATGATGATATATGGAGTCACCCGAATAAATTGAAAAAACAAGTTAACTTTCTTGAGGATAATCCGGAATACGTAATTGTAGGATGTGGCGTGATATTGATTGACAGTGAGGGAAAAGAATTAGGGAGATATTATAAAAGGGAGACAGATGAGCAGATAAGGAATAAAGCTCTTTACGCTAATCCTATGACACATCCGACAATTGTTTTTAGAAAAGATGCCTTTGAAAAAATTGGGGGGTACAGGTTTTTAAAACATGCTGAAGATTGGGATTTAATTTTGAGATTAGGAAAAATTGGTAAAATGCATACTTTTCAGGAATATTTAATTTCATACAAACTGGG
>CALKAJ010000321.1 GCA_937983305.1 uncultured Ignavibacteriota bacterium | reverse complement strand
GAGATGGTGATTCGTGACTGGAGTTCAGACGTGTGCTCTTCCGATCTAATAAAAGCTGGTACGATAAGAATAAAAGTTTATACAAAGATAAAACATTTTTTGTAGTAAAAGATACCGTAAGTGCTCTCGGTGAATTGGCAAGAATACATAAATATAATTACTCTGTTCCGGTCTTGTGCGTCGGCGGAAGTAACGGGAAAAAAACAACGAAAGATTTAATTTCCCATGTTCTTTCAAAAAAATATTCAGTTCTTAAAAACGAAGGAAACTTTAATAATCATATCGGACTTCCACTGACACTTTTAAAACTCAACAAGAATCACAGTATTGCAGTGCTTGAAGCCGGCAGCAATCATTTTAATGAAATTGCTTATTTATGCCGGATTGCAGAGCCTCATTTTGGATTGGTTACGAATATTGGGAAAGAGCATCTCGAGTTTTTTAAGAACCTTGCGGGAGTAGCAAAAGAAGAATTCGGGCTTTATGAATATCTGAACAGTAATCTTGGAGAGTGTTTTATTAACCTTGATGATGAATTCTCACAACGCTTCAGGAAGAAGAACAAAGGAACCTATTTCTCATATTCTTTGAATAACAAATCTGATGTCACCGGAAAGTTTGAAAAATTTGACAGTGATTTTAAACCTGTGCTTGAAATCAAATACGGCTCAACAATTTTTAAAGTGAAGATTAATTCTTTTGGTAAACACTCAATTTTCAACGGACTTGCCGCTGCTGCAGTCGGGCTTTATTTTGGGTTGACAGTAGAAGAAATTCAAAAGTCGCTTTCAACTTTCAAAGCGGAAAGTTCCAAAAGAATGGAAGTTTCCGAAATTAACGGTTTGAAGGTTGTAAATGATGCATATAACAGCAATCCGGATTCGGTAAAGCTTGGACTTGAAACTATGAAAGAATATAAAACAAAAGGTGAGAAGTTCATTGTACTGGGTGATATGCTTGAAATGGGAAAAACATCAAAAGATGAGCATTACAATATCGGTAAAATGGTACGAAGTTTCGGATTCAGATATCTGTTTACTCACGGAGCAGATTCATATATGACTTTTAAAGGTGCAGGAAATATTCCAAATAATTTTCACTTTGAAGATAAAAAGGAACTGGCGGCATTATTAAAAGCGATTGTGAAAAAAGGAGATGTGATATATATCAAAGGCTCAAGAGGAATGAAAATGGAAGAAATAATTACAGAATTAAAAAATTAAAATTATAGAATTTGTTATACTGGTTAGCTGAAATAATAAACGCAAAATATGCCCCTCCGGGATTCGACGCCTTCAGGTTTCTTACATTCAGGGCGGCACTTGCTGCCATAACTGCATTACTGCTTACTTTTATAATAGGTCCGAAAATTCTTAAGCTGTTAAAAAAGAAGCAGATTGGCGAAGCGAAGAAAGAAGATGGTCCGAAATTTCACTGGTCAAAAGCCGGAACTCCGACTATGGGCGGTGCAATTATACTTTTTTCTGGAGTATTACCGGTTTTGTTGTGGGGCGATTTAAGTAATATTTATGTCCAATTGATTCTGTTTGTTACCATATCTCTTGGCTTAGTGGGATTTCTTGATGACTATTTGAAAGTAGTCAGGAAATACAAAGACGGACTCGTGGCAAAGTATAAGATGCTTGGTCAGTTGACCGTTGGATTAATTGTAGGTCTGGTAATATATTTTCATCCGCACTTTGCTGATATCAGAACTATCACAACTATACCTTTTCTGAAAAATTATCAATTTGATTTTTCTTATTTATATATTCCTATGGTTGTGTTTATAATTGCAGGTACTTCAAATGCAGTTAATCTTACGGACGGTTTAGACGGACTTGCAACCGGTACGGTTGGAATTGTTATAGCTACACTTGGAATTATTGCATATATGTCGGGAAATATAATTTCCTCGAACTATATAGGTATTTTATATTTGCCCGGAAACGGTGAGCTCGCAATATACTGTACTGCTATTGCGGGTGCGGCACTTGGATTTTTATGGTACAACTCATATCCGGCACAGGTATTTATGGGAGATACCGGCTCTCTTGCTCTCGGAGGTGCTGTTGCAACACTCAGCATACTCGTAAAAAAAGAGTTGCTGCTTCCGATACTCGGAGGGATATTCTTCGCTGAAACAATGTCGGTGATTTTACAAAGATATTATTTTAAATACACAAAACGAAAATTCGGAGAAGGAAGAAGAATTTTTAAAATGGCTCCTTTTCATCATCATTTTGAAATGAAAGGAATTCCCGAACCAAAAATTGTAACGAGATTTTATTTAATAGCAATATTACTGGCAATACTAACACTTGCAACATTTAAAATAAGATAAAAATTGGATAGAACAGAAGCATTATCGAAATCATATACAATACTTGGAGCCGGCAGAAGCGGTGCAGGCATAGCTGTTTATTTAAAAAAACACGGAGCGAAAGTATTTCTAAGTGAGTCATTACCTAAAGAAAAACTTTTATTCCTTGACGAAAGCATATTGCAAAAAGAGAGCATTGAATATGAAGTTGGAGGACATACTGACAGAGTTTACGAAAATGAGATTATTATAAAAAGTCCCGGAATACCGTTGGAAGCAGAAGTGTTAAAAAGAGCATCGGATTCAGGGAAGAGAATTATTGGCGAGATTGAAATTGCATCTCTTTTTTGCGATGCTCCGATAGTTGCAATAACCGGAACAAACGGAAAAACAACGACAGCAGTTTTAACAGGTGAGATTTTTAAAAATGCGGGAATCAAGACTAAGGTTTGCGGAAATGTCGGACTGGCTTTCTCTGAAATTCTTGATGATATTGACGACAAAAGTGTAGTGGTTCTCGAGACAAGCAGTTTTCAACTTGAGAGTACAGATACATTTAAACCAAAAGTAGCTATTATCATCAATATTACACCCGACCATATTGACTGGCATGGTTCTTTTGAAAATTATGTTACATCTAAATTAAAAATAAATAAAAATCAGGACAGCAAAGATATAACAGCAATAAATTATGATGATGAAACCTTGCAGAAACTTTTACCTGATTATAAAGGAAAAGTTTGTACATTCAGTTTAAAAGGCAGAGAAGTTATGACAAAGGCATCAGCAGGTGCATATCTCGAAGACGGGAAAATATTTTATTTTGACAACGAAAAAGGAATAGATGAACTGATTATTGATTCAAAAGATATTTTTATAAAGGGAAGGCATAATATTTATAATTCAATGGGAGCAATAATAGCTTCCAAAGCATTTGGTTTGAAAAACGAGGTAATTGTTGAAACGTTAAAAACCTTTAAAGGTGTCGAGCACAGAATAGAGCCCGTGCGTACAATTAATGAGGTTACATATTACAATGATTCAAAAGCAACAAATTTCGATTCAACGTATGTTGCTCTTGAAAGTTTTCCTTCCGGTATAGTCCTGATAATGGGCGGGAAAAAAGGAGATAATAATTTTAATAAAGTAAAAGAATATATCAAAGAAAGAGTACTGAAAATTTATGCAATAGGACAAAGCAAGGAAGCAATAGCTGAATTCTTTTCCGGAAGTAATGAAGTTGAAAAATGTGAAACTCTTCAGGAAGCAGTTGAAAAGGCAAATAAATTTGCTAAACCGGGAAACGTAGTTTTGTTCTCGCCGGCATATAAGAGCTTTGATATGTTCGATAATTATGAACACAGAGGCGAAGAATTTAAAAAGTATGTAAATCTTTTATGATAAAAGAATATAAAGCTGACATATGGATTATTTTATCTGTAATACTGCTGATAGTTTTTTCTATCGGAGCGGTATATAGTGCAAGTTCGTATTATTCGATGATTGCTACCAAGAGCGGTGACTCTGATTATCTTGGTAAACTTCATATCGGAAAAGCAATATTAGCTTTGGCAGCTTTATTTATATTTTCAAAAATTGATTATAAAGTTTACGAGAAATATGGATTCCTGCTTATAGTCGGGACAATCGTTTTACTCGTTGCAGTGCTTTTATTTGGGGTAACCAAAAAAGGAGCAAGCAGATGGATTCCGTTAGGTCCATTGAGTTTTCAGCCTTCGGATATAGCCAAATATACTTTAATGATTTATTTGTCGGTTTTGATTGCAAGAAAAAAGGAGTATATCCATTTATTGTATAGAGGATATATGTTTGTAATAGGATATGTGTTAATAATAACGATTTTAATAATCGCTCAGCCGAATTTTTCAACTGCAATGATTGTATTTGGAACGTCAATATTATTGCTATCTGTATCACCTGCGAAAACAAAGCATATTATAATTACAGTGTTATCGGTTATTCCATTTGCCGTATTATTTGCTTTGAGCAAGCCTTACATTATGAGCAGATTCGATAAGTTCTCTCAATTTACGTCTTCGGGAAAAGTCGGGTTACAGCTTGATCAGGCAATAATCGGATTGGGTAACGGCGGATTGATAGGAGTGGGACCCGGCAATTCATATCAGAAAGAATACTTTTTACCGGAAGCATATAACGATTTTATTTTTGCAATAGTAGGCGAAGAATACGGTTTTATAGGTGCGGTAGCAATAATAATTGTATTTGGATTTATATTAATCAGAGGGTACAAAGTTGCATTAAATTCTGAAGATGACTTTGGAAAGTATCTTGCATTTGGAATTACAACAATAATAACGGCTTATGCATTTGTAAATATGTCTGTGGCAACAGGAATAATTCCTACGACCGGAGTTCCTGTTCCGTTTATAAGTTACGGCGGAACAGCATTGATTATAAATTCTGCGGCAATGGGAATTTTAGTTAACATATCAAGGAATGCAAGAGGAAAGGAAAATATTTTAATGAAAAAAATAAATAAAAATAAATGAAAGCAGTATTTGCAGGCGGCGGAACAGGCGGACATATAACTCCGGCATTGGCATTAGCAGATGCGTTGAAGCGAGTTTCCGATAATCCGGAAATACTGTTCTTTGGTTCTTCCGGTAAACTTGAAGAAACGATGGTTCCCGGGAACGGATACCAAATTCAACTTATCAAAATATCAGGATTCAACAGAAGAAATATAATAAAAAATATTTCACTTCCATTTAAGATACTTTCTTCGGTAAATAAGTGCAAATCAGTTTTAAGAAAGTTTAAACCCGATGTTGTTATAGGCACAGGCGGTTATGTATCTGCACCTGTTGTTTATGCAGCTATAAAACTGAAAATTCCCGTATTGCTTCAGGAAGGGAATTCATTACCGGGAATGGTAACGAAAATGTTTTGTGATAAAGCGGACAGAGTAATTGTGAATTTTGAGGATACTTTGAATTACCTTAAAAGAAGAGATAATGCAATGGTCATAAGGCATCCAATAAGATATATTTCGGAGAAAGCAAATAAAGATGATTCGTTAAAATTTTTTGAGCTTAAACCCGGACTAAAGACCTTGTTTGTGTTCGGCGGAAGCCAGGGCTCTGTTTCATTAAACAATGCAATTAAAAAAATTCTTCCGGGCTTATATAAACTTGACATAAACCTGATATGGCAAACCGGAGAAACAAAAATCGAAGAAATCAAAAAGATTGCGGAGCCATTTAAGGAAAGAGTAAAAGTTTTATCGTTTATTCATAAAATGGATATTGCATATTCGGCATCTGATCTTGTGGTATGCAGAGCAGGAATCAGCAGTATAGCCGAACTCGCAGTTTTTAAAATGCCTGTAATACTTGTTCCTTTCCCGTATGCATCAGAGAATCATCAGGAGAAGAATGCACGTTCACTGGAAAAGGAAGGAGCCGCTGTTGTGTTAACCGATAATGAATTAGGAGAAAAATTATTAAATACGATAGATGAGATAATTTTTGATAATGCGAAACTTGATATAATGTCCGGTAATATAGCAAAATATTCCGATGCGGAATCATCAAATAAGATAGTAAATGAAATATTAAAAATTTTAAAATGATGGAAACAATAAAAGTGTATAAATATAAGCTGGATTTTTATTATAAGTCTATTATAATATATTTATTATTCCTTGTTTCTTACATATTGATAAGAGGAAATTTTTCTCAGGAAAACTTTTCTATAGTGTTTAAAGATCCGATAATATACATAGCATTAACGTTTGTATTTTTCTCTATTCTGTTATTATTGCTGAATCTGATAACATCCAAGCAAATAATATTTGAAAATGATAAAATAGTCTTAAAAAACAGATTCAGGCAGAAAGATATTCTTTTAGACGATATAGTGTATATAAGGTTTTCGCGTGAGAGAGGAAAAAAAGTTGAAGGTTCAAGGAAAATCAGAATTATCAAGCTGAAATTAAAGAACAGAAAAAGATATATTAGAATAAGAGTAATGGAATACTATGACGAAAGAAAATTAATTGGAGATTTTAAAAAAATTAGTATGAGCAAGCAATGAAATATTTCTTTATCGGAATAGGCGGAATAGGAATGAGCGGACTTGCAGAATATCTTGCTGCAAAAGGACATTATGTATGCGGAAGTGATTCTACAAGGACAATGATAACCGAAAGACTCGAAAGAATGGGTATAATAGTATTTTACGGTCATAGTGAATCGAATGTGCCGGATGATACTGATATAGTTGTATATACTTCAGCAGTAAAAAGTGATAATCCCGAATTAATAAAAGCAAAAGAACTAAACATAGAATTTATAAAACGTGCAGAAATGCTCGGAAGAATTGTCAACGACAAATATTTAATAGCTGTCAGCGGAACTCACGGAAAAACCTCGACAACTGCAATGATAGCAAAAGTATTGATAGAAGACGGATTAGACCCAACCGTTTTTGTTGGCGGTTCTGTAGATTTTTTAGAGGGTGGTGCCTCAAGAACCGGCAAAGGTAAAATTGCTGTTGTGGAAGCAGATGAATATGATAGAAGCTTTCTGACTCTTAAACCTGATATAATTGTAATCACAAATCTTGAGAAAGACCACTCAGATATTTATAAAAACATTGAGGAGCTCAAAATGACATTTAAAGAATTTATCAATCTTCGAAAAGAAAGTTCGAAAGTTATTGCTTTCGGCGACGATGATAATGTCAGAAGCATTTTAGCAGACATGAGTCCAAATGAAGTAATTTATTACGGACTCGAAAACGCAAATCAATATCAGGCAGTTGATATTTCGGAAGAAATACACAGTACTGAGTATAACCAATTTACCGGCAATAAGAGCATAGGAAAAATTGAGATAAGTGTTAAAGGTAAACATAATGTATTAAATTCGCTTGCCGCTGCACTTGCTTCAGGATTTAGCGGTGTAACAATGCAGTCTTTTAAGAAGAGCATTAAAAAGTTCAAGGGCGTAAGCAGAAGGCTTGAACTCAAATATAAAAACGGATTGGAAGTGTATGATGATTATGCACATCATCCCACGGAAGTGAAAGCGTCTTTTGATGCAATAAGAAGTACAACTCCGGGCAGAATTATTACTGTGTTCCAACCGCATTTATATTCAAGGACGGCAGAATTTTTTAAGGATTTTGCGGAAAGTCTGAAGGATAACGATATTGTGATGCTACTTGAAATATATCCTGCAAGAGAAGAAAAAATCGAAGGAGTTACTTCGGAAATGATATTCAATGAATTCAAGAAGATATCACAAAACGAAATAATTCTTGTTCATAACCCTGAAATTTTGAATTCTCAGCTTTATGCCGTAAGCACTAAAGGCGATACAATAATATTTCAGGGAGCTGGAAATGTTACCGATTATTGCAAAAGCTTTGTAGGTTATCTAAAGGAGAAGAGAGGATAAAAATTGAGTAAATTAAAATACATATTGATTTTTATTTTACTCGTAATTGTTTCATTAACCGTTGTTGTTTTTGCCAATAAATGGAGAAGTTCGGAGAATTAAGATCGGAAGAGCACACGTCTGAACTCCAGTCACGAATCACCATCT
>CALKAJ010000320.1 GCA_937983305.1 uncultured Ignavibacteriota bacterium | reverse complement strand
CCCTTACGCTTGAAGGATTAAGGAAGAAAATATTAAATTTGATTTTAAAATATGGTAAACATAAATAATTATATTGATATTGTCGGTAAAGAAATAATAGACGGATTGTTCATTATTGCCGAGAAATTAGAGGGTAAAATGATTCAACATATTAATTCCACTTCCGTTGGAGGAGGTGTGGCAGAAATACTGACAAGAATGATTCCGCTATTAAAACAATTGAATGTAGAATCCCGCTGGGATGTGATTAAAGGGGATGAAAAGTTTTATGCAATTACAAAAGCATTTCACAATGCCTTGCATGGAGTACCAACAAAATTTAAGAAAGAGGATTTCGAATACTTTGTTGAAGTGAACAGGCAGAATTCGAAGGAAATAACTTTTGACGGAGACCTGATATTTGTTCACGACCCACAGCCGATTTGTTTAGTTGAGAAAAAAATAAAAAGTAAAACAAAATGGGCATGGAGATGCCACATAGATTTTACAAACCCTCAGGATGATGTAATGAATTTTCTTGAAAAGTATATCGAACAGTATGATTGCTCAGTATTTTCTGCTCCGGCTTTTTCAAGGAAATTAAAAATACCTCAAGTTCTAATTTCTCCCTCGATTGACCCGCTTAGCGATAAGAATAAGGAATTACCTGAAGAAACCATCAGAAACATTGTGGAAAAATATGGCATAGATACAAGCAGGCCTATCGTATCCCAGATATCCAGGTTTGATTATTTAAAAGATCCGGTCGGCGTAGTAGAGGTATATAAAAAAGTAAAAAAATATAATGATTGTCAGCTTGTTTTAGCCGGCGGCGGAGCAACAGATGATCCTGAAGGTATGAAAGTACTTGATGAAGTGAAAGAGGCATCTGCAGGAGATGAAGATATACATATTCTTTTCCTTCCGCCTTCGAGCGATATTGAGATAAACGCATTGCAAAGGGCTTCTACTATTGTACTGCAAAAATCTTTAAAAGAAGGATTCGGTCTAACTGTTGCTGAAGCTCTTTGGAAAGGGAAACCTGTTATTGCAGGTGCTGTAGGAGGAATTCCTTTGCAAATAAAACATCAATATTCCGGTATTCTTACTTATACAATTGATGGTACTGCTTTTTATCTTAAGCAGCTGCTCAATGAACCCAACTTCGCAAAAGAACTTGGATTAAACGGAAAAAATCACATTAAAGATAATTTCCTGATTACCCGACATGTAAGAGACTATATGCTTATGTTTTTATCATTATTAAACGAAGGTGATTTTATCTATTTCGATAATTAGCTTATCAAAATAAATTCTTTATTACTTTAAGCATTATTACTATTCCTTTTTTTTAATTCATTATTCTTGTATTTTGCAGGTAAATTAATCTGCATAATATGACCTCAAGACGAGACTTCTTAAAAAAATCTACACTTGCAGTTTCTATCTTACCGTTTCTAAAACCTACAAAAGTATTCCCTAAAAGTATTTCAAAATCTATAAAGCCCGTTGTGATTTCCACCTGGCACTTCGGAGTTCCTGCCAATGATGAGGCGTGGAAAGTTTTATCCGCAGGCGGAAGAGCGTTAGATGCTGTCGAAGCCGGAGTTCAGATTCCCGAAGGTGACCCAAATGTTAGTTCGGTCGGATATGGCGGACTTCCCGATAGAGAAGGAAGAGTAACACTTGATTCCTGCATAATGGATGAAAATGCAAATTGCGGCTCGGTAGCTTTTCTTGAAAACATAATGCATCCGATATGTGTTGCAAGAAAAGTAATGGAAAGCACAAAGCATATTATGCTGGTCGGTTCCGGTGCACAAAAATTTGCACTTGAAAACGGATTTAAAAAAGAAAATCTTCTTACGCCCGAATCTAAAAAAGCGTGGCTTAATTGGTTAAAAAATTCAAATTTCACACCTGACCCAAATCTCCATCACGATACAATTGGAATGCTTGCTCTTGATATTAACGGAAATCTTTCGGGAGCTTGCACAACAAGCGGACTGGGTTATAAGATTCACGGAAGAGTAGGGGATTCTCCGATTATTGGTGCAGGACTTTTTGTTGATAATGAAGTCGGTGCCGCAACTGCAACCGGCACAGGCGAGGAAGTAATCAGAGTATCCGGAAGTCATACTGTCGTAGAATATATGAGGCAGGGATATTCGAGATCGGAAGAGCACACGTCTGAACTCCAGTCACGCATCAACAACTCGTATGCCG
>CALKAJ010000319.1 GCA_937983305.1 uncultured Ignavibacteriota bacterium | reverse complement strand
AATATGATAAAAAGGTCAATAACAAGCGGCATTATGTCTGCCGGTGTTAATGTTAACGACTTACAGGTTATTTCCATCCCGATTATGAGGCAGGAATTGCAGAACGGTTATGGTATGGGAGGGATTTTTGTAAGGAAATCACCGTTTGATAAAGGAACTACGGATATAATATTCATTGATAAAGACGGAAAAGATTTAACCGTAAGCAAAACAAAGTCAATTGAAAGATTATATTTCACAGAAGAATATCAGAGAGCGGATTTCTTTAATGTCGGATTCTTAAAATATCCCGAGCGAACTAATGAAAAGTATAAAGAGCATTTCCTTAAAACACTTGATACGGATGCAATCAGAAAAAAGAAGTTTAAACTTGTTATAGATTATTCTTTCGGCATCACATCTACAATTTTTCCGAATATACTCGGTGAGTTCAATTGTGAGACTGTTTCATTATCTGCACACCTTGATAAAGATAAAATTACAAGAGATAAAAAGGAATTTTCCACAGCACTCGAGAATTTCAGCTATGTGGTGAAGTCTCTCGGTTATGATTACGGTTTTATGCTTGACTCCGGCGGCGAAACAATCTGGATGACAAATAAAGACGGAAAAGTGATTAATGATGACAGATTCCTTTCGCTTGTTTTAAAATTATTCCTTTTAGTAACTCCTGATGTGAAAAAAATCGGCGTACCCGTTCAGGCTTCCGGAGAAATTAATTTAATTGCAGAAGACCACGGCGTAGAAGTTGTCAGGGTTAAAGATTCTCATTACTCAATGATGGCTATACTTGACAATAAGGAAGTGTCATTTGTCGGAGGTACAAGAAGAGGATTCTTATTCCCGAAATATCTGAACGCAACTGACGGAATGTATTCAATTGCAAAAATACTCGAAATGCTTGCAAAAGCAAATAAGACTATTGATGAAATTGATTATTTAATTCCCAGACTCTTTATGAAAAAAATTAATCTCCGTTGTGTAAAAGAAGAAAAAGGTATGATAATGAGGAGATTTATGGAAGATAATACTCAATACGAACAGATGTTGATAGATGGTGTTAAACTTTTCTTAAACGAAACCGATACGGTTCTCTGTATGCCTGATAAATCAAGGGATTTGATACATTTGAATGTAGAGTCGAATTCACCGGGAAAAACAGAGCATCTGCTTCAGGAGTATAAAGAAAAACTTGAAAAATATATTTCAAATTAAATTTAATTAATTTTAACTTTTTAATTTTAATGAAAATCAGCGATATCTTAACAGAGGAAATTATTGAAACGCAGCTTGCAGCTTCAGATAAAACAGAAGCAATAAATAAAATGATTGACCTTGCAGGCAAATCGGGAAAAATTATTGATGAAGAGGAAGTAAGAAAATGTGTTTTTGAAAGAGAGAAACTTGTTTCGACCGGTGTAGGTAAAGGGTTTGCCATTCCGCACGGGAAAACAAATGAAATAAAAGATATTGTTGCCGCTTTTGCAATATTGAAAGAGCCGATTGATTTTGAATCTATTGACGGAGAAAATGTTAGTTTTATATTTCTTTTAATCGGAAAAGACAGTTTACTTAATATGCATATAAAACTGCTGAGCAGAATTTCGAGGTTAATGAATAAAGATGAATTCAGGGAGAAACTGCTGAAAACATCAAGCTCTGCCGAAGTCTTGGCTCTGTTTAAAGAAGAAGAGCAAAATTATATAGATATTTAATAAAAATTTTATATATACTTTTTTTGGTATGCTGTTGTCGGTCTGACCGACAACAGCATTTTTTATTTTACTCTTGACATTGTTAAAAAAAATTGAAATATTGTTGTAGATTAAAACTATAACAATATTTATGGATGACCTTATAATAAGTTTGAAATCAATCGGGTTTACGGAATACGAATCAAAAGTATTCCTTGCTGCGATGCAGGGAAAACTAATGAGTGCATCCGAAATAGCAGAGTCAGCACGGATAAGGAGAACAGATGTATATAAGGTGCTGAATTCATTTGTAGAGAGGGGGATTTGCAATTCAATAGAGACAAATTCGATAACTAAGTATGAAGTAATCGAGCCGGATATTGTTTTTGATAAATTCGAAAAGAAATTAATACTTGAATCGCAGAAGAAGAGCAAGGTATTGAAAGAAACCCTTGAAAAGGTAAAGCCATTATACAGAACAAAAGCCGAGAACAACAATAACGGAGTAGTAAATGTAGAACTAATAAGGGGATTTAATCAGCACAGGGAAGTTAAGTTTATTGAGCTTTTAAAAAATGCAAGGAAAGAAATTTTATTTATGGTTCAGCCGGAGTATTTTACATCGGAGGAAGTCGATGAGATTACGCTGGGATTTTTCAATAAAGGCGGAACAATAAAATCAATATATCAGGCAGGTGAAGAATTCAAATACAAGACAAAGGAAGGGTGGATAAACGGAGGTGTTAACGATTTAATAAGGATAGTTGAGAACTTTGAAAGACTCGGAGAAAATGCCCGAATAACCGACGAGACCGTTCCAAACATTACAATATTTGACAGGGAAACAGTTTTCATAAACATAAACGACAAGACGGTGCCGAGGCACAATGAAGCAGATGTTATTTTCAGGACTAAGGATTTTGCAAACAGTATGACTACTGTATTCAATTCGTTTTGGGAAAAATCAATATCAATAAAAGAATATAAAAAAAGTTTGAAAAATATTAAAACTATAAGAAAATGAAAAAAGGGAAAATCTTATCAGCGTTAATTGTTGTTATAATTGCAATATTTTTATCTGATGCCGAAGCTCAGGTGCCGAGCAGATATAAGTTTGTGGAAGTTAATTCCGGAGTAACAAATAATTTATTTTCAATACTCAATAATCAGATTATATCGGGTACAAACGGTTTAATTCTATATTCAAGCAATAGCGGATTAAACTGGTCCCAGCTTTCTCAACTAACAAATAATAATATTTATACTGTATTTAATTCTTTCCAGAGCGGCTCAAAAATAACCGCCGCAGGTGAGGGAGGCGTAATATTTCTCTCAACTGATTTTGGGCAAAACTGGATTCAGGAGACATCACCGGTTACAGTGGATTTACTTGGGGGAGCATTTACTTATTATTCATCACCACTTACAATATATCGTTATATCACCGGGAAAAGCGGTACAATCCTGAAAAGTATTACGAACGACGGAAATAACTGGTCGAATTGGCAGGTAATAAATACAGGAACATTAAACGATTTAAAATCTATAACCTTTTTGGGAAAAAACGGCTGGATATGCGGGAATAACGGAACATTGCTGAAGACAACAGATTATGGAGTTAGCTGGAGTCCAATTAATGCCGGCTTTAATTCTTATAATTTGAATTCAATTTATTTTACAGATTCTTTGAAAGGACTATCGGTTGGAACCGGAGGCATTATTCTAAAAACGACAAACGGCGGAAATAACTGGACACAGACAGCATCAGGTACAACGGAGGAACTTCTTTCGGTTAATAATTATTACATCAGCGGAAAAAATGGAACAGTGCTATACAGTAAAGATAATGGTGTATCGTTTACGAAAAAGCAAATTACAAATTTTGATTTAAACGGAATATCTGTTCCCGGCGGAACAGAATTTGCAATTACAGCAGGAAATTCAGGAAAGATATTCAGAAATATTTTCGATTCTTCATCACAAAAAATATTTTTTGATTATAATAATATCAAAACTAATTTTGTCTTTAAAGGTATTTTTAATCAAAATACCTTAGCAGCAAATAATCCCGGATTTGAATGGCCTAAAGGAAGCAACAAGTATATGATATATACAACCGGATTAACAACAGCGGCAATAGTAAATGGTTCGCTGCGGATGGCAGCTTGCTCATATACCGGTGAATATTATCCGGGTTACATAACAAGTGTAAACGGAAATCCGGCACCTGTGACAGATGACAGATTTCGATTTTATAAAGTAAACAGAACAGACGGACCATATACAAATATAGATTGGGCTGAATGGGGGTATATGACAGGATTCGGAGCTCCATTTGTTGATGTTAATCACAACGGGCTTTACGAACCCCTGATAGATACCCCCGGAGTTAAAAATGCATCTCAGACAATCTTTGCCTGTCTGAATGACGGAAATATATTTTCACATAATGCGGGAGAAGGTTTTGGCGGAGGTACTTTACCGTTATATGCAGAGAAGCACATAACAGCTTGGACATATAACATCGCCGGATTAGATGATGTCCAAATGATTAAATTTGAGATTTATAATAAGAGCAATTACCCCTGGAACAATACTTATTTCGGGTTATTTGCTGATCCTGATGTGGGGGGCTCAACTGATGATATGATAGGTTGTGATACAAATTTAAAATTAGCTTATGCATATAATTATGACAATAATGATCCTGTATATGGAATAAATCCACCGGCGGTAGGATTTTTATTACTAAAAGGAGCTGAATTAAATAGCGGAGATAATTCTTTAGATTTAGGAGTAACTTCAATATCACGAACTTGGTGTGCAGGTTGCGGACTGAATGCAAATTGTATGATAAACCCGGACGGTGAGCCAAATGGGGCTTACTGGTTTTTGAAAGGCTTTAAGAAAGACGGAACTCCTTGGGTAATTCCAAATACAACACCGCCTCAGATTACAAAATATGTATA
Source organism: uncultured Ignavibacteriota bacterium (assembly GCA_937983305.1). Taxonomy (GTDB): domain Bacteria; phylum Bacteroidota; class Ignavibacteria; order Tepidaquicellales; family Tepidaquicellaceae; genus DSSM01. The sequence goes on along the minus strand of CALKAJ010000319.1, from coordinate 1,146 downwards.
TTCAGGTGACCCTATAACGAATGAAGGCTGGACACCTTCTAAAGGTCTGGTTTTGAATTGCGGAGGAAGTCTGACAGGTCAATTGTTCTATGAGACTCCTTCCACAGTTGCTTTAGATGCCAGATTGTTAATGAACACCGGCTCTGAAAACCTTACGGTATATCCGGGAGGTAAGCAAACGATAGTAATTTCTCAATTGGTGGCAAGAGGAAGCAGCAATCTAAACTCAGTAACTCTTCTGAAAAATCTTGCGCAGACTGTCAGAAATGTCTATGAGCAGCAAAATCCGGAATACAGCATAACCGGCACAGTTAAATATCTTGATAATTCACAAAATGTAACAAACGGTTATGTCAAAGCTTTGAAGCTCGACAGAAATACGGGAAATGTAGTTACATTAGATTCAGCAGGAATACAGAGCAACGGAACATATAACCTTTTAGATGTTCCGCAGGATTCGGTTTACATTGGAGTATATCCGAACTCAACTGTAACACCTGATTTTGTGCCGGGATATTATCCCTCTACAATAAACTGGCAGGATGCAATCAGAATATATCCAACGGGAAACTTAACGAATATAAACATAGGTGTAAACCGTGTAACAAATTACACAACGTTCTACTCTGTTAACGGCAGGGTATTCAGATATGGAGACGGTGGATTAAAGAATGCGATGTTATATGCTAAGAGCGGAAATAATTATGTTAAGTTTGCAGAAAGTGACTATCAGGGCATATATCATATAACATCAGTCCCTGCAGGAATATTGAAAGTTATTGTACACAGGCTCGGGTTCAAATCTGACAGTCTGGAATATAATGTTTACAGCAATCACGATTCGGTCAATTTCAGTTTATTGCAGATGTACGTAGGCATAAAAAAGACAGATGAATTAATTCCTGAGCATTACGAATTATCTCAGAATTATCCGAATCCGTTTAATCAATCTTCAATTATAAATTTTAAATGTTCAATTAGCGGTAATATCAGTATTGTCGTATTCGATTTATTAGGTAGAGAAGTAAAAACCCTTGTAAATGAGTATTTGCAACCCGGAACATATCAGGTAAGGTTTGATGCGAAAGGTTTAACGTCAGGAATTTATTTCTACAGAATGAAAGCCGGTGATTTTGTTGAGACTAA
>CALKAJ010000318.1 GCA_937983305.1 uncultured Ignavibacteriota bacterium | reverse complement strand
TTTTCATTCCGGATTCAAACTCAGCATTTCATTATTCAAGAAAGATTTTTTCTTATATGCATTATTTTTTGCGTCAATATTAGCGGGAATATTTCTGAGATTTAATATTATATATCTGATAATAATTTCAGCATTAATTTCTTTGGTTTTTTACTCGCTGACCAATAAAGAAAAAAAGCTGAATATTTTTTCCGCAATATTATTAATACCGCTGATTCATCCCCTGCTTGCTCTATTGCAGAATGTAAAAGGAGTTCTAAGCGATAAATTAATTGAACTTACATTGCTTTTTTTAAAAGTCGGTTCACTTACTTACGGAAGCGGATTTGTAATAGTGGGGGTATTGCGTCAGGAAGTTGTTGAGAAACTCGGATGGCTAACTGCAAAAGAATTTATTGACGGAATAGCATTCGGTCAGATTACTCCCGGACCCGTTGTAATCACCTCAACATTTATCGGATATATGGTCGCAGGAATTCCGGGTTCTATAATATCAACATTATTTATTTTTTTACCGACTTTTATTTTCGTGATGTTACTTGCACCAAGAATTAATAAATTCAAAGATAATTTTTACTTACGCTCATTAATTAAAGGAGCAAATGCCGCGGCAATAGGCGCGATATTATCAACGGCATATTTCCTCTCAATTGATTCATTAACGGATATTTACGCTTTAATTCTTTTTGTTCTGGCTATGGCAGTGCTTTTCTCAACAAAATTCAATGCACTATACCTGATATTGCTTTCGGCAATAGCAGGCATAGCGATTAAAATCATATTTAACTAATACGAAACTTTATTATTTGAATTTTCCCAGATTTTAAAAGCATCAATTGCTTTTTCTCTGAGATGCTGTTCGGCAGGTATGGTTCTTTCGTCAGGTTTCAGATTAATCTCATTATAAATAAGATTATCACTGAAATTTATTTTCTCCGCATCTTCACGCGTATTTGCATAGTAAATTTTATCAATATGAGCCCAGTAAATTGCTGAAAGACACATTGGACAAGGCTCACAGCTTGTATAGATTTCACAATCCTTAAGTAAAAAATCGTTAAGTTTGGAACAGGCAGACCTGATAGCTTCAATTTCGGCGTGAGCGGTTGGGTCATTATTCGTGGTTACTTTATTCACACCTGTGGAAATAATCTCGCCGTTTTTGACAATAACAGCTCCAAAAGGACCGCCTGTACCATTTTTTACATTTTCAATTGAAAGATTAATAGCTTCAAGAAGATATTTTTCGATATAAGCCATTATTTCGAATCTCTCTTTTTTAAAATTTTATCTTTCTGTTCCTGATAAGTTTTTTTGTTATGAATGGCAAGAGCGCCGTCAATAGCTTTAATTGCATTATCAAAATCACCAAGCCTCATATAAAATTCAGATTGATAATAATACACACTGCCCTCATTGATACTGCCTTTCACAAGAGTAAGACATTCATCCGCACATTTAAGCGTAGCTTCAATATCATCCTGAGCTGCCTTCTCGTTTTTATATACACTGTACATTTTAGTAAGTAAAAACTGAGTGTAACTAAAATTCAGTTCATCATCATTTCTGCCGAATTTTTCAAAAGCCAGGTCATAATATTTTCTTGCTTTCGGATAATCGTTATTTTCCATGAAAGCGGTTTCGGCAACCATAGAATAAGCAGATTTCAACATATTGCTATTCGGAAATTTTTGAATCCATTTTTCAATTTCTTCGCTTTTACCGGTGAACATAGCGTTATACAATTCCGCATCATCAGCATAGCCGCTTTGGTTATCCTTATCGAGCTCCATAACTTTTCTAAAGTATGTTTTTGCTTCTTCGGAATTTCCGTAATTCAGAACTTTTTCGGCAAATTTAAAATTTGCTTCAATATCATTTGGATTTTCTACGAGCTTTCTTTTGAGTGTAATCATACTATTTGAGCCGTCAACAATTTCTTTCATTGATTTAAGGAAAGGAGCGGCTGGAAAATATCCTACAATCCTGTCAACTTCGGTTCCAAGGTAATCTACAAATAAGATAGTCGGGTAACCGCTGACATTATATTTTTGGGCGAGATCCGGACCCTCGCCTTTTTCCGCATCAATTTTCCAGTTGATTTGATTTTCATTTGCAAATTTAGCAACCTCAAGGTCAGTATAAACAAAATTATCGAGTTCTACACACCACTTACACCAGTCAGTATATAAATCAATCATCACAATTTTATTTTGTTCTTTGGCAAGAGCAAGTACTTCTGCAAAAGAACCCTTTTCAAATTTAATTTCATCGGAATATGCATTAAGAGATACTCCCGATATCAACAAAATAAAGATAATAATAAGTTTTAATTTCATAATTGAATTTAAGTTTCGCTTAAATTAATTAAAAAAGACTATAATATAAATATAAAACCGATTAAAGGGAATTCAATCAAGCAGATATTAAAGTTCTTGATTCCTAAAGGGTTTATAGACCATTTTGAGCCTTGCAAATGCAAGAACACCCAATACAACAGCAATCATAAACAGATGTACTAATTCAGGATAAACATCAGGCATACCTGCATTCATCTGTGTCAATCTTATGAATGCTTTAAAATATGGCGTAGTGGGTAAAGCTGTTGCAATAATTTTAATACCTGCCGGTAGTGATTGAAACGGGAATATATAACCTGAAATTAAAAATATCGGATACGATGAGAACGCTAATACCTGCAGAGAAATTATTTTTCTTTTAAAAAAAGATGAGACTAAAATGCAGAAAAATATTGCAGACAAAATAAGCAGCATTGTCAAAACACTCAGCGCCGCATAATCGCCTTCAAATCTTATTTTAAAAACACTGAATATTACAGTGAAAATAAAAAATGAATAAGCGGAATATAACAGAAAATAGAAAGTTCCCTTCCCTGCTAATGTAAGCAATGCACTTCCGCCGGATATTCTTTTCAGTTCCTTTAAAGTATTTTCCTCGCGTTCTTTTGACATTGATTCCGACATACCAATCATCAAAGTCTGGTGAATTATTAAAACAATCAATCCCGGAATTAAAAAATCCCCATAGGTTTCCAGCGTATTAAAAAGAGGTTTGTTTTCAACTTTCAGAGGCTCTATCATTTCCTCTGAAGCTCTTGAACTAAAACCGGATTTTTGGAAAAGAATTTTCTTCGAATCATCACCAAATGAAAAGGCAGTTTGATTTACAGATTTATTTATATCGTTTGATACAAGAAATCTTGTAGTATTCAGATATGCCTTAATAGTTATTCCTTTATTGGATTTTAAATCTGATTCACTATCCGGCGGAATAAAAATAATCCCGTGAACTTCCATCTTTTCAAGAAGTTCTTTTGCTTCAGTAAGATTGGTAAGGACAACATCAACTTTTGTAAGTTCATTTGCATCAAGTCTTTGAATAAAATTTCTTGAAAATTCGCTTTTATCCATATCAACTACGCAAATCAATACATCTTTTTCCGTTTTGTAATAATACAAAGAGCCGTAAAAAAATGAATAGAATACAGGGACTATAATAATCATCATGAAAATATTTTTATCTTTCGATATCCTGCTAATTTCACGTTTGATAATATTGATATATTTTTTGATTACCTGTGACATTTTAAATATTTTCTTTTTTGATGAAATAAAAGTACAAGAGTTACCACTATAGAAGTTAATATGAAAATTCCAAGTTTAAAGAATTCACTTCCCGCTTCACTTAAAGATGCGCCCATAAAATATAACTTCAGAAAGCCGTCCAGGAAATGAGTAAAAGGCATTAATTGAGAGAATATAGTATGGGCTTCAGGCATTGCCCACAATGGATAAACAAATCCGCTGAAAATAAATGCGGGAGTATTGATAAACAAAGCAATTTCAGTAGCAAAGAGCTGGTCGTGAATAATAACAGATATTGCCATTCCAAGAAAAAATGATGCAAACATAAAGCAAATAAAAAACAAAAGAACAGGCAATAAACTACCAGCCGGCTGAATACCGACTGCAGGATATAAAATTCCAAGAATTCCAAGACTCGTTGCAGTGTGAATTAATATATGAGGAATTGATTTCCCCAAAAAAACTGCAAGCAAACTGAAATTTGCGGTTTCGAGTAACTCGTTAAAGGTTTTGTGAGTAAACTCAGAGCTGATTAATAAAACCGACACAAGCATTATAATCATCTGAAGCATTGCGGGAATCAAACCCGGAACAAGGTAAATTAGATAATTGTAATAAGGATTATACAATGATTGAACTTCGATACTTACCGGATTAATCATATTCAATATATTGTGCTCGGGAATGCCTTTTGATCTTAGTTTCTTCAGTAGTATGCTGCCGGATATTTTTTTTGAAATCACTGTGGCATCTCTGTATATAATATTGCTCGTTATCAGATTTGTTGTGTTATTATAGAAAATTATCGTTGAGTTACCGTTTTTCTTGATAACGGATTCTAAGTCTGAAGGAATATAAATTCCGGCATAAATATTTCCCTTTCTGAATTCATCCATCAGCTCATCCTGAGAATCAACATAATTTACAATCTTCATAGAGCCTGTTGATTCAATATATTGCAGATACGTGTGCGAGAGTTCACTTTTATCTAAATCACATACGGCAATCGGTATTTGCCTGACCACACCTTCGTTATAAATGTAGGCGAGGAAAGTAAACAAAAAAAACGGAAGAAATATTGACAACAAATAAATTGTTTTATTATTTGTTATTCTTTTTATTTCTCTTTTTATAACTTTTATGATTGCAGTTTCAGATGCCATTCGTAATCTTAATATTAACTGACATTCCCGGTCTCAGACCTTCAATTTTTCCTTTTGGTCTTAATCTGATTTCGAAGGTTTTTAAATCAAAATCTCCCTTTTGATTGGTTGGTTTCCAGACTGCAAAATCTCCCATTGCGGAAATATATGATACATAAAA
>CALKAJ010000317.1 GCA_937983305.1 uncultured Ignavibacteriota bacterium | reverse complement strand
GACCACCGAGATCTACACTCTTTCCCTACACGACGCTCTTCCGATCTGTATAAGTATAGAACCTGACACCTAAATCCTGAATATCGTAAATTACGATATCAATATCCTCGAGATCCCCATCTGCAAATGATTTTTTATCACCATAAAGTGATATAATCTCTGTTCCCAAAAACTCCTTACTGTATTTATCATCTGATGCGAATCCATGTTCGGGAGTGAATATTTTCTTTATTTTAACACCTTTTTTTAATAATCCGGAAACCAAATGTTCTCCGTCCTTAGTTATTCCGGATTTATTAGAAATAACTGCTATATTTTTATTTAACAAAAAACCGGAATTATCAATTAAAACTTCACTGCCGGTTTTAAATCCGTTATAATGTCCTATACTTACAGTTCCTATTCCTGCAGGTATGAATATAGCAAACAATGTAAAGGAAAAACAGAAAAATATTGTAAGTTTATACATTCGATATTTTAAACAGGAAAATAGAATTTCCGGCTTTTATGCTGTCGTTATTTTTCAAAATTGTGGATTGTATTTTATTTCTGTTTAGCAATGTACCGTTTTTAGAATTCAGATCTTTAATGGTATAGACATAATTATCTCTGATTATTTCGAAATGATTTCTTGACATTTCCATATCATCTATAATCAAATCATTATTTTTTTCTCTTCCTACTCTGAATACAACTTTATCAATCGGATAAGTTTTTTCATTAAATATTAAACTACCCTTGAGTATTTCCTTGTTTTTATTTTTCTTCATTATTATTACGATAAAAACTGTAATTACTATTCCAACTATTACAATTCCCAGAAGAATAATTCCAAACGAAACATAAGTTTTTAGACCGGTTTCCTTCTCAATTTTTTCATTCTTAACTTCATCCTGATTATACGACTTTAAACTGTCATTATTTTTCAACTGATTTGTTCCGGAAGTATCATTACCTGAAAAAGTATAACTGATTTTCTCACTATCAAGAATTTCAAGTAATTCACTCAGATGAATTGCAAAATACATATTATTGCTTTGGTCATAATAAAAAGAATTAACTCCTATTAGGTTTCCAAAAGAATCTATCAATGGACCTCCACTGTTTCCGGGATTTATTGTAGCGGAGTGCAATATAACCCTTGCCTTGATTATTGTCTCTGTTATGTCAAACTCATCTTTTGCGATATTGTTAATTATTCCTTCAGTAAAATTATATTCAAATACTTTAAAATCTGCGGTGGATGGATTACCAATGGCATATACTTTTTCACCTGTTTTAATTTTATCGGGATAAGAAAGCTTCAAGTAATTGTTGCTTTTTTTCTGAGATTTAACAATTGCAATGTCTTTATTTCTGTCAGCTAAGATGACTTTGCCGGTATGAATCGAACCATCTTTCATTTTAATCTTAACACTTTTTGAAAGCGAGTTAACTACATGCCAATTAGTTATGAAAATATCGGGATTAATGAAAAAACCACTTCCAAAAGATGTCTCTGAAGCGTCAGTAATTAGTCCAACTGCGTGAACAGATTTTTCAAATATTATACTTGCGCTCTGAGTAAAAGCAAGTTGAGTCGTTGAAACAATAAATATAAAAAATATTAATAATCTTTTCATTTTTTTTGTAAAGAGTCCGGTTTTAATTCTGTTTTAATTTTTTCTTTTACTTTATCTTCAACTCCGTTATCACCGTTAATTTTATTTTTTTTAGTAGTATCTGTTTTGTATTCCTCTCCGGGTGTAGCAGTCTTTCGGATAGTATCTTTTTTAATTTCTGTTTTTTTGAGTGAGTCCGGAATATTTTTTTTACTCTTTAGGGAATCAATACTTTCTTTCTTTATCGAGGCTATAGTATCCAATGGAGGAGATGTAATTAATTCATCTGATATATTCTCAGAAAGCAATTCGAAAGTTGTTATTGAAATCATACCATCAGGTTTTTCCAGGTAATCAATTTTATACTCGGCGCTGATTAGTTTTTTGTCTTTATCATCGTATGTAACTTTATACATCCATGAATTAATATCTTTATCAATAAAAGATTTTCCTTCGAAATCTATCCGCGTCACGGATATTTTTCTCAAATATGAAATCAGCTTTAATGAATCTACTGTCTCTTTTCCGTTTTTTGTAATGTAGGAAACATTGGTTACAGAAAAATCAATTGTATCAGGCAATGTATAACCTGAATAAAGATAGTATAATACTCTTTCTATCTTACTGTCAGTTCCGGTTAAATTTTTACTTATAAGAGAATCAGGAATGATATTACCATCAAAATAATTTCTGCCTTTAAAAATAAAAACTACCGTTAGAGTTAATAAAATTATACCTAAAAAAACACCGGAAGGTAAAATATATTTCTTATATTTTTCAAATAATGATTTCTCTTCAATATGCAATTTCGGAACCGAGAATACATCTTCGTTCTTGTGGTCAACATTTTTTTCTGATTCCCCGATAATTTCGCTAATTTTAACAATTATGGCAGCAATATTGTCATTTCCTCTGCTTTCGAGCGCTTTTTCAATCAGGATATTAACAGACTTAGCAAAATCATTTTTATTAATTACATTTAATATTTCCGCATCCGGGACTAATGAATAAAGACCGTCAGAACAAAGAAGTATTTTATCATTTTTCTTAAGTAAAATCGGCTGTGATAAAACATCAGCAAAGAAATTATTTTCAAGACCGATTACATTTGTTATTTCATTTCGCGACGGATGTTTTTTCGATTCTTCAGGTGTAATTTGTCCCTTATCAATTAATGTCTGAACAACAGAATGATCTTTTGTAATTTGCTTGATATTATTATCTCTTATTAAATACAATCTGGAATCACCTGAATGGGCTATAAATGCTTTGTTGGATACAACAAGCAAAACAACGGCAGTAGAGCCCATATTTTCGTTTTCCGGGTTTGAATTTGCAATTTTAATAACCTTAGAATTTGCTTCGTGCAATGCATCATTAAGAAGTAAATTAAAATCAGTGTAATTTCCAAATTCGGAAACAATAAATGTTTTTATTGTATTAATAGATATTTCCGAAGCTAATTTGCCGGAATTGTGCCCTCCCATACCGTCACAAACAACAAATAAAGAGAAATCTTCTCCGAGAAAAGTAAGCAAAGCATCCTGATTTTCTTTTCTCTTCAATCCGATGTTTATACCTGAATCAATTGCTAAAATACTTTTATATCCTTTATTACTTGAATGCATACTAAAATATATATTTAATATAATATTTGTTGCGTAAGATTTAAGTTATTCATTTTCCTAAAATAAATCTATGATAATTGGTTATGCAGATAAAACTTTTTTAAAAGATTTTATATCCAGAATTTTAAACAGAAACATTAATATAAGGAAGAAAAGAACAAGAATTGCCTTGAAGAGCAAAAGAGCAGGGAAAAGGTCTTTAAAAGAATAAAAAAGTACAAGAGTTATTCCTGTACAGAGAAAAATAAACAGTATCTGCAGATAATCATATTTTATGTAATAATACTTTTGAGAAATTATATATATTCCCACAGTCATCGCTAAATAGCTAATCAAAGTTGTAATACCTGCACCCATTATCCCATAATCCGGAATCAGCAAAAAATTAAAAACAATATTTAAAATCGCAGCAATGCCTGTTATTGCCGGAAGATATTTAGTTTTTTTCTCTATGTAAATTCCTGCCATCAAATTTATATAGATACCATAAATAAGATAAGCCATTAATACCAGTGGAACAACAGCAAGTCCACCCCAGTAAGCCTTACCAATTAAAAATCCCTTGAAAGGTATTTTGAATGTTGCAATATCCTCAATAAACAGTGTAAGAATAATAAATATAAACGAAGCCAATAAAATAAATATTGTCATAACTTTAGCAAACAGTTTTTTCGCATCAGGGAACTTAGCATTATTTAGAAAGAAGGGACGCCAGGCAAATTCGAACATTGAAACAAAAAGCATCATAAAAATTCCAAGCCTGTAATTCGCCTGAAATATTCCAACTGTAGTATCATTTGTAAGGGCAGTTAGAATTGGACGATTAATAACCTGAACTATGTTTGAACTGATACCGGATGGAATATAAGGTAATGAAAATCTGAATAATTCGGAAACAAGTTTTTTGTTAAAGCTGATTTTGAAATTCGAAATTATAACGGGTAAAAGCAGAATTATAGTAATTATTGAAGCGACTATATTGGAAATAAATACGGCTTCAATTCCATATTTTAAAAATATAATTAAAATAACATTACCAATTACGTTAATCAGAATATTAATAAACTTTATTGAAGCAAATAATTTCGGTTTATTTTTCAATCTAAGGTAAGCAAAGGGAACAATTGCAACTGCATCAAAGAAAAGTATTAAGGCAGTATATTTTATCAATATTTTACGTGAAATATCAATCTGAAATATATAGGAGAAATCAGATGAAAATAAAAAGAGAATAAGAGAAAAAATCAAAGAATTAAAAAATATTCCTATAAAAGGATGAGAAAAATTTTCTTTTTCCGAACCTACTTCTAAAGTAGATGCAAATTTAAAGTATCCTGATTCAAGACCGAGAGTAAAAAAAACATTTAATATAGCAATATATGCGAAAATGTTAGCAACAACCCCAAATTCGCCGGGAGGAAATATATTAGTGTAAAGAGGAACAAGCATGAAATTGAGGAACCTGCCGACAATTGTGCTAACGCCGTAGATTAGAGTGTCTTTTGATAAAGATTTAATTTTATCTAACATTCTACAAATATAAAAGGTTATTCCATTAAAAAAATGGAATAACCTTTCTTAAAAAAGTATTAATAATTGTTAGGATTTTATTATTACTACTGCAGCTGTAACAGTTTTCCCTTTTTCATCGAGAAGGTAAACACGGAAAACACCGGCTTCATCGAATGAAAGGTCTTTACCGGCAAAGAAAATATATTTCATATCAGGGGTAACTGTATAATTAAATTTCTTATAAAAAGTGAACGTCTCGGTATATATATCATATTTATCAAACTGAATGGTTACTGCTGTAAGCCCTAAAGGCTTATCATCTTTAACCATAACTGTTAAAAAGCCGGTTGTAAATGTTGAACTTTGACCAATTTCGCCTCTATCCGCATCATATTTTTCGCAGAAATAAAGAACCGGTTTGTTTTGAGAAATTGCTTCGGTAGTCCGGAATAATGCAAATATTGCAAAAACCGACAAGAATAAGAAAATAGTTTTCTTCATTTTAGTCTCCTATATTATTTTAATTAATTATTTACTGATAACTTTAACTTCTCCACTTACAATTGGAGTTCCGTCAACTTTTTGCAAAGTGACTTTATAATAACCTGGACTGCTAAACTTTAATTTTTTTGTATCTTTAAAATATGTATAATTCCAATCAGGTTGAACTTCAAACGGTATTGTATCAATGATTCTTTCACTGATTTTATCACCATATTCATCCTTGATTTTTGTTAAGCGTAACTCGACTTTTCCGACTCCAATTGTTTTTTTGGCAGGTCTTAAGTCCACCATAACTGTTAGCCAACCGGGAGTAAATACTTCACTCACATTGACTTCTTTTCCTCCAACATAATCTTCGCAGAAATAAAGTTTACCTTCCTCTGAAGAAGTTGTTATTTCCTTCTTTTCTGTTGACTCTGTTTTTTCGGTTGTTTCTTTTTTCGAATCTTTATCTGAAGCAGATTCTTTCTTTCCGCAAGCAAAAACTAACGAAACAATTATAACTAACGAAAGAAGATACTTAAAACTGTTTAAAGAGTTCATAGTGTTTTGGTTTTATTTTAAAAAATAGAATTTATTCCTAAAATATGAATTTTTCAAGTAAAAAAATTAAACGATATATCTGAAGATTTTACGCTATGAGTCAAAGAACCCGAGGAAATATAATCTAAACCTATAATTTTCGCATATTCCTTAATATTCGTTAAATTAATTCCACCGGAAGCCTCGATAATAAATTTACCTTCCAGAAGTTTAATTGCTTCTTTTATCATCTCGGGAGAAAAGTTATCAAGCATTACTATATCAAATAAATCCTTACCATATTTTTTAACTGTAAGCACTTCCTCTAAGTTCTTTACTTCTATCTCTTTTTTGATTTTTTGCAATTTTATTTTATTCTTATTTAATACTTTAATTACTTCGGAAATGTTCCCGCATGCTTCTATATGATTATCCTTTATAAGCATCATATCATAAAGTCCATACCTGTGATTTATACCGCCGCCAATTTTAACTGCGAGCTTTTCAAATATTCTGAAATTAGGTGTCGTTTTTCTTGTGTCCAGCAAACCCGGTTGCTTACCTATCATTTTTACTATATTGTAAACATTATTTGAGATACCTGACATCCGTTGTAATATATTCAGTGCAGTTCTTTCTCCTTTTAGAAGTGATATTGTGTTTCCTTTCAATCTGCATAAAGTAGTTCCTTTTTTATAAAATTTACCTTCATATACTTTTCCGGTTATTATTATATTCTTATCTATGATTTTAAAAACCATCTCAAAAATTTTCAACCCGGCGACTACACTGTTTTCTTTGAGTAAAAGTCCGGCTTTCGAGATATTATGCTTTGGTATCAAAGTTTCACTCGTAATATCCCCTTTTCCAATATCTTCTTTCAATGCCTGTTTTATAAGTTTTTCAGCTTCGGCAAAGTCAAAGTTCTTATAATAATCTTTCATTGTCAAAATTTTTCTTTTATTAATTTTAGCAGTTCATCAGGTGGCCTTACAGGTTTCATTTTTTCAAAGTTTACAAATGAATGGATTGTATAGCCTTTAGCTAATATTTCGTCGCCACGCAGGACTTCATAATTAATTTTTATCCTGACGCCGGGTATCTCATCAAGAATACTTCTTATTATTATAACTTCGTCATAATAAACCGATTTCGAATATTCGCAATGTGATTCAATAACGGGTAAAGCAATATTATTTTTTTCGAGCTCAGAGTATGGAAAACCTATTTTTCTGAGCATATCATTTCTACCTGCTTCAAAATACTCATAATACCTCGCATAATACACTATGCCCATTTTGTCCGTATGGGCATATAAAACTCTAATTTCAATTTCTGTTGAATACATAATAATTAATTAAAAATTTTACCGGGATTTAAAATGTTATTCGGATCAAATGATTCTTTAATTGTTTTCATTAATAATATCGTATCATCAGTAAGAGCTATATTTAAATAATTCTTCTGCGAATACCCAATGCCATGCTCTCCGGAAATCGTTCCGCCAAGTTTAACGGTATGCTTGAAAATTTCTTTCACAGCTTCAATTCCTTCATTGTTCCAATATTTATCATCAAGATTCTCTTTAAGTAAATTGATATGAAGATTACCATCTCCTGCGTGCCCGTAACAAATCGAACGGATATTATATCTTGAACAGATTTCTTTTACTCCCTTTAAAAGTTCAGGTAACTTTGCCCTTGGCACAACTGTATCTTCTTCTCTATATTGTGAAACAGATTTCACTGCTTCACCAACAGCTCTTCTTAAAGCCCACAATGACTCCATTTTTTCGGATGTATCGGCAAGAATTATTTCGCTGCAATCGTATTTATATAGTACTTCAGCAATTCTCTCAATATCCAAATCAAGGATTTCATTATAATAGCCGTCAACCTCAATTAACAGATGAGCATCATATTCGCTGTTTGGGAAAAGTCTTCCAATATGTTTTTCTGTTACTTTGACGGCATCTTTTTCAAGAAATTCTAATGCAGAAGGAATCACACCATTGATAAATATTTCTGAAACTGCAGCAGTAGCATTTTCCGTACTGTTGAAAGCAACTAAAACTAATTTCTTGAAAAGAGGAAGCGGCAAAACTCTGAAAGTAATTTTTGTTATAATTCCAAGAGTTCCTTCACTTCCAATAATCAGTTGAGTAAGGTTATATCCTGTTACATTTTTAATTGTTGAAGCACCTGATTGAATTATATTTCCTTTCGGTGAAACAAATTCAATTGAAAGAACATAGTCTTTTGTTGTTCCATATTTAACTGCCCGGGGACCGCCCGAATTTTCTGCAAGATTTCCACCCAAAAAACAGCTGCCTTTTGATGCCGGATCAACCGGATAAAACAATCCGGACTTTTCAAGAGTTTCCTGAAAAACCTGAGTAATCACTCCGGGTTCAACTGATGCCTTAAAATTATCTTTATCTATATGAAGAATTTTATTGAATTTTTCCATAGACACCATAATACCGCCTTTTACTGCAAGAGAACCGCCTGATAGACCGGTTCCACCTCCTCTTGGAATAACAGGCATCTTAATCTCGTTAGCAAGCTTAACGATTGATGATATTTTTTCAGCCGAATCAGGTTTGACAACTACGTCAGGTAAAAAAGATAATTTTTCGGTTTCATCTCTTGAAAACAAGTCTAATGTTTCGGAATCCGAAAAAACATTATCCTTGCCGCAAATATCTTCTAATTTTTTTAATATTAAATTCTCTATCATAATAAAAATGTTTCGGGTTGATTAACAACCCGAAACACTCAAAATACTAAATATAAATTTATAAATCAGTTGAAAGAAACAAGCTCGGAAGTTATTTTCCCTCCGCCCATCATTGATGGTAATCCTGTTTCACTTTTCAAGATTTTTGGATTTTTTTCAAGACTGACCCAGTAAAAATCTTTTTCTCCGTCAGTATTGGTAATAATTATTTTGTAACAATCAAATTTCCCTGCTTTAATGGAAATATTTTCTTTTCCGGAAACTTCCACAGAAAGATTTTTAATTTCCTGAGTCATATAATCAAAGCTTCGAAGAAAAGCTTTAAATCCATCTTTATAATTCAATAGCATTATAATTAAATCAAAATTTGAACCGTCACTATATACTGTTCCATCTAATGGCTTATCTATATCCATAGAATTAAAAGGACCTTCAATTTTACCGGTAACTTTATCTTTTGAGAAGTTAAGTTTTAAAACATCTTTCCCGCCCTGAGTCGAGACTCTTGAAATTGGCATCAGTGTTTTAGCATCAATAGTTGAGACGTCAGTACTATTACCCATTTGGGTTTTAGCTTCATCTGTTATTACAATTTTGTCGCCATCAGTTTTAAATTCTCTCGAACCGTTAATGTTGAATTCTCTTCCCTGAACAGATATTTTAACATCGTAATTTAATTTTGTTTCTTTATATCCGGCAAAATTTATATCGAGTGAAGCCCCTTTATTGTCTGATTTTGGAATAACAACATTATCCGGCATTTTTACTGAGTTAACATCAACGGTAATTTCAATAAGCTTTGTTAAAACTTCCGGTGAATATGAATCCTGTGACCTTCCGCCAAGAAACTTTGAAAGAAACTTATCAATCTTTGCAATCATTGCCATTCTGTTAATTTTACCTGCAAATCCGTGTCCTTCATCAGGTGCTAAAATATATTCAACAGGTCTTTTTAATTCACGCAATGTTGCAACTATCTGGTCTGATTCAGCTTGTTTAACTCTCGGATCATTTGCACCCTGAATTACAAGTAAAGGTGATTTAATATTCTTTGCCGAAAACAGCGGAGATTGTTTTTTTAATCTTTCAACATCTGCCGGGACTTCAATATTTCCAAGCCTGATATCGAACATCTTCCGAATTGGTCCCCAATAGGGAGGAATTGATTTCAAGAGAGTTATTAAATTCGATGGTCCAACTATAGATACTCCTGCAGCATAAATTTCCGGAGTAAATGCAAGTCCTGCAAGGGTTGCATATCCACCGTAAGAACCTCCCATTATAGCTACTTTCTTTTTATCAGTATATCCGTTGTCAATCATATATTTAACTCCATCGGTTAAATCATGCTGCATATTACCTGTTCCCCATTCTTTATTGCCTGCATTCAAAAACTTTTTCCCGAATCCGGCTGAACCTCTGAAGTTGGGAATTAAAACAGCGTATCCTCTATTTGCAAGGAATTGTGCGTATGGATTATATCCCCACATATCTCTCGCCCAGGGACCTCCGTGCGGGAATATAACCGTTGGAAGATTTATTGGCTCAACGCCCTTAGGTAAAACCACATACGCAGGAATTTGCATACCGTCTCTTGAAGTATATTTTATTGGTTTCATTTCCGCAAGGTATTCAGTAGGCAATTTTGGGTTTGATTTATAAAGAAAATCAACAGTTCCGGCTTTTACATCATAAACATAAGCTGAGCCTTGATCTACATCCCTGCTGACAAAAAGAATTAATTTATTTTCATCGTCAGACATAGATACGATTCTAATATCTCCGTCAGGTAATTTACTTTTTGCAATTTCAAAAACATTCTTCCAATCGTTATCTCTGAAATTATATCTAATCCTGTCACCGATATAAATTGTTCCAATCAATTTATTGGTCTTTTCGGAAATAAAAATTCCCTGCAAATCAACTTCGTTTTCAGGATCAGATTCAATAACCTCAGTTGCTCCCGTTTCAATATTTAACAATTCCAATCTCGACAGATTTACATCATCACCTTTATTTGTGTTAATATAAGCAAATTTTGAATCTTCAGTAAATCCTTCGATATCTACAGATTCGAAACTGTTTACCAAATAAATCCTTTCAAAATTATTTCCGGAAACCTTTAGTAATTCAGTGCCGCCATCTTCAGTTTGTTTAGTAGCAAGAAGGATAACACCATTTTTATCCGCAATAAAACCGGCTGCACTAATATCATTTTGTAAAACCAGTTTTCTTTCCCCTGTGCTTATTTTAATTTCATACACATCATGAATTGAAGGGTCCCTGTCATTTATACCTACCAATATTTTATCATTATCATTATGCGGCAGAGAAAGGATATAAACTCTTATTTTTTCAAAAGGAGTTAAATCTTTCTTTACGGGAATTCCTGAAGCATCAACTTCTCCGAAAGGATTAACCGCATAAAGCCTGAAATTCTCGTCACCACCACTATCCTGCACAAATAGGATATATTTACTGTCTCTTGACCAGAAATAACTCGTAAGCGGTCTTTTAGATTCGGCAGTTACAGGTTTGGCACTTTCAAAAGGTTCATCAAACTTTTTAACCCATATATTCATAACACCTTCATAGGGTTTTCTGAAGGAAATATAATTACCGTCAGGTGATATCTGAGCACCTGCAATTTCGGGATCTCCGAAAAATATTTCAATATCAACTATTGGCGGAAGTTCAGTAATACTGTTATTCTTAACAGATGTCTGAGCAAATAGACCTGAAATTGAAAATAGTGCGAGCAAAACAAATAATAAATTTTTCATTTGGATGATTTTGGTTTAAATACAATTTAATTCATCTAATTTTTTGATTCAATTGTATTTATAATATACTAAGATTAACGGAAATACGAGCAATTTTGTTTCATAAATTAATTGAAATTGCAAAGAAATAGGTTTATTTTGTAAAGAAATAACTAAAATATATATAATATGAAAAAAATTTTACCGGTAATAATTTTTATATTCAGTTTAACAATATCTGCTCAATCGCAGGATTCAAATTATACTGAGAGTAAGAAAGTATTAGACCACAGTGTTTACGATAGCTGGAATACTTTAGGGAAAGTTAAGATATCCGACGACGGAAACTGGACAATTTTTGAAGTAAATCCACTCAAAGGAGACGGGAAACTTTATATTAAAAATCTAAAAAGCGGTGATGAGATTTTTGTTGAAAGAGGATACGATGCTGTTTTCTCTCCAAAAAATGATTTTGTGGTTTTTAAAATAAAAGCAGAAAACGAAACGATAAGGAAGGCAAAACTTAATAAGAAAAAACCCGACGAAATGCCGAAAGATACTGCAGCAATTATATTAATTGATGTTACGAAAGGTGAAGTTATTGAAAATTCAATTATTAAAATTGCCGGACTAAAGAGTTTCACAATTCCTGAAGAAAAATATTCAATTTTAGGTGTAATTTCAGACCAGGGAGATGAAAAAGATTCGGTAAAAAAAAGTAGTTTTATAAAAGATGGGAATCTCTTAACAATAATTGATTTCAGCGGTAAAAAGACGCAAAAAATTAACAACATAACCGAAGCAGTCTTCTCAAAAAAGGGCAACGTAATTACCTACTCAAAAGTATTAAAAGATACCAGTGATAAATCTAAGAATCCTCAAAACATATCCGAGGTTTATGTTTACAATACCGAGAAAGATAAATCACAGAAAGTATTTTCGGGAAAAGGAAAAGTTAAAAAGCTTGTAATTGATAATTCCGGTAAAAATGTCGCATTTTTATATTCAAAAGATACAACTGAAATAAAACGGCAGGGATTATACTATTGGAATGATATGCCGGTTATGAATCCGACTAACGGGACAGAATCAGCTAAATTAATAGCCGACACTTCTTCGTTTAATATGCCACAAGACTGGGAAGTAAGCGATAATTCAAAAATTTATTTTTCGGAAAACGGAACAAAATTATTTTTCGGAACTGCTCCTAAAAAAGTACAATTGCCAAAAGATACCATACCTGAAGACGAAAAATTCAAAGTGGATGTGTGGAATTGGCAAGATGCAACTCTGCAAACGCAACAGAACAAAGAACTTGATTCCGAAAAAAAGAAAAGCTATCTGGCAGTTTATCATAGTTCAAAAAATAATTTTATCCAGTTGGCAGATGAAAATGTTGATGAAATCAGACTAATCCAAAAAGGAGATGGGGAAATTGCTCTTGGAATTTCAGAAAAGCCGTATCTAAAATTCATTACCTGGATTCAGAGTCAATTCAAAGATTATTATCTAATTGATATTAATACCGGCGAGAAGAGACTTGCGTTAACAAAGAAGCAAAATGTTTTTGGTTTATCTCCAGAAGGTAAATACATACTATATTATGAACCCGACGATTCGATGTACTATTCATACGAAACTTCAACAGGAACAATAATCAATATCACATCCTCATTGACTGAAAAACTTTTTGATGAACTTAATGATATTCCTTCATATCCGGAGCCTTATGGAATCGCCGGCTGGACAAAGAACGATGAAGATGTTTTAATATATGACAGATTTGATATATGGAAAGTAAACCCGATTGGCAATACTAAACCTGAAAATATTACAATAAATGGAAGAGAATCAAAAACAGTTTACCGCTATGTTAAACTTGATAAAGAAAAAGAATTTATTTCGAGTAACTTCGTTTCACCGGATTTGAATGACAAAATTCTAATTTACGGAAAAAACCTTGATAATTATCAGGAAGGATTTTTCAGAATATCATTAAACACGAGTTCTGCACCGGAAAAATTATTGTTATCCGATAATTCTTTTATTAATGTTTTGAAAGCAAAAGATAAAGATATATTTTTATATCAAAGGATGTCTTACAGAGAGTTCTATGATTTATGGAAATCTGACGTAAACTTTACTCAAACAGAAAAAATTTCTGACGCTAATCCTCAAATGCAAAATTACAAATGGGGAGATATGGAGATAGTTAGCTGGACATTACCGGACGGAAGAACCCAGAAAGGAATACTCTATAAACCTGAGAACTTAGATGAAAGCAAAAAATATCCAATGATAGTTTATTTTTACGAGAAATATACCGATAGAGTTCATACTCATTATATACCTAACCCCAGTCGTTCTGTAATTAACTTTCCTTTATACAATTCAAATGACTATTTAGTATTTATTCCTGATATTGATTACAAAATAGGTTACCCGGGGCAGGGCTGTTATGATGCTGTTATGAGCGGTACAATGGCACTTTGCGAGCGACAATATGTTGACAAAGACAGAATCGGTATTCAAGGACAGAGCTGGGGTGGTTATCAGGTCGCTTATCTTGTTACACAAACTAATTTCTTTAAAGCTGCAATGTCAGGAGCTCCTGTTTCAAATATGACAAGTGCATATGGAGGAATAAGGTGGGAATCCGGACTCACTCGAATATTTCAATATGAACAAGGTCAAAGCAGAATTGGCGGTACACTTTGGGACAGCTTTGATTTGTATTATAAAAACTCCCCTTTATTTTTCGCGGATAAAATATCTACTCCACTTTTAATTATGGCTAATGATAACGATGGTGCAGTTCCGTGGTATCAAGGTATAGAGTTCTTTAATGCACTAAGAAGATTAGATAAAACTGCTTATATGCTTACATACAATGGTGACGAACACAATTTAACTAAATGGCCAAATAGAGTAGATTTATCAATAAGGATGAAACAATTCTTTGATTTTTATTTGAAAGATGCTTCAATGCCTGATTGGATGAAAGATGGCATCCCTGCAATAAAGAAAGGTTTAATAAACGGATATTAAAAAAAATGCTCTCCGGTCTCCCGGAGAGCTTGTAACCGTATATCGTATCTCGTGCTGTTAACAAACAACTAAGTCCGATAACTGAGGCGATTAACGGCAAAATTAATCTATATAATATATATTAATTTTTTATTAAGTAATTACTTACTTTCTGTATTCATTTACTGATTTATTCAGAATTGTATCGGTGTCTGTCTTAAAAGTTCTTTCTATTTCATTCTTTTTATTGTCATACTTATATAACTCCTCAATAATTAATTTACCGTTTTCATCATAAGATTTATACTCAATTAAATTATTATTATCATCATACTTATTAGTTGTCCGGCTCGAAAGTTTGCCGTTATCTCCATAAGTTAAGGTTTCAATAATATTCCCTCTTGAATCAGGTATGTTAACATATTTATAAACAATTTCACCATTACTATTATAGTTGACTTGCTCTAATATATTTTTTTTGCTGTCATAGCTGTATGTAGATCTCGAATCTACTTTTCCATCATTTAAATAATATATTGTTTCA
>CALKAJ010000316.1 GCA_937983305.1 uncultured Ignavibacteriota bacterium | reverse complement strand
CGAGATGGTGATTCGTGACTGGAGTTCAGACGTGTGCTCTTCCGATCTTCTTACAAACTTTATTACTGTTTTCTAAAACGAATATTTATC
This sequence comes from uncultured Ignavibacteriota bacterium, assembly GCA_937983305.1. Classification (GTDB taxonomy): domain Bacteria; phylum Bacteroidota; class Ignavibacteria; order Tepidaquicellales; family Tepidaquicellaceae; genus DSSM01. The sequence goes on along the minus strand of CALKAJ010000316.1, from coordinate 5,598 downwards.
CGTAAGAATTCAATAATATTTCTAAAAAAACAATCAAAATTTTATCAGATGGCTTTGTTCAGAAAGCGGTTAAACGGAAGCTGGGCTTTGAATATTTCACTTAGATTTGATAAAAGATTTTCAGAATTCCAGAACGAATCTTTGATATTATGAACCACTGCATAATGCTTAAATTTCAGCAAATCAATATCTTTGAAATCTTTTGGAAATCCTTTTGGCGCGGTTTTTAATTTATCGCCGTAAATTTCAGTGAAATATTTTTTGAAGGAAGGGTTATTAATTATTTTTTTAAAAGATTCGGAATTGTTATAAATTTCTTCACGAATTGCTTTTAATTCAGGGGCTTCGGGCATATAGATACCGCCGCCGACGAAAGATTTTCCGGGTTCAACGTGAATGTAATATCCCGCATACTTGCTCTTTCTGCCGCCCTTTGCAATGAAGGCACCGAAATTAGTTTTATACGGATTTTTATCCTTTGAAAATCTTACGTCTTTAAAAATCCGGAATATACAATCCTTAGCATTTAAAACATCAATTTCTTTATCAATTTTTTTCAATGCAGGAATAACTTCATCAATAAAATCTTCAAACTCATTTTTTGCGAGTTGATATCGCATATCATTCGCTTTGAACCAATCGCGGTTGTTATTAACTTTTAAATCCTTTAAAAAGCCCAGGATAATTTTGTTGTTCATATTTTTATTATTTAATTAATTTTTTATTCACTATAACCACGAATCTGTAACTTGCATACGCGAAGAAAAATGCGGCTAATACATCAATCGTGTAGTGTACTTTCTGCAGGACAACGAATGTCCCGACTAAAAAGGATGATATCAGGAATAAATATTTGAAAGTTTTATTTTTAGCGGTTAAAAAAATAAGGAACAACGTTGAAGTGTGACCGGAGAAGAATAAATCTTTTGTTACTTTTTGTCCTGTTCCAATAAGGAAAACAATAGGGTCTTGCAAATCAATGGCATCGGGATGCTGGTCGAGCGGAACCAGATACATAGCGGCAATCCTGATAAATACCAACACGGAATACGACTGAATTGCAATCATCAAATCTTCAGGGAATTTTATCAGCAATATTATTGCAAGAATGAGAGAAACATAAATTAAAGCAAAAATTATGTAATTCAAATCAATTGCTTTGAAAAAATTAAAAAGCGGGTCATTTAATACAACTCCATCTCTTGCTTCAACAAACACAATAAATTTCGAAATGGAAAATAATGCCGCTGCCAATAAAACTGCACTCAGAAATATTATGCTTTTCGAGTTCCTCTTTTGAAAAAACTTTTTCCAGTTTTCTTTCATAAATAAATTATTTACTGCAATCCGAAAAGCTATAAAAGTTTTTTTTAAAAAGAAATGATTAATTGCCGGAGGAAAGAGAAAAAATTCTAATTAAATATAGTTTATAAGTAAGCAATGTACTCTTTTAAAAAATAATTTCCTCTCAATAATGGTTATATGTTTCTTTGATTTACACTCCCTAATAATTTTCTGCGAACTTAATATATTTTTCAACTTGCGATGTTAAAAAATAAGGGAGATTTATTAATTTAAACTTTTTACCCCTCTTAGTTTCTATTTCTGATATTCCGAAACTGCCCGAATAAAGTCGAATTGCAATATTTAGCGGAGCATCATCCATAAAAAGATGTAATGATTTGAGTGTTCCTTCTTTCCCTGATTTAACTTCGATTGGTATTAGTTTATTTCGATAAGGAAACAAAAAATCAATTTCTGCACTTGAAGAATTCTTATCACGAACCCAAAAATGCAAAGAACTCAAAGCATTATATTGAGACGAAAGTATTTCCTGTCCAACTAAATGTTCAATCATTGTTCCCTTATAAATACTGTTTAAATCTTCAGTTTTAATAATATCCTGTTGTATTCCTGCAAAATAATTTAACAACCCGGTATCCAAAATCTGGAGACGAGGAGATTTCTTTTTATTAGGTAACATGGGTAATTCCTGAGCTGTGGTAGGATAAATAAGATTAATTAACAAAGCTTGCTCAAGAGTTTTAAGTGACTCTCCGATTTCCCGTGATTTATAATTTGAATTTCCGAAACCCTGAAACTTTATTCTCTTTCCCGCTTCAATGAAACAAGAACGGATTGTGTGTCTGAGAATTACGGCACGTGTTGAATTCTTAGCATATTTTTCAACATCATCCATATAAGAAGTTATTAAAGATTCATATATATTCTTTAATCCGGTTAATTCTTTAAATTCCGAATAGTATTTTATTATTTCCGGCATTCCCCCAATCAGAAAATAAGTATGAAATAATTTCATTAGTTTTTCATGAGCGAAATTATTAAACGGAATATTCTCCAATTGCTCTATTGCTGTCTCTTCGCCAATCGCTTCTAAAAATTCTGTAAATGAAACAGGTCTTAATATTAAATATTCAACTCTTCCCACAGGATAGTTTACTTTAAAATTAAACACTGATTCAAGCAAGGAACCCGCTGCAATAACAAATAAATCAGGAAATTTTTCATAAAAATATCTTAATAATTCAATTGCTCTCGGAGATTCCTGAATTTCATCTATGAAAATTAAGATTTTTAAGTTTTTATCAAACTTTTTGTTTTTAATAAAGAATATTGCCTGAACAATTTCCTCAATATTTCCGGAAATATCAAATAATTTTTTATCCTCATTAGTTTCTAAATTCAGGTATATATAATCATCAAACTGCTTCGAGAACTGATTTATTATAGTTGTTTTACCAACTTGCCTTGCACCTCGAAGAATTAAAGGCTTTCTACCATTTCTTAAAACCCAGTTTTCTAATTGTTTTATAATTTTCCTATTAAACATTGCTTATAATTAGGGTAATTATTTAAATTATTTGTATCATAATTAGGGTTAATATGCAAATAATTTGTATTAAAATCAGGGTAATTAATTGGAATTTGCTTTTTTAATAATATGCTTAAAATGCCATTAATTCAAAAACCTGTCCAGAGCTTTATAAAATATTTCGGAACCTTTTACGAATCCTCTTTCGAAATCTTCTTTTATTGCAAATTTTTCGGAAAGCATTTTACCGAAAGCTATGTGCTCAGCTTCCTGAATATGTTCATTAAAATATTTTAACTCACTTTCTTCAAAACCGTAATATTTTATAAGACCTGCTTTCTTTGTTTTTGCAACCTCAGGCTGTTGAATTTCGAATGAATGGATTGCACCTAAGAGTTCGGAAGGATTCATCTTTTCCAATTCTTCCCTGACATCTTTCATTGAATGAAAGTCTTTAGAATTTTGTTTCGATTTGAATTCATTCCATAAAGTAATATGTGATATTTCTTCTTTGACAAGCTGTTCCGAAGTTTCAGACTCTGCGTTTAGACCTTCAATAGCTTTTTGCCATAGAACGGGAATATCTTCAATCAATTCATAATATGAATAACTGTAATCAGCTAATTGTTCTTTTGAAATCTCTCCCTTTTCCCATAATTGATAGAACGGATGTTCTAATAGTCTTTTACCGATTACCATTTTTATCTCCTTTTTATCTATAACGAATTTATACCATAAATAATTCAATAATATTATTGGTTATAATATTAGAATAAGAATATTTAATAAAAAATTACTATATTACATTAATATTTAACTGAAATAAAATTTAATTTATGTCACAATCACTATGGATAAAACTCATAATATTATAAAAGAGGAATATACCCGGCAAATTGAATTTGCCGCAATGGTTCTTGCCAAACCCGGAGAATATTCTGAACTCGATATTGTCGAACATTTCAAACTCAGTCCTCAAACAATTAGAAGAGATGCAGAAAAACTACGAAGTATAGGAGTGGATATTCACTCCGGCAAGAAGAAATACGAAGTAACAGGATTTAACAATGAATTATTAAACCATCTGATATGCACATACCTTGCCCTGAATAAATATGACATTATAAAAAATTTAAAACTCATTAAAGGTAAATACCGTGATGAAACTTTGCTTTTGTTTGTCAACATACTCAAGGCAATTGATAAAAAGCACATGATTGAAATAGTATATAATAAAAAAAAGGACGGAGGTTTCCGGAAGGAAATTACACCTATTAGTCTCTCAAGAACTAACCGTAATATTTACCTTATTGCAATGGATAACGACGAAAAAGACAAAACGAGAGTGTTTCTTCTTGATAAAATAGATGATATAAGATTTCTGAAGAAAACATCTAAAGTAAAAAAATATCCTGATATTTTCAGTCTGTTTAAAACTTCGTGGGGTATTTATTCAGGAGGGAAAGAATGTGATGTCTCGCTGAAGTTCAATTTAGAAACAGGCAGAAGTATCAAAAATAAATTTTATATTGAGACACAGGAAATAATCGAAAAACCTGACTGCTACTTAATGAATATGCGTGTAAAACTATCTTATGAATTTATGTCCTGGGTTATGGGATGGGGTGATGATGTAGAAATTTTAGAACCATTAGAGTTAAAGGAAATGATTATTGAAAGAGCATCAAATATTGTAAAACTTTATAAAGGGCGTGATTAAAAAAGGGGCTTTACGAATAGAGCCCCTCTCTCGAATTATTTTTGCAATAATTATGAAACATCAAGTTTTAACACCTTTAACAAAATATCAATTATTCCATAACTTCTAATATCTTTATTCAGATATTTCAAACTGAAAATTTCCAAAAGTTTATAGAACATATTTTCATAAGATTCATCACTAACGGCTTTGATTATTATGTTAAACAAATACGAAGGAGAAACATAAATCTCATCAAGTTTTTCACAGACTTTATAAGTATCTTCTGTTTTTTCAATCAGGAAGTGGGTATCTTCATATATAAATAAAATCCTTTCGGCTTTAAACTTTAAAAAATTGAGCAGAATCATAACAGGCATACTGTTACTAAATTCAGCATCTTTAAAATAAGCAAACACATATTTATTATTCATATTAATAAAATATGAGTCACTATCACACAAATGATAGTTGATAACATTATTCTCTACGAATCCGCAGGAATTCGCACCAAGCGTCTTTACTGAGCTTGCTATATATTCGGCAAGAGGTTCTATAACTTCTATTTTCCTGTAAGCAGGAATCTTTTCGAAGCCATTAGCCTCAAATACTTCATTTGCATCATTTTCTTTACTGAATTCCGGAAACATATAATAATATCCCCTTTCCAATATTTTTTAATATTCTTAATTTTATATTATCTTTTTTATTCATAGACAAAATTACATTTTATATCTTTGTTATTGCTCTAATCCAATGAGAATAATTTTTTCTTGTTACTCTGTGTATTCTCATATTTAACAATTTTTTCTCAATAAATGAGAACAAATTAAATTTTTTATTTGCTATTTTTGACTATGAATAAAAAAAATACCATAGCCGTAATCGGTGATATACACGGATGCTACGAAGAATTAAAGGATTTATATAAAAAGATTCTGAAATACACGAAAGAGGTTTATACTGTTGGAGACCTGATTGACAGAGGTACCGGCTCAAAGCAAGTAATTCAGTTCTGTATTGAGAATAATATCAAACCTGTCAAAGGCAACCACGAAGATACATT
>CALKAJ010000315.1 GCA_937983305.1 uncultured Ignavibacteriota bacterium | reverse complement strand
TGTTTTCATTCTACAGGCAATGGTATCCGTTCCGTCAATTATGTTAGCAAGAGAATTTGCTAGCTCGTGTATGTCCTCCCTGTCAAGAGGGGTAATAAATGTTTCGTTTAGCTCCTTTATTATTCTGTGAGAAATATCATCACATTTGTTTTCTAAGATATGAATCTTTGATGAGTTCTCGGCTAATGTTTCGGAGTTATGAAGCATTTCGTGCAATATCACAGATGCTTTATGAATATTATCAACTAATTCTGATAATAATTCGAAAAAAATGTCTTTCTTTGGAAGGATTTTTTTAAAAAGTGACATAGTATAATGTTATCAAATTGTTAAGGAAATATTAAGAAATTGTTAAGCAAATTTATGAAAATTATTATTTAAAAAAATGGGAAAAGAATAAAAAAAAACGACCCCGTGCGGGGTCGTATTCTAAGAGGAATTTCTGTTGTTTCAGTTACAATAAATTTATTTTGTTAATACCATTCGTTTAACATCATAAAAATCTCCGGTAAATATTCTATAAAAATACACACCGCTTGAAAGCCTTGATGCGTCAAACGAAACCGAATAGGTACCCGGAGATTTATATTCATTCACAAGAGTTGCGACTTCCTTACCGAGTATATCGAATACAACTAACTTTACAAACTTTGAACTTGGAACTTTAAACTCAATTGTTGTCATTGCATTAAACGGATTCGGATAATTTTGCATTAATGCAAAATTGGACGGGATTTCCGTTTCCTCTTTCTTAAGTCCAACAATTATCTCATTATAATACCTTGAGATTCCTCCGTTTGAACGGACTGCCCAACCGCTGTAAAACTCACTTGGGTTCATTGTTGTAGCATTCCAGAACATTGACATACAGTAAACGGTACCTGCCGGTGCAGTATATTGCAAGGCGAAATTATTTCCGGCATCCGTGGAAGTATAAATTCCGCTTCCTCTTGCATACCAGAAATTACCGCCTCCTTTAATAAATGAATATGCCGTACCCGTTCCCGGCAGTGTAACAGTTGCCCAGTTAACTCCACCGTTTACGGATTTCAATGTAACGGTTTGTCCTGTAAAACCTGTGTTCCCGATAAATGCAACACTGTAAGAATTAGCACTGCCTGTTGTCGGTGAAAACGTCCAGCTCAATCCTGAATTTGTACTATAATAAACTCTTGTATTGTTCGTACCAAAATAAATTTTCGAGCCATCGGAAAACATTGCATTATTCCAGCCGGCTTCTGTTCCTGCCTGCGGAATAAATAATCCCGTAGAATCAAAAGTTAACCCGTTATCTGTTGATTTCCATAAAGACCATCTTCCTCCGACAGGATCGCCGTACATAAAAATATTCATTCCGACTTTTTTAATGTCATCAATAAAACCGCCGGTTTGAGTAAATACCTGAGTCCAGTTTAAACCGCCGTTTGATGTTCTGTAAACAAATGTATTTGACGGCGATGTACTAACAAGACAAGTATTCGCGTCAATTCCAAGAATTGCATAAACATCTGCAGTTCCAATTGTTCCGCCTCCTACACTCGTCCAAATATTTCCGCCGTTAACCGTTCTGAGAACTACACCTCCATTGCCTCCAATCCAGCAGTTAGTAAGCGAAGTTGCGCTGACACAATTCAGAGAAGTAGTTACTCCCGATGTTTGTTCAGTCCAGCCGATTTGCGGAGGAGCAGGCCAGGTATAATCAAAAATTCCCCGCAAAGCTGCTGTTGTACCGGAAGCACCGACGAAAAGGGTGGTATCGCCGGAAGTTTTCCACAGAAGTGCGCGTATTCCCATTGTATTAAGCAAAGCACCTGTAGAAAAATCAGCCCAGGTTTGTCCGCCGTTTGTAGTTCGCCAAACTCCCCTTCCTGTTGTTAAAGACGACTGGTCAAGCCCGACATAAATTTCATTATTCGAGCCGGGTCTGAATCCGATGCTCCTTGGAAGGGTTCCTGTAGTATTCGGAATTCCCCATTTTTTTGCCCAGTTTTGACCGCTGTTAACCGTAAGATAAAGCCCGCCGGTTGTATCATTAACAAACAATGCTGCGATAACCCGGCTTGTATCAAGTGTACTGAAACTCATTGCCCTTACAGGGTTGTTCGCAGTGGATAAAGTTGGTAATCCGTTTGTAAGCTGAACCCAGTTTGAACCGCCGTCATTGCTTCGATAAATTTTCGAAGGTCCTGTACTTCCGGGTAGAATCAACGATGTTCCCGCATATAGAACATTTGCATTTAGTGGATTTACTACCACAGTAAGCATATTCTTGTTGTCGGATGTTATGCCTGTATTGGAAATAAACCAATTTAGCCCGCCATTGGTTGTTTTCCACAATCCGCCTGCGGCCGGTCCGACACCATTAAAGGCACATATCCAAACAACGTCGGGATTTGACGGACTAACTGCGATTGATTGTACAGCCATATCAGTTACACCGTTGTAAACACGAACCCAATTAGCACCTGCGTCAGTTGTTTTATAAACACCTGAGTTTGCACCGCCGAGCGAATCAGTGCCCATATAAAGAACGTTAGGATTTGAACGGCAGATGTCAATGCATTGAGCTTTATTATAAGTTATGCCGTTGTTAACCGGATACCAATTTAAACCGGCATTTGTGGTTTTATAAACACCTGAATCAAGACTTGCAACATACATAATATTTGAATTGGCGGGATTGACAACGCCGCCGAAAATTCTCATATTGTTGTTGTAGTTGAGTGTCCAGTTTAATAAACCATCTTGTGAGTTAGCCATTGATGCTAACAAAAGAATTGAAACAATAATTACTTTCCTCATATTCCCTCCGGAAAGTTTAAGTTAATAAAAGATTTTAATTTTATTAAAAATACAGTTAATAACCAGTAGTGATTAAATTTATGAGGATTAATTTTAAAATGCAATGAGTTATTTTAATTTTGATAAAAAAAACGACCCCGTACGGAGTCGTTTTCTTTAAAAATTTTACTCTCCTTCCAAAGCTCCAGCTGTAGAAGTAGGAGTGATTGTTTTACTCTCCTTCCAAAGCTCCAGAGCCTGTGTGAAAATACAGCCTCACAAAGTCTTCGGATAGAGTAAG
>CALKAJ010000314.1 GCA_937983305.1 uncultured Ignavibacteriota bacterium | reverse complement strand
TATTGACCTATAGGTAATGTTACCGAAAAGGTGCTTCCTTTTCCCGGCTCGCTCGATACTCCTATGCTTCCACCCATTTTTTCCGCAAGGTCTTTGCATAGGAGTAATCCGAGTCCTGTGCTCGGCTCTCCCTCTGTTCCGCTTGCAAAAACCTTCTCGTTTATCTTAAACAACTTTTCGATGTTTTCTTTGCTTATTCCGGTTCCCTCATCCGCAACCGAAATTGTTGCTTCTCCGGATTCGCTTAGTTCAGTTTTTACCTTTATTGTTCCTTTTCTGTAAGAGAACTTGATTGCATTTGTGAGGAAATTGCGGAGAATTGTGTTGAACATATTAACGTCAATATTTGCGTGTATATTTTCCGGAGTATCGTTTGTGATTTTAATTTCTTTTCTGTTTGCAGTTTCGCCAAGCAGTTCAATATTTTGATTCAGCAAAGCGGCAAGATTAACATTGACCGGAGTGAATTTTATTAAACCTATCTGAACCTGCGACCATTGCAAAAGGTTATCAAGAAGTTTGCTCAGTTTATCCGCGGAATCTTTGATACTGCTTATTAATTCCATCGCTTCTTCCTGCGGCAGTTTTGAAAGCTCATTATTTAAAATTTCAGATAAACCTACCAAACCCGATAAAGGACCTCTGAGGTCGTGAGCAATAATTGAGAAAAATTTATCTTTCTGACTGTTCAGAAGTTTGAGCTCATCATTCTTTTGTATAAGCATTTTTTCCGAAGCTTTCAATCTCAGGTGAGTTGAAATTCTTACAAGGATTTCATCTTTATTAAACGGCTTTATAATATAATCAACTGCTCCGAGTTTAAAACCTTTTACTATATCTTCCGATTCGTGCTTTGCCGTTAGAAAAATTATTGGAATATCTTTTGTAGTAGGGTCCTTCTTTAATTCCTCGCAAACTTCGTATCCGGAAATTTCAGGCATCATAACATCCAGCAAAATTAAATCCGGCAGTTTGCTTTTTGCAATTGAGATTGCTTTGTAACCGTCATCAGTTACTGAAAGCTGGTAGTAAGGTCTTAGCAAAGTACCAATTAGCTGTATGTTTTGCGGCTGGTCATCTACTATTAATATGTAGGATTTATCTTTTGTGTTGTCCATATTTATTCGGAATAATGATTTTTCAAATTTTTAATTAACCCGGAGAGCTTGTTTAAATGCTTCTCGAGTCCTTTTATATCAAAGTTTTCAAAATATTTATGCAGCTCGGCTATATAGTTATTAAAGTGGACTAATTCATTTGCTTCACAGAACTCCGTAAATTCATTTATGAATATTTCAGCTTCTTCCATATCCATAATTTCCAGCAGCAGCTCTGCTTTCGGAACGAATCTGATTGAGATATGTTCAAGTTTTTTAACAAATTCTGCAATTTCTTCTTTATTCATTTGAATATTTTCGTTGAGACTAAAGCTCTTATCCGGTTCATTTTTTTCTGATATAACCTTATAAGGAATAAATTTTACAATCTCATTTATAACATTATTCCTTTGTGCGGGTTTCCATATATGTGAGTCGAAAACTTCTTTGATTCTGTTTAAGTCTGTTTTCATTGAAGAAGCAGTGAATGCAATGATGGGAATATTCTTGCAGTCAGGATCCGACTTAATATTTCCTGCAGTTTCAAAGCCGTCAATCTCCGGCATTCTTAAATCCATAAGAACTAAATCCGGTTTAAATCCTTTCACAAATTCAACTGCAGTCACACCGCTGTTCAATTCGCCGATTATCAATTCGGTATTTTCAAGATATGCTTTAATTATATCTATATTGTGCTGAATATCATCAATAATGAGAAGTCTCTTCCCTGTGAAAGTAATTTCTTTTCTGCTCCAGTCTGATTCGTCGTTGCTTCGTATTACTCCCTCTGCAGGAGATATACCTTTGAGGCATATTTTAAAGATGCTGCCTTTGCCCGGCTCGCTTTCAACAGCGATTGTACCGTTCATCATTTCAATCAGTTTTTTAGAAATTGCAAGCCCCAATCCGGTTCCGCCAAAATGTTTTGTACTAACTAAGCTTGATTGTCTGAAAGAATCAAATATTTGCTGCTGCTCATCATAGGGAATTCCGATTCCCGAATCTTTAACCGAAATGGAAATATCATACCTGTTCTTTTCCGTATCAAATTTATCAATATTCATTGATAATTTTACATATCCTTTTGAAGTGAATTTAACGGCATTTCCGACAAGATTTAGTAAAATTTGTCTGAGTCTTATTTCATCAAGTGTTATGAATTTCGGGAAATTGTCGGGGAATTCAATCTCAAAACTAATTCCCTTTTCATAGACCTTTTGTGAGAAAATACTCTGTATATCAATGAAAATTTCTTTAAGGCTGAACGCTTCAACCTGTAGCTCCAGTCTTCCGGCTTCAATTTTTGATAAGTCGAGAATATCATTAATTAATGAAAGAAGAGTGTTACCGCTTTTGAGTATTGTCTTTAAATAACCTTTTGATAAGTCATCATTTGAAGAGTTATAAAGGATTTCGGAAAAACCGAGAATCGCATTCATTGGAGTTCTGATTTCGTGGCTCATATTTGCTATGAATTCACTCTTAGCCATATTGGCAGTATCGGCGATTTTTCTTTGTTTAATAAGTTCTTTCTCGTATTTGAATCTGTAAATCGTTCCTGCTATAATTTCGCCTGTGAGCTTAAGAAATGCCAGGGAATTTTCATCCCATATTTTCTTTTCTCTAACGGAGTCGAATCCGATAAAGCCAATCAGTTCACCGCTGTAAAACAAAGGGAGAGCAACAAGCGAAATTATATCCTGTGCTTCAAGTATTTCCCTTTCAATCCTAAACTCATCAGGAATTTCAGAAACAAGAGGGATATTAATTGTTTCGTTCCTGCTGAATATCTCGAGCCATCTTGAGATTAGTGAGCTTGGTACTTCCTGAAGGTTTTCTATCTGCGGAGTTATACCTTTGTTGCACCACTCATAAGTATTATTCATAACAACATTCTCTTTGTCAAATTCGAATATATACACTCTGTCAACGGAGGAAAAACTTCCGAATTTTGCTAAGGCACTGTTTACGGTTGTATTAATATCTTCAAGATTCGCTTTTATTAATTCTGACGATATTTCGTTTATAAGAGAATGTAAGTTATTAAGATATTCAAGTTTGGTTCTTGCCTGCACTTCAAAAGTCATATTTCTGATAACTACCATAACCTGCTCGTGCCCGAGTTCAGTAATTCTTGCTTCGAAGTGAGTCAGCCCTTCACCGGTCGGGATTGAATAGTTAAATGTTTGAAGTTTGTGGTTTTCAAGGGCTTTCTTTATATACTTAATAAAGTTTTTAGAAAAACTTTCCGGAAAAACATCTGTTACTTTTTTATTCAGAAATACATCAGGTGAGAATAAAAGCTGTTCGGGATTCGAAGTGTGATAATCGAGAAATACTCCTTCGGCATTCATTCTGAAAACTAAGTCAGGAGATGCATCGAGTAATGCCTGTATTCTCTCTTTACTTTCCTTGAGTCCTTCTTCTGCTTTCTTTCTTTCTGTGATATCAACAAAACTTTCAAGAAGGTAAGTTTTTCCTTTGAGATTTACCTGGCTTACAGTTTTTAAAATTTGCAGTTTTTTGCCGTCTGCCCTGAGTAGAATTCTTTCTGCTCTTTCAACTTTTTGATTTAAATCGGTTATAGGGCATCGTCCTCTATCAGCAGGGCATACAAATTTATAACATTCTGTTCCGATAATTTCTCCTTTGCTAAGACCTACCATTTCTGCCGCTAAAGGATTTATATCTTCAATAGTGTGTGTTTCCGGATTAACCAGCATAATTCCTGCGTGAACATTTTCAAGCATTACCCTCATATAATCCTGATTTTCTTTGAGTGCATTTTCTATGTTTTTCCGTTCCGTAATATCCCTGAAAACTCCAAATGTACCTTTAAACTTTCCTTCCCTGTTATATTGCGGAGTTGCCGTAACGAGAATGTAGCCGTATGTTCCGTCATCCCTCTTGATTTGCATTTCATAAGAACTTTTATTCCCTTTCTTTCTTTCGTCTGTTTTCTGAACTATTTCATCATAATCACTTTTTTCCGTGAATTCGCTTAAATTCCTGCCTATTAAAGTACTTCCTTTTTTAATTTTAAAAATTGAATTGGCGGCAGGGCTTGCGAATATAAAAGATTCGTTTGTATCAACTACTCCGATTCCTTCTCCAAGATTATCAATAAGAAGTCTGTAACTTTCCCTGCTTTCGTTGAGAAGTTGTGCGGAATGTTCCTGCTCTTCAATTTTTTGTTTTAAATTTTCATTGGCTATTGATAGCTCTTCTGTCTTTTTCCTTATTAGCTCGTTTAAAACAATATTCGCTTCAAACACTGAAAAATCGCTGCCGGTCATCTGAACGCTTTTTTCTACTTTCAACATCAGTGCGTTCTGAATCTTTTTCGATTTTCCCAGCTCTTTTTCAAGTGCTGCTATTTTATTTTTTAGCTCTTCAATATTTTTAGTCTCGCCTTTCATTGATTAAGACCCAAATGCTAATCCTGTTAAAGTTTGATTAACGTGAACGGAGTTGCATTGCTCTCCATAAGTACTAAAACCAATAACATTCACTTTTGAGAAAACTTCGTTCATATTATCAACAAGCTTATTTTGCTCAACCTCAAGTTTTCTTAATATGCAATCAAAAGCAATTATAACACTTATCTCACCGAGTTGTTTCTTTAAGATGTTGAAAGTGTTGTCAAGATTTTTTGTGATATCATCTCCCTGAGCAACAGTTAGAACCAATCCATTATCAATTGCACAGAAGAAACTAAGACTGTAATCATCATTCATTTTAGCAATAGACCTGATGTACCAGCTGTTCCCGATATTTAACATAACAGGATATCTTGCAAAGACCTGAGGATTTAAAGAGTTAACATCAATGCCGAGAATATTTGCATATTCAATTGCAGCTTTTTCTCCGTTGATTTCATAAACTATTCTTTTAGCCGGGTCTGCTTCGGTTATAACGAGTTTTTTCTCTGTCGGTTCAAAGTGCTGGGTTCTGAAATTAAGGAAAGGTATATCACTTTCGATAAACAGAAACGAAACAGAATTTTTATAGAATTTTCCGCTGTTATAAATGTGAGTTTCTTTGAAATGCAGATTGTCACCTGCTGAGCCGCCTGAAATCTCAATCGGGTCAAGCGATTTAGAAAAAAGAGATATTACTTTATCTTCGAGCATTGAAAGTCCGTCTATAAGAATCATACCGGTGTGTTTTGCCGGATCGAAATCGTTTATATTAAATTCTTTCTTAATAATTTCCGCAATTTCGTTTGTTGCTCTCAGGTCAATGTTAGTAATATCCTGAATAAAATAGTTTTTAAACTTAATTTCCGAAGAAGAAATTTTCAGTCCAACAATACCGCCTTTAGAATAACCGGATTTAGAAATTTCACCGGATGTAGTACAGCAAAATATATCGGGACCAAATTTATCGAATAATTCTTTTCCGAGAGATTCAATATTATATTCAGGCGAGCAAAAGATAATATATTGCCCGTCTTTGTCATCTGAAATCTGATTAAAGATTTCCTCTACTGCGATTTTTTCGTCAGAGTTGGATGTGGAGCCCCAGTTAGTAGAAATTCTGTCCATATATTTTTTTAATAAATAATTAATAAAACTATTTGAACAACACAATTCAATATACAGTAATAAATTGAATTTGAAAATAGAAAAATTAAGCAAAATTAAAAAAGCTCCCCGGAAAGGGAGCTTCGGAGTATTTCTATGTTTCTGTAAAGCTTAGTTGTTATTCTTTCTCGTGTTGTAATTCTCGTATTTTCCTGCTTTCTGCATTTCCTTTTTCTCTTCGTCGGATTTCTTCTCGGCTGTTTTAAGCTCGTCGTTGTAATTATCAATATTCTTTTCCTGTCTTTCTATCTCCGGTGATTGCGGTACAGTGCTTTTCTGAGTAGTGATATAGTCTTTTCCTTCCTGAACTTTTTTGCGAGCCTGGTCGTAGTTTCCTTTATCCGCTTCTTTGAGTGCCTGCTCCATTATATCGTTGGCTTCGAATACAACAACATTTTGCTGAACATTAAGAGCAAATCCTTTATCAAATTCAGATTGATTACTTGCAGGTTCAAGAGAGTTGGAAACTGACTTTGAGACTTTCTCAAGGTTGTTCTCGGGATTCAAATATTCGAAGTCCGATTTGAAATTAATCGTGCCCGTAAATTTTTTCTTTATATCAAACTTGATTAAAACAGTTTTATTTTGGCCTGCAAATATATCCTTTAAATCTATTGCTATTTCATCACCGAATACTTCGTAAGGATATCCAAACACTTTGTTAACTGTTAGATATTCTGCGGGAAATTTTATGCGGATTTTTGAGTCGTGGCCCGTTAAATATCTTACGCCTTTAAGCTCGCTTGCAAAAATCTGAGGGATATCGAGTGAATTTTTTATATAATAATAATTCCCTTTTCCGTAATCTGCAATATCTGCCATTAGGTTTTCATTGAAATCGTTGCCGACACCGAAAGTTGAAATCGTAATGCCGTCTCTTCTGCTTCTATCTCTGACCATATCAGCGATTTCGGAACGGTCTGTGATGCCTCGGTTCGCAAGTCCGTCTGAAAGAAGTAAAACTCTGTTTACATAACCTCTTCTATAAGTGCTTTCGACCTGATTAAATCCTTTTACCATTCCTCCGCTAAGGTTGGTATATCCGCCTGATGTAATAGAAGAAACAATTCTTCTCAAGGAAGATTTATCTTCAATTCTGCTTGATTCATAAACTACTTTTACATCATCGTCGTAGGTTACAATTGAAATGTAATCGTCACTTCCAAGTTCATCTATGATGTGCTCTACGGCTTTTTTGACAAAAGTCAGTTTATTTTTATCAGCCATTGAGCCGCTCTTATCAATGACAACCGAAATATTCAATGGTGTTTTTTCAATAACCTTGTTTGAAATATCTCTGCTCTGAATATCAAGGTTCAGATAAGCGTTGTTATTATCGAAATAATACTTGTTGTTAAGTTCCGATGAAAATGTAATCGGGTCATCGGTGAGTTTGGCTTGTGTAACTTTTTTCACTTTTGGCATTTCCTCATTACCCTTTTGAGAGCTATTGACCGAAAAAGCGGCAAAGATAATAGAGCTCAAAACGATAATTGAAATGAAAAGTTGCGAGGAGTTCTTTTTAAGTGAGTTTTTCATTTTCTTAAAGTTTTTAATTATAAAAAGTTAATTATTAAACTAAAGATTCTAAAGAATGTTTCCGGAATGTAACGAAATGTGATAAATTATTATTTTGCAATCTTATTTTAAAAACACTATTTTTTTGTGCAATTGAAACTAATGGATTCACGGACACAAAAAAAATATTTTATTGAAATAAACTTTGAATAAATATTTAAATACAATACATTCAAATTTAATTTATTAATTATGAAAAAATTATACTTTTTGTTATCTATCCTAATTATTTTATTTAAGGTTGAAAATTGCATAGGGCAATGGATTCAATCCAATAACGGAATTACTTCCGGCGAATATGTTACTGCATTAAGCGTAAACGGTAACGTTCTGTATGCCGGTACAAGTAATGGGATTTATAAATCAAGCAACTCCGGAAATCTGTGGATAAAAATTGCAAGTAATACAGGTGGTATTAAATCTATTGCATTTAACGGTACTTATTTCTATGCAAGCACAAGCGATGGTTTTTGGAAATCATCTAACAGCGGACTTAATTGGTCAAATACTCATTTTTACGGTAATCCTCCGGTTTGGTCTATGTCTGCAAGCAATGGAAATGTTTATTGCGTTATCGGAGCAGACAGAGTCTGGAAAACCACTAACAATGGAGGCTTGTGGGAGCCGTCATCTCCCGGCGGTGATGTAAGATATGTTTCTGCAAATGAACCCTTCGTTTATGCAGGGTTTTATAATTATTCAACAGGCTTGAATGGAGGAGTTTACCGTTCAACAAATTCGGGAGCAAACTGGGAAAGAACTCTTCAGGAGATTAATATATACCGCCTTTCTCAAAGTGACTCCTTAGTCTATGCAGGAGCAGTAGATGATACAGATCGGAAGAGCGTCGTGTAGGGAAAGAGTGTAGATCTCGGTGGT
>CALKAJ010000313.1 GCA_937983305.1 uncultured Ignavibacteriota bacterium | reverse complement strand
GAGATGGTGATTCGTGACTGGAGTTCAGACGTGTGCTCTTCCGATCTAATATGTCCGTTTAATTCCGTTCCGTCTGAAGTTTTAAATGTAAAAAAAGTTCTTTTGACAAATTTATTTTCAGACATCGTTTCTTTGAGTTTCTCATTTTCTTCAATAACTCTGATTAATTTCCCTGAATTATCATTTAATGAAATCTCGTTTGGCGAATTTGCATTATTATAGAACATAAAGAAATATTTATTACCTTTGGAGTAAGACGCATTGCTCGTTCCATTTTCAGGACTTAATAATATTTTACGGGTACCGTCTAAGTTTATAGAATATTGAGCTTTCCTTAGAGGAGAAGGTTCATTGGAAGCATAATACACCTTTTCACCATCGTAAGTGTTGATTGAGATAACTTCATAATTACCTTTTGTAACCTGATTAAGAAAGTTACCGTTTATATCATAAGCATATATATGCCTGAAGCCTGATTTGTCGCTTAACATCAGGAAATTATTTTCTTTTGTAAAATTCAAATCGTAATTTTCATCAATATATCTTTCATTTGTTTCTGTCAGTATTACTTTTGAATTTCCCGTCGTAACATCTGAAATCAAAACGTCCATTTTGTTTTGCAAACGATTCAACCTGATAAGAGATAACAAATTCCCGTCTTTTGTCCATTTTATTCTTGGAATGTAAATATCTTTTTCATCTCCGATTTCTATATTAGTTGTTTTTCCCGTTTCAAGATTATAGGAATGAACAGTTACAACAGAATTGTCCTCCCCTGCTTTGGGATATTTATATTTAACAAGCTGTGGATAAAGTTCTCCCCACACCTGAAGATAATATTCTTTAACATTACTTTCGTCAAACCTTATGTATGCAAGATTCTTGGAATCTGCAGACCAGTCATATCCTGTTCTGAGCCCGAACTCTTCTTCATAAACCCAATCAGCTTTTCCGTTTATTACCTCATTGATTTTTCCGTCTGAAGTAATCTGTACAATTTCATTATTCCCGAGATATTTGATAAACAAATTGTTATCTCTTATAAAAGAAATCTTTTTGGCATCAGGAGAAAAAACAGCAAGTTGAATCTTTCCGTCATACACAGGGCTGAACTGCTTTGAGTTAATATCATACACATAACAGTTGTATTCCGATGATGTCCTGTAAATGGCTTCGGTATTCATATAGAATAAAATTTTCGACTCATCGTTACACAAAAGATAATTGTCATATAGGGAAGAATCACCAAATTCTTTTTTAAATTCGCTGCCGGCAAATAAAACATAGTCTTTCTCGCCGGTCTTGTAACTGTAGGCAATAATATTTAAGTCTTTATCAATTTTAGCATATCTTTCCCCATCTTTTAAATGTACATATCCGCTGAAAGATTTTGCAGAAAATTTTTTGCTCATGAAAATATCTTCAAGAGTATAATCCTGAGCATTACCGGTTTGGAATATAAATCCGAAAAGAATTAAAAGTGACAGCAAATTTATTTTCATTGTATTATTTTTATTTAGCAGTTTGTAATATAACAAAATTATTTTTTTTATGTTTTGTAAATCGAATGAATTAAAAACCAAAATTATCATAATGAATTATTTATATACTTTTTTTTACTTTGTTTATTTATAAATTCAAATATGGATACTGAAAACACTTTACGGAAGATTACAAATATTAAGAAGGGGTATATCTTCTCAATTGCATTTTCAATTATTTTGTTAGTAACTGTTTTTTCACTGATAGAGCTAAACTCAAACAGGCAGACTATTTTCCATCAGCTTAGAGAGTATGCATATTCGCTGATTAATACTGTTAGTATGAGCAGCGCAAATACAGTTATTTCAGACAGGGAGATAGAAGCCCTGCTTTCTCAGCATCTTATAGGTGTTGCAAGAAATGTTCAATGGCTTGACAGTATATCAAATTTATCAAATAATGATATTATAAGAATTTCTGAAGAGAATGATGTTTATAGAGTCAACCTATTTGATAAAGATGGAACAAGAATAAGATCTAATAACTTTGATACAACTCATAAAGGAAGCAAATCAAAGCATACTCAAAAGAAATTTATTGAACCAATTTTGAATGGCAAGGAAAACGAAATTATTATAGGATTAAAAGAATCAAGATTTGAAGATGGTTTCAGATATGCAGTTGCAGTGAAGCGAAGCAATAACAGAGGCGGCGCAATTGTAGTTAATCTTGATGCGGAATCTTTGCTGGAATTCAGACAGAAAACAGGTTTCGGGAAAATGATACAAGATATCGGTAACTCGGAAGGCATAGCGTATATAATGCTGCAAAACGATTCCGATATTATAGCCGCAAACAAAAATGTGAATGAACTCGGAAAGATTAATGACGATGAATTTCTGAAAATTTCCTGCAGTGATACTTTTCCAAAATCAAGATTGATTGAGTTTCAGGGAGAAAAAGTCTTTGAAGTTGTAAAAACATTCAATGTTGAAAACAAAAAAATCGGGATTTTCAGAATAGGTCTTACTATTCATCAAATTGAAAACCTTGAAACAACAATGATTCAGCGAGCTGTTGTTCTTTCCGCAATATTAATTATTGTATCCCTCGTTGTGATTTTCCTTATAATAAAATCTCAGAATATAAAACTTGCGGAGGAACTGCAAAAATACGAGAGACATTCAAAAGAAAATGAAAAGCTGATTGCAATGGGAGAACTTGCCTCCGGTGTTGCACATGAGGTTAGAAATCCCTTGAATACAATTAGTATGATTGGTCAAAGAATTAAAAAGGGCACAGAGGGAGAAACTATTGATAAAGAATCGCTTGGAAAAATGTCAGACGTACTTCGTTCAGAATCTTCAAGAGTAAACGGAATCATTGAGCAGTTTCTGAAATTTTCAAGACCTCCGAAACTAAAGATTGAAAGCATTAAATCGGAAGATTTTTTCAAAGAAATAACGGAAGTTGCGGAAGTTATGGCAGAACGAAAAAACATTTTATTGAAAACTGAAATTAAAGAAAATGATATTCTCGAAATTGATATTGAACAGTTTAAACAGGTAATGGTAAATCTGATTAAGAATGCAGTTGAAGCAGTTGAAACGGGCGGATTAATCATTATAGAATTTTATATAAAAAATAATAAAAAGATAATTTCAATTTCGGATAACGGAAAAGGAATTGAAGAGAATGCAATAAGTAAAATATTTAATTTATATTACACTACAAAGGATACCGGAACCGGTCTTGGATTGAGCATAGTTCAACAAATTGTTTCAAGACATAACGGTATTATTTCAGTAGAAAGCAAACTAAACAAAGGAACAAAATTTATAATAGAATTATGAATACATCAATCTTGATAGTGGATGACGAGAAACATCAGCGAGACACCTTGAGCGATTATCTCTCATCCCAAAAACATATGGTAACAAAATCATCGGGAGTTGAGGAAGCTGTTCAAATATTAAAATCAAAAATAATTGATATTGTATTTACGGATTTTAAAATGCCGGGAAAAAGCGGATTGGATTTATTAATGGAGATAAAGAAAATTAATCCCGATACTCAGGTAGTTATTATGACAGCTTTTGGTACAATAGAAAATGCAGTTACTGCAATGAAAGAAGGTGCTTTTGACTACATAACGAAACCGATTGACCTTGATGAAATTGATTTGCTGATAAAAAGGATTAACGAAAGACAAAACCTTATTTCTGATAACATCAGACTGAAAGAACAATTAACAGATAAGTATAAACTTTCAGGTGTCATTTCTTCATCTGTGAAAATGGAAGAGGTTATCAGTGTTGCATCAAGAGTAGCAGAAAGCAAGGCAGCAGTTTTAATTAGGGGTGAAAGCGGAACAGGAAAAGAAGTGCTCGCAAAAGCAATACATTTTTCAAGCGAAAGAAAAGATAAACCATTTATTGCAGTAAACTGTGCTGCATTAAACGAAAACCTGTTGGAAAGCGAACTTTTCGGGCATGAGAAAGGAGCATTTACCGGTGCGGATAAACAAAAGAGAGGGAGATTTGAACTTGCAAATGAAGGTACACTTTTACTTGATGAAATAGGAGATTTGCCTGCGGCTACTCAGGTTAAACTCCTTAGAATATTGCAGGAGGAAGAATTTGAAAGGGTTGGAGGAGTTCAGGCAATCAAGGTTGATGTAAGAATTCTCGCAGCAACTAACAGAAATATAGAACAATTAATCGAAGAAGGAAAGTTCAGAGAAGATTTATATTACAGATTAAATGTTGTTACAATTAACATTCCCCCACTTAGAGAAAGACGTGAAGATATTCCGACATTGATAGATTTCTTTTTGAATAAATATATTTCCACAACAAAGAAGTCGAAGGCAGAATTTTCAAAAGAAGCATTCGATATTCTGATGAGGTATAACTATCCGGGAAATGTAAGGGAACTGGAAAATATTGTTCATCACTCGCTTGTGCTTTCAAGAGAAGAATTGATTACGAGCGAAGATATTCCAATTAGTCTCAGAAAGAAAAAGAGCGAAACAGGAAAACCTTGTGATGAGCTTGATATGGAAACACCGATGTCAGAGCAAGTTGAAAATCTTGAGAAAAAATTAGTTAAAGAGGCAATGGAGAGAGCAAAAGGGAATCAGACTGGTGCTGCAAAGATTTTAGGAATACCTGAGAGAAATTTAAGATACAGACTTGAAAAATGGGGCTGGAAGAATAACAGTTAAAAAGGGTTGTATGTATGCAAAAAATGGCACGGTATTTGCTGTATATATTTCAGTATGAAATATAATACATACATATTTGCGTTCATTTTAATAATGTTTTTGTCCGGCGGATACTCCTGCGAACCCAAGACGCAGGAGACATCCTCGGGCAATAAAGGTGTTGATTCAACGGTTTTAAAAGACACAGTACCAAAAGAAGAGACAGAGCTTAACAATGATAAAACAGTAGTTAACGACACAGATTACATACCTCCACGCAATGGAGGAGTAAATAAAAAATGGTATGGGAACAAAAATAAAACATTGGTAAAAGATACAGGATGTTATTTTGGAAAGGGTTTGCAGAAGAGAAACAGATACCGATGGGGGCAAGAAAACCAAGAAAAAGGTCAGAGAAACGAGGGCTTTGGTCGCCAAAACAGGAATCGCGGCAACAACAAAATTGACTAAATTCGACAAAAATGGCTTTTATAAGGAGATAAAAATCCTTATTTTAGCCGAACTTAAAAAATAAACTTTACCAAAATGAGAAAATTATTTTTAATTGCAATTGTGCTTTTCATAGCAGTATCAGTAAATAATAAAGCAGAAGCACAATGTGTTGACTCAACAGAAATTCAATGGACAGTAACAGAGCTTTTTGATTTTCATGACGTGATAGCAGATATATGGCATAATGCATTTCCTGAAAAAGATTTTACTAAAATGAAAGGATATGTCGGAGCAGTAAAAGAACATATGGAAAAAATTAATAATGCAAAACTTCCGGGAATAGTTCATGAGAAGGAAACGAAATGGAAAGAAGGACTTGTAAAATTTAATGCATCGGCAGATGAATATTACAAAGCTATGGAATCGGGTAATGAACAAACAATGCTTGACGCGGCTGAAAAGTTACATGCAGAATTTGAGTTTATGGTCAGAGTATTAAAGCCCGTAACAAAATCAGTTGACGAATTCCATAAATTGTTATATGTTGTATATCATAAATATTTACCTGCAAAAGATTATGATGGACTTTCCTCAGTGCTTGATGACTTAGTAAAAAGAGCAGAGGAAGTAACAAAGACAACATTACCTGCAAGGTTATCTGCAAAGCAAGATGAGTTCAACCAAAGAGCAAAAGAGTTATATGAATCAACACGTGCATTGAAAGATGCCTTGGCATCAAAAGATGGGACTAAGATTGATTCGGCTGTTGAAACAATGCACGGAAATTTCGAAAAGATAGAACATATGTTTTAATTTCAACCTATAAATAATTTTTTTTAAAGCACTATGACCGCTTCTTCAAGAGGCGGTTTTTTTTATGTTAATCTAAAAGCCAATTTAATATCATTCAGAAAAAACTTGAATTAATAATTTAAATTTATTAAGTTTAAACGAATGAAAAAATAATACTAACCGAAACAGATAAATACCACAGATCAGGTTTAAATGTCAGGTAAAATATTCTGACAGATTTTTAAATATGTTACAAAGTTTTCTTGGAATGAAGTTTCTTTTTTATTAATTAAATAAAAAATACAAATGAAAGCTTTAAACTTCTTTAAAAATGCAAGCCTAATATTTATTTTTTTCCTTGCAATCAGTGCAAATGTCTTTGCACAAACCCCGCAGTATTATAACTACAATACTGATGGATCACCAAATTCTTTTCCTTTTAACATTGCCGGCGGTAAAATGATACAAGCAATCATTCCTCCGGGAACAATTATCAATCCTTCACCTGCTCCTGCGGGAAGTATAGCAAAGTATTATGTAAGAATTGCTTCTACTTATCCTCTCGGACCTGCTACCTACACGAGTTTCTATGTTGCCTTTGCTCAATCAACAATAACAGAATTTTCAGGAGCTTTTTTCGCAGGACCTTTTGATACAGTATATAAGAGAGCAAGTGTTACTCTTACTGCGGCAGGCGGAACATGGCTTGAATTTGCTTTGGACCATCCGTTTACCTATGACCCGACAAAAAGTTTAATAGTTGAAATCGGTCAATGCGGTGTATCGGGA
>CALKAJ010000312.1 GCA_937983305.1 uncultured Ignavibacteriota bacterium | reverse complement strand
CGGAGTTCGCTTTGTTGATTTTTCGCATAGCGTCAGTGATCCGTATCCATACGATTATTTCTACAAAAGAATTCATTTTGAGCTGGATTCTGTTTATACATTAGGTGAAACTTTCAACTCGGGCAATGATTTCCGATATTTTTTAAACGATAAATTTCAGGGTGAAGGTTGGTATTGGAGGAGATTTTTATATAATAATATTCATAACAGCACTTTTTTAACTCCTTTCCTTGCTCCAAGTTCGCCGCCAGTGAAATTAAAGATATTTGCTTATCCTGAGGTAGTAAATACATCTATTGCAAATGAGCAAATTCTTGCCATTAAAGTAAATAATAATAATGTTGACACAATAAGACGGAATGATTTTGGAAGAATGGATACAACTTTGTTTTTCCCGAAATCATATTTGAATACTTCGAGTAATACTCTGACAATGAGATATTCTCCACCCTCAACAGCCTCAGCTTGCAAACTTTTACTTGATATGGTTGATATATATTATCCTTCTGAAATCCGGATTGATACTTCAAAACTAAGCTTTAAAACAGAATTAACTGATACTGCTTCAAAATTATTTGCGGTTAATAATTATAATTCCTCTAATCAGATATTTATCTACGATGTCACAAATAATAAAAGAATTGTAAATAACACAAGCAGTGGCACAGTGTTAAATTTTACAGGGAACGGTAACGGGAAATTTGAAATTGTAAATAGCAATATATCTAAAAAACCATTTAGAATTAAACAAAGACAGGTTCCGAATTTAGTTACTAATTCAACCGGTGTTGATTACCTGATTATCTATAATAAATTATTCGAAGGTTCTGCAGAGCAGCTCAGAAGTTTCAGAGCTGTAAAAGACGGCTTCAGAACATTTAAAGCCGAAATTGAAGATATTTATGATGTTTTTAATTTTGGAATGGAAAATCCTGTAGCCGTCAGGAATTTCGCAAAAAATGTGTATGATGTTTGGGCAACCCCGAAGGTTCAATATTTATTACTTTTTGGCAGAGGTTCAGTAGATCCGAAAAATAATTTTAAAAACGGTGCATTTTATAAAAATCTTTTGCCTGTCTATGGAAATCCGGTAGCAGATGGATATTTTGGTAATTTTACTTCTAATTCTTTGATTTACAAAACTCAAATTAATCTTGGAAGAATTCCTTGCTATACTTTACAGGAAGGGCAGGATGCTGTTACAAAAATAATTACATATGAAAACTTGGGATTAGAGGAATGGGCGAAAACGAATTTAATGATAACCGGTGGGTATTATAAATCTGATCAAACTTCAAATGCTCAGCAGTCGGAAACTTTTATAAACACTTATATTAACACACCTCCAAATTCCTTGGTTTCAAATAAAATTTACTTGGTTGATACATCGGGTTTGGTTACGTATAATTATCAGGATTCTATCATAAAGACTTTTAATTCAGGTGCTTTAATTATAAATTACATAGGTCACTCCGGAAATAATTACTGGGATTATTCTTTTAGCGACCCCATTGTTTTGAACAATATAAATAAATATCCTCTGATTATGAGTATGGCTTGCTTTACGGGGAAATTAGCGGAACCAAATTTCAGAAGCTTCGGGGAGAGATTTATTTACTATCCCGACAAAGGAGCAATAGGTTTTATATCTACTACCGGCTGGAGCTGGTCATCCTCCGGAAGCCAATTTAATGAATATTGTTGGAAGGGCTTTAGAGATGATACTTTGAGAAGAACCGGTGAATTTGTTCGGTTTGCTGCTAACTTAATGGATACAATTTCTTTTGCGGCAAGGAATACAATAAATTGTTACACTTTAATAGGAGATCCTGCTGCGAAGTTAAAACTTCCAAATTATCCCGAATACCATATTGATGATGGTAGTTATAGCATTTCTAAAAAATATCCATCATTACATGATAATTTAATAATAAAACTGATACCTAAAAATTTTGGAACTTTTTCTGATTCATTGAAAGTTAAGATAGATTATTTTAGAAATAATATTAATTATACTTCAAAAACAGATGTCATTTATAATTTCGGGTATATTGATACTTCGGTTTACCTTTTACCAATTGATTCTATTGGGCATTATAAAATCAGAATTACTTTAGATCCTGATAACTGGAATAATAAAGAAAATAAAGCTGATAATATAATCGAAATACCAATCAAAATTTTAAATTATACATTTTATCCGTTATTCCCGATAGATAACCAAATTGTCAAAGAAGATAGTGTGGAATTTATTGGATTAAACCCGGTTGTTAAAAATTATAGTTCTAATAATAGAATAATATTAGAAATTGATACATCAGTTACCTTTAATTCTTCTTTTAAGCAAACGTATATTAAGTATGGGATTAATACTCCAAAATCAACTTTTAAAATCTATATCCCTATTTTTGCGGATACGAATAGATTGTTTTTTTGGAGAACGAAATCATATTTTGATAATGATTCAACGAGTTGGTCTGGAATAAGTATTTTCCGGAAAAGTCCAATCCAAAATCAGATCGGAAGAGCACACGTCTGAACTCCAGTCACGAATCACCATCTC
>CALKAJ010000311.1 GCA_937983305.1 uncultured Ignavibacteriota bacterium | reverse complement strand
AAGAGCCTTATCAAAGTATTGTTTCGCCAAAGCCCATGTTTCTCTTTCGTAATAAGCATTGCCTAATGCAACAAGAATATTTACATCGGACGGTGAATTAACTTCTGCATTTGTTAATAATTCAATTCCTTTATCAATTTTACCCTGTAATAAATACATCTCGGCTAAGGAAACTAAAACAGGTACGTTTGTTTGTTCAATTTTCAACGCTTTTTTGTAGTAACTCTCGGCAGATGAAAAATCTTTTAATTCTGTTTTAATATCGCCTAATCCCCTGAAAGCATCAATACCTTCGTCATCATCTTCAAGTGCTTTTTTATAATAAACTTCAGCTTCTTTTAAAGAGCCGGTTTGTGATAAAGCTAATGCGTAAAAAAGGTTAGCTTCGTAGCTATCATCCGTTTTTACGACGCTCTGTAAGATTTTTAAACCTGTTACATAATCACCCTTTTTTACTGCATCAATTCCTTTTTGTTTATCCTGAGCAATAGATCCCGATACAAAAAATACTATCAAAGATAGTGTAATAATTGAGTATTTAATGAAATCTTTACGCATAATGATTTATTAGATTTAATTTAATTAAACTTTATTCCAATTTTATAATTCTTAACGGTTGATTTACGGGAACCAATCCGTTTTTCAAAACAATAGTCTGGCCATCTTTATTTAATAGAAAAGTGATAAAACCCATTATAACATTAATATCTACTTCAGCAGTGTATAAATAAATTTTCCTGAAATACGGATAACTTCTGTAAGCCACAGTTCCCTGATGAAACATTGCATAGTCTCTCTGAGTACCTGTTTGAGTTATAAATGATACCCTTACCGGTCTGACAGTCGTATCTTGCTCATCCTGATTTCCTTTAGAAAGCACGATAAGGTTTGTTATTCCAATTCCATTAATATGCTTTCGGATTGATTCCAGAATATGTACAGATGTAGAACAAATTACAGAACTCTCTGCAAAAGCATTAATTTTTAAGGAAGAGTCTTTTACTAAATCATAAAGAGAAGAATTTGGTCTCTGAATGAATAGTTTTATATCATCTTTAGTACCTGATAATTTTTTTAGAACAGCCCGGTTCTGTTCTTCATCTTCGACTTTAATTTGCGACCATTTTGTTATCTGACCGGAAAATATTTTCTTCAAGTCTTCGGAAGTCAAACGTTCAATAGGACTATCCGGATTGACAATAAATCCGATTCCGTCTAAAGCGACTTCATGCTTGCTTATCTCTAAATTCACCTTTTTTGCAAATTGTAATTCCTCTTCAGTTAACTCTCTGCCAATTAATATAGATTTAACATCACGGTTTAGAAGTTCAGTAACAGCTACTTTTGAAGGCTGAACCGTATAATTTAATTTTGCTTCGGGATTTAGTCTTTCAAATTCCGAATCTAACTCTTTCATCAACGGAGCGAGCGTTTCGTCGGTTACTACAGATGCTTCCCCAGTAACTGCTTTTTGTTTTAACTCTCCAAAGTCGCAACCTTGAATAAGAATCAAAACGAAAAGAGTTAGAAATGACCGGAGTCCATATTTAAAATTTCGAATTTTCATTGTCGCCATGAATTAACTTTTCCTGAGCTTCTTTAATTTTTTCTCTTTGCTCTTCAAACTTGAGCTTCTTTCTTTTTGTGTTATAATTTACAAACCTGTACACACCGTAACCCATTAGTATGAATCCAAAAAGATACCTTGTCGTAGTATCTTTAGCCGGAGTTGGTATAACTCCGGCTAAAAATAAAACTCCAACTGCGAAAACAACGAAAGCGGTAAAAACATTGATAACTAATACAAGTTTCAATTTATTACTCTTCTTTCTTTTCTTCTTTATTCTCTTCTTTTTCCTTTTCTTTCTTAAATCCTGTTTGACTTAATTTGAAACTGAAAGGTACAGTAACCCAGCACTTCACAGGATTTCCCTGCTGGATAGCAGGAGTAAATCTCAAATTCATAACTTTTGAAGAGACTTCATCTCTGAATACATCGGGTCCGCTAAAACTCCCAACCTGCATTACAGATCCGTCAGTTCCAACTAAAACCGTAACAGATACTCTTCCTTCGATACCGTTGGATTTTGCAATCTCAGGATATCTCATAGAAGATTGAACTGACCCAAGATTTACCGCTCCGGGAGCTTTATCAACTTCAAATTGCTTATAAACTTTATCTTTATCTTTAACTTCTTTCTTTTCTTCTTTTTCAATTTTCTTTTCTACTTCCTGAAGTTTCCCTTTATCGAGTCTGTCAGAAGGTAAATCCGAACCTTCTTTTTCTTCTCTACCTCTAAGGGTATTATCCTGTTTTAACTGTTCTTCAGCAGCTTTAAGAGTTGTAATTTCAGCTTTTTCTTTTGCTGCAGGTTCAGGATTCAATGAGGCTAAGTCCTGAATTACTTTTTGCTCAACTGTTTCAATCTCAGGCGGAGGAGTGTTGTCGTCTTCTTCTTCATCCTGGTTTGAAGAAATATCTTTTAGCTCAACATTTCTTTTGATTTGCATAGATTCTTCTTTCTTAAGATTATCAATGTAAATTGAAAATGCATAAGATGCAATAAGAAATGCATGAAGAACGATTGCTAAGACTAAACCTCCGAAAGCAAATTTTTTGTAGAGCTTTTTTAAATCGGGGGCTCCGTATTTCATTTTCTGATAGACAGGCTCTTGATAGTTTTCAAGTTCCTTTTGAGTTATTTCTTCCATAATAACCTCCTGTAGTTAATGGAATTTTTAAATTTATTATTAATTTCTTACTTTATATACTTGTTTAAAAAGTCTTTTGTTCCGTATTAATGTCGTGCAAATATAAGGAAAATAAATTTTATAAAATATATACTTAAATATATATTTCGTATTGTTTATCCTTAAAAATATTTATTTTTAAGAACTGTTTTATCAATCGTTTGGACCATAATAAGGTAATATTCCTATAGGATTTCTAAAATATTTATTTATCATTTCTTTACTTTCGGGTTTTTCGACAATTTTCTCTTCGGTTTCGTCTTCACTTATATCAATGTCAATAAAATAATCTGTACTTAAAAAATCTTCTACCGGTAATAATTCAGATACTCTTTCAACCTTTTTCAGTCTGTCAATTTGCTGTTCAATGTAATATGTTGTAATGGGAAATTTTTGTTTTGTTGGAATTCTTTGGTTATAGCTTATATAAACACCGGAACTTGGAATTACTTTGGGGTCAATCACAAAAAACTTTCTTGAAGTTATGTAATAATTTCCTTCAAGAATATTATATAAATTTTCTGCGAGCATCTCTTTAATTTCGTCTTTAGAGTATTCCACTTCATTTTGATATCCTTCCGGAGCAAAACCAACAATTCTCGCTGTGTAGCCTGAATGAGCAAGAACCAAGGTACCCAAATCACACTCTCTGAAAACTTTCGCAACATCATTATGCTTCATCCTGATACAACCGTGCGACGATGGAGCTACGCCAAGACTTCCATAATAACCTGTGCCATTCATAGAATGAAAACCAATCCCCTGGTTGAAAGGCATAAAATGATACATATCTGCACCATTATACTGAGTAGATTGGTGATGAGCATTTTTATAAAATATTGCAAACAAACCGGGTTTGGATTCTACACTTCTGCTGAGATATTTATTTCCTGTAGAAACAGGATACTTTTCAATTTTTCCACTTCTCCAGTGCTGATAAAGCATTTGCTGGTCAATTCTGAGTTCGAGCCAACAATCTTTATCCGTATAAACAGTATCTTTGATATTTGAAGAAAGATCTTCCTCAGATAAAATATTAGCCATTGAAGTATGAAACTCTACATCAATTCCAAACGGCTTTTCTTTAAAATACGAATTAATATCGGTTGATTTGTTTTCAGAAAAATTACCGCCAAAACCTCCAAAAAGCAGCCCGAGAAATAATAGCGGTACAATATTTATAAAAATAGATTCCCTTCTGCCTTCTGTCATATTTGGCAGCTTATCTTTAGCGGTATGTATTTCTTTTTGTTCCTCCAAAAATTTGTATAATATTCTGTAATATAAAGTTTAATTTATAAACAATAAACGCATTATTTTAGTGCGAATAATCAGCCGAATTTTCCTGTAATATATTCTTCTGTAAGTTTTTCGGAAGGCGAAGTAAAAATTTTTCTTGTCGAGGCAAGTTCAATCAATTTACCAAGGTACATATACGCCGTGTAATCGCTTACCCTTGCTGCTTGCTGCATATTATGCGTAACAATAATCAAGGTATAGTTTTGTTTCAAATGAAAAATTGACTCTTCGATTTTCGATGTTGATATGGGATCTAAAGCACTTGTCGGTTCATCCATCAAAATAATATCCGGAGAAACAGCAAGAGTTCTCGCAATACATAATCTTTGTTGCTGACCTCCTGAAAGTGCAAGAGCAGAAACTTTTAATCTGTCTTTTACTTCGTCCCACAATCCTGAGAGCTTTAAAACATTTTCGCAGATTTCCTCAAGCTCGGATTTTTTATTATTCCCTGTATATTTTAAGCCGGCAACAACATTTTCAAAAACAGATAGAGTAGGAAAAGGATTTGGCTTTTGAAATACCATACCAACCTTTTTTCGTAATCCTACACTGTCGTATTCATTAATATTTTTTCCTAATACGATAATTTTCCCTGTAACTTCTGATTTAGGTATCAAGTCATGCATATAATTAAAACTCCTGAGTAAGGTAGATTTTCCACATCCTGATGGTCCGATAATTGAAGTTACTTTATTTTTTAAGAAAGAAATATTAACATCGGAAATCGCAGGTCGTGAATCAAATGTAACTGTAAGCCCTACAGTGCTTAAAGCGGCAATTCCTTTTTTTGTTTTTTCAGGAATATTTTCCTCAGTAAGTATATCGGTATTTATTAAGACTTCCTGCATTCTTATACACTCCCCGAATATTTATTTCTTGTTACTACTCTGACAATAAGATTCACAATGAATACAATCGAAATTAAAACAAAAGCACCTGCCCATGCTTTTCTATGCCACTCATCGTAAGGAGAAATTGCATAGTTAAAAATCTGAACCGGAATAGAAGCCATTGGCTGATCTAAACTTGTACTCCAAAAACTATTTCCAAATGAGGTGAAAAGCAAAGGTGCTGTTTCCCCGGCAGCTCTTGCAATTGCCAGTAAAACACCGGTAATAATTCCTGAGGAAGCTGTTCTTAGAGTAATCCTTAAAGTTGTTTTCCATCTCGATATTCCCAAGGCAAGAGAAGCTTCTCTTAAAGTTTGCGGGACAAGTTTAAGCATTTCTTCGGTAATTCTTGTAACGGTAGGTATCATTAAAATACCAAGAGCAAATCCACCGGCAAGCGCAGAAAATCTTTGCATCGGTAAAACAATTAAACCATAAGCAAAAATACCGATAACAATTGAAGGGATTCCGCTCAAGACATCTGTGATAAATTTTACCACATTTGACATAAGTGAACCTGAATATTCAGAAACATAAATACCTGTTAAAATTCCTATTGGGATTCCAAATAACCCGCCAAGACCAATTAGAATAACTGTACCAACAATAGCGTTTACCATACCGCCTCCATCTTCTCCGAATGGTTTTGGAAGTGCAGTAAAAAAATCAAAGTTAAGTGAAGTTAAACCTGCGCCGGCTGTGTAAAAGAAAATATAAATTAAAGGTACTACTGCCATTGCGGCTGCAATAATACATAATGAAAGCATTATTGTATTTATTATCTTTCTTTTTCTAAGGTTCTTTTTATCGAATAATAAATCTTCTTTTCTCATACTATTTCATATCCGCCTTTCTTGTAACACTGAATATTAAAAATCTTGCCAGAGAATTAATAATAAAAGTTACACCAAATAGTATTAGTCCGACTTCGATTAATGAGGAAATATGCATTTGCCCTGATGCTTCTGCAAATTCATTAGCAATAACTGATGCCATTGAATATGCAGGCTCGAAAAGTGAAGTTTTTATCTGAGCCCTGTTTCCTATAACCATAGTAACCGCCATAGTTTCTCCGACAGCTCTGCCAAGCCCAAGAACAGTAGCACCAAGAATTCCACTTTTAGCATTTAGTAAAGCCATTTTAATTGCTTCCCACTTTGTGGCGCCTAAAGCGTAAGCTGCTTCTCTCTGAGAAACAGGTATTGCTTTTAAAACATCTCTTGTGATTGATGAAATAATCGGAGTTATCATTATTGCGAGTATAATACCTGCGGTCATCATTCCGAACCCAAAAGGAGTTCCCTGGAACAACGGAATAAAACCTAAATAATTTTGAAGAAACGGTTGAAAAGATTCCCTCATATAAGGAGCAAGAACAAATATACCCCAAAACCCATAAATAATACTCGGTATAGCAGCAAGTATCTCAATTAAAAAACCTATAGATGTTCCAACAGTTTTTCCTGCAATCTCTGATAAAAATACAGCAACTCCAATGCTGATTGGTAAAGCAATTGCAAGAGCAATTAAAGAGGAAACAACCGTACCGTATATAAAAGTTAATGCACCAAATTCTTCTTTAACCGGCTCCCAGTCAGAACTAAAAATAAAACCAAACCCAAATTTTTCTCTTGATTGAGAAGAATCTATAAACATTTCATAGATAATCAGCAAAACTACAAAGATGATTGACAAAGCAAAAAACAATGTAGTATTTTCAAAAAGAAAATCGGAAAATTTCTTTTTACTTTTTATTTTGTTATTTAACTTTTCTATTTTGATAATTGGAAAATTTACTTTAATCTACAAAATTACGTAATTTAAAAATTTATTGATGTTAAGAAATTGTAAATAATTTCAATTGATTTTTAAAATTACACCTTTAAGATATTTTGTTTCAGGCATAGAGACATTCAAAGGATGATCAATTGAACAATTTGAAAAGCCAATTATCCTGATATTCTTTGAAGCCTTGCGAGCAGATTTTCTTAGCACTTCAAAAAAATCTTTTTCTGTAATATGGTGAGAGCAGCTGTAAGTAAACAAATAACCTCCGTTATTAACCAACTCCATTGAATTTTTATTTATTTCAAAATATCCCTGAATAGCGTTTGGAATATTTTTCTTTGATTTTGTAAGAGAGGGCGGGTCAAGTATAACAATATCATACCTTCTTTCATTTTTTAATTTTACAAAATCAAATACATCTGCATTAATAACCGAATAATTATTAAAATTATTTAATGCAAAGTTGTTTTCTAAGTTTTTCAACGCATGCTCTGATGAATCAACGGCAGTAATTTCTTTTGCTCCGGCAAATGAAGCATTCAGACTGAATCCCCCATCGTTACAGAATAAATCCAGAACTGAATCACCTGAGGAGATAAATTTCCTTAAATTATATCTGTTTTCATTTTGATCAAGATAGAAACCTGTTTTCTGCCCGTTAAGGATATCAACAAAATACTCAATCCCGTCAATCTTTATTTTTACTTTTGATTCTGCATCGTTGCCGAATAATATTCTTGTTTCCCTTTTAAGTCCTTCCAAAGTTCGATATTCAAAATCGTTTTTTTCCACTATCTGATTAGCAGAATATTCTTCAACTAAAATTTCTTTAATAGTTTCAATATAGTTTTGCATTCCGAGTGAGAATATTTGAACCGAGTAAACATCTGAATATTTATCAATAATCAGCCCGGGAAGAAAATCCGATTCACTGTTAACAACTCTAAATGCACTATTATGGCTTAACAACTTCTCCCTTAATGTGTGGGAGAATCTAATTCTTTCTGCAAAAAACTTTTTATCAATTTCAATATCTGAATTAGTTAAGTGCCTGTAAGCAATCAAAGAATCTTTATTATAAAACCCTTTTCCGAGAAATTTCCCGTTACTTGTAAATAACTCTGATACACTCCCGTTTTCAGTAAAATTTTCAATTCTCAGGATTTCATTGCTAAATATCCATAAGTGCCCTGATAGCAATCTTCTTTCTTCGTTTTTTTTAAGAAATATTTTCATTTGTTTTTAATATAATGTTGTTCATACATTTAAAATGAGTTTTAGGACATCTGTCCCTCCCGAT
>CALKAJ010000310.1 GCA_937983305.1 uncultured Ignavibacteriota bacterium | reverse complement strand
CATACGATTTGGTGATTCGTGACTGGAGTTCAGACGTGTGCTCTTCCGATCTAGTCATTCTGAGCAACGCTGTCATCAATACTTTGAGGCCATGATTCCGCAATTTTTTGTCTGAAATCCGGCTTATAAGTTATTTCAAATTCAGGAATACGTTTTTTAATTTCCGCGGCAATTTCCTTTGGATTAAAACTTAAAGCAGATAAATTATAACTTGAGCGAATTGTTAATTTGGATGCTTCTGCTTCCATAAGTCCTATCGTACCTTCAATTGCATCTGGCATAAACATCATAGGCAATGAAGCATCTTCCTTTAGGAAACATTCATATTTTTTCTTTTTTATGGCTTCGTAATATATTTCCACGGCATAGTCGGTTGTTCCTCCGCCTGCCTCGGTTTTATAACTGATTAATCCGGGATATCTTACGCTTCTTACATCTACTCCGTATTTGTTATAAAAATATTCGCACCATCTCTCTCCCGCAAGTTTACTTATTCCATATACAGTATTAGGCTCTGTAATCGTTAATTGAGGTGTATTTTCTCTCGGAGTTGTTAAACCGAATACTGCAATCGAACTTGGCCAAAAAAGTTTTTTTAATTTCACTTCTTTGGCAAGATCAAGTATATGCAACAAACTTCTCATATTAATATCCCATGCCTGAATAGGTAATTTTTCCGCATTTCCGGAAAGTACTGCCGCAAGATGATAGATTTGTGTGATTTTGTGTCTGATAACAAAGTGTATAAGCGCCCTGTCGTTCATCACATCAAGTATTTGAAATGGTCCTGATTCTACAACATCCGGCGGAGCTTGCTTTATATCAGTCGCGAAAACATTATCGTTCCCGTAAACATTTCTCAGAGCCATTGAAAGCTCAGACCCAATTTGTCCCGCCGCTCCTATAACTAATATTTTTTCCATACTTAAATATTTATAATTTATAAAGTTGAATTTCCGGTTTTACTGCTTTCTTTGGAATTAAGGCAGGCCAGTATGCAACTACTTCTGATGGTTTTGGTCTTCCGCCTGCAAATCCTGTAACCCCGGGAGGTCCAGTCAGAATTAACGGGGCTATTTCCATTCCGAATCTTTCTACGGATTTTCTGTCTTTCGACCTGACACCTATTCTCATAACAACTTCATTCGGTTCCTTTATTTCATCTGCTATATGTCCGTGGCAGGAATTATATCCCTGATATTCAGTTCTTATTTCGTCGAAATTCAAACCAAGATTCTCAAGTCTCTTTCTCAAAATCTCATCAGCGGCTTTCGCTTTTTCAAGAGCTTCAGGCCAGCTGTAGGTTAATGAGCCGAATGCAGAATATCCGTCTGAATATGACATTGAAACTTTATAAAATTCTGTTTCAGGTTTGCCTTTTATTCCATATACACGAACTTTGTCCGGGGATAAATCTTCAAGTTGGATTGACATAAAGTCTGCAATGCAGTCCGGAGTTATATATTCCGTCGGGTCTCCAATTTCATATACAAGCTGTTCGCTTACAGTATCTAAACTGACTAAGCCGCCTGTTCCGGCGTGCTTGGTAATAATAAACTCTCCGTTTGGAAATGCTTCAGCTATCGGGAAACCGATATTCCACATATCTTTAATTTTTTTCCAGTCACCTAAAAAATTTCCGCCGCTTGCCTGGCCGCCGCACTCAAGTATATGACCTGCAATAGTACCTGCAGACATTAAATCATAATTCTTCATATCCCATCCAAATTCATAAATCATCGGTGCAAGTGTAAGCCCTGTATCAGTTACTCTTCCCGTTATAACAATATCTGCCCCTTCTTTCAGACAATTCACAACAGGTTCGGCTCCGAAATATACATTTGCACTCAGAAGTTTATCCTTTATAATCCGGGCACTTTCACCTGTTTCCATATTCTTTAAATCTATACCGTTTTCAATATAACTGTCAATTTTAGTTAGAATATTATCTCCAAGTACAACTCCAATTTTTAAATCACTAATGCCGAGTTTTTTCGCAATTTCAAGAATTGCATCTTTGCACGCAATAGGATTAACACCTCCTCCGTTCGTAATGATTTTGAACTTCTTTTCTTTCATAACAGGGAGAAGTTTTTCCATAAGCGGAGGTATGTCTCTTGCATAACCAAAATCAGGATTCTTGAGTTTTTGTTTCTGAAGAATTGACATTGTTACTTCTGCAAGATAATCCATAACAAGATAATCTATTTGCCCTTCGGTTGCCTGACGATAAGGGGCATCTATTAAATCGCCCCAAAATCCCTGACCTGATGCAATTCTGATTTTTTCTTTCATTTGCTTTAAATTGTTTTAAACAATTATTTAACTTTCATATAAAACATATCCGTATATTCTTTCACCATCCTCGAAGTGTTAAAAACCGGGGTTAAATTTCTGATAGAGCCTTTTATTTTCTTTACCCAGTCTTTTGGTATTTTGTCTCCGTTTCTTTTATAGAATAATGGAATAATTTCTTTTTCAAGTGTATCATATAAAGAAAGTGCTTCAATTGAATCAACTTCGTTTTCAGGCAGAGAATCGGCATTCACCGGACTTTTTATTTCCCATCCTGTTTCTTTTGTATAGCCCTCAATCCACCATCCGTCCAATATACTGAAATTAATACCGAAATTTGCTATTACTTTCATTCCGCTTGTACCGGATGCTTCGAGAGGTCTTCTCGGATTATT
The DNA here is from genome assembly GCA_937983305.1 of uncultured Ignavibacteriota bacterium. Lineage (GTDB taxonomy): Bacteria > Bacteroidota > Ignavibacteria > Tepidaquicellales > Tepidaquicellaceae > DSSM01. The sequence goes on along the minus strand of CALKAJ010000310.1, from coordinate 15,863 downwards.
CAGCCAAACGTCACACCCTGATACGAGCTGTTTGGCAACATCTGCATCATAGTTATCAAGAAATACAATTTTGTTCCTGAATTCATCGCTCATCGAATATGCCATAATCTCAGCTATAAGGTTCTTCCCGCCTTCGTCTTTCGGATGTGCTTTCCCCGAAAATACAAACTGAACCTTCATATCGGTATTTGAAAGAATTTTCTTTAATCTTTCTATATCCCTGAAAATTAAATTACCTCTTTTATAAGTAGCAAATCTTCTCGCAAATCCAATTGTTAACGCGTTTTCATCGAGCATTTCTTCAATCATACCCGCTTTTTCCTCAGGACAGTTCAATGCCTTACACTTATCGAGCATCTTTTCCCTGACATATTTTATTAATCTTCTTCTGTTCTTGTTCCTCGTTTCCCATATCTCGGAATCAGGTAATTCAGCTACCTTACCCCAGATATTTTCTTCATTTTCCCAGTTTTTTCCAAAATGCCTGATGTATAATCTTTCACTGTGCCTTGAAAGATATGTCTTTGTATGAACACCGTTTGTGATTGAAACTATCTGACTTCTTGTTTCGGGTAATGCCCACATTCTCCTTGCTATTGCTCCGTGAAGTTTTGATACGCCATTTACAAAGTTGGAGTTGTTAATTGCAAGACACGCCATATTGAAATTATCGGTAACATTTCTTTTTAAGTCTCCTTCCCTCATAAAATCGTCAAAGCTTATTTTCAATTCATTTTCTGCAAAATTTCTGAAATATTTTTCCATCATCCATCTCGGAAATATATCAATACCTGCAGGTACGGGAGTATGAGTTGTAAAAATATTCGACCAGTAACACATATCCCTTGCTTCTTTGAATCCTATGTTGTATTTCTTCATCGCATTTTTTATTCTTTCAAATACTAAAAATGCAGAGTGTCCTTCATTAATATGAAAAGCTTTCGGCTCGTAACCCAATGTTTCAAGTACTCTCATTCCTCCAACACCGAGTAAAATTTCCTGAAGGATTCTTTTCTCAACGTCTCCGCCATAAAGAATATCGGTTATTCGCTTATCCTCGGCATCGTTTTCATCAACAAAGGTATCAAGCAGATATAATTTAATCCTTCCAATTTTTACTTCCCAAACCTGTGCAAACACTTCTCTTCCGGGCAGATTCAAACAGATTTTTACAGGTTTATAATCTTCATCCAACAGCTGTCTCATTGGCATACTTTCGAAATGGTTCATATCATAAAGCTCTGCCTGCCTGTTATCAAGATTTATGTATTGAGTAAAATATCCGTATAAATAGCCCAAACCTATACCGATTAAAGGCAAACCTAAATCTGAAGAAGACTTCATATGGTCACCCGAAAGAGTACCCAAACCTCCGGAATAAAATTTCAAGCATTTCGTTATTCCATACTCGGCAGATAAATAACATATCTGAGGTGTATCCGGGTCAAAATATTCCTTTTCAAACCAGGTACTGCCGTTCATATAGTTTTTATAATCTTTGTATAGACTATGAATCTTCTCGCGTAAATTCTTTTTCTTGATTATATCAAAAAGATATTCCTTGTCAATTGAATCCAGAAATTTAACCGGATTTTTCTGACTCCATTTCCAGTAATCTCTGTTAATATCTTCGAATATTGCTTCAAACTCGTTGTTAAAAGACCAGTAAAGATTGTTCGATACTTCCCTTAATTGATTTAAAATTTCCTGCATAAATTAAATAAATTCGTAATAATTTTTATTTTAACTTGAAAGATAAAATTATTAAATGAATTATACCACACACTAATTTTTGCTTTTTTAATTTTATTTTTTTCCCTTGAAACATAATTCACTCAATTTTGATGTTTTTTGACAGGTAATAAATATTCTTTTATACTAACTATATCTTCAGGCAGCTGTGACTCAAATCGCATTGATTCTTTGGTAATCGGATGAGTGAAGCCAAGTACTTTTGCATGAAGTGCCTGCCTTTTCATTTTACGTAACATGTTGTTTATTGTCGCCCTTACAATGCTGTTTAGTTCTACACAATGCGGTTTTCTGCCTCCATAGGTTTCATCACCAAATACAGGATGACCTATGGATGCCAAATGAACTCTTATTTGATGGGTCCTGCCTGTCTTTAGATTTAATTTTACTAAAGACAAAATATCGTATTCTTCAAGAATTTCATAATCTGTTATTGCAAGCTTTCCGCGTCCTTCATCTTCAGAGACTGTCATTTTTTTCCTGTCCTTTAAGTCTCTTGTTATCTTATTCTCTATCCTTCCTGATTTCTTCTTTGGCGAACCCCAAATCAATGCCTGATATTCCCTCTCAATATTATGATTATAAAAGAGCTCTGCAAGTTTCCTGTGCGTTACTTCATCTTTCGCTATTACAAGTATTCCGGAAGTATCTTTATCAAGTCGGTGAACAATTCCGGCTCGTTCAAATCCGTTTAAATCCGATAAAGAATCATTTCGCTTCTGTGCATAATACATTATCGCATTAACTAAGGTTCCGCTGTAATTTTTATATGCAGGATGAACAACCATTCCGGCAGGTTTATTTATTATCATCAGATAGTTATCCTCAAATACGATATCAAGCGGAATATCTTCAGGAAGGACTTCCTGCTTATCGGGAACAGGTAACTCTATGTCTATTTCATCAAATGGCTTTAATATATAGTTAGATTTTACGCAATCTCCATTAACCGTAACATTTCCCATATTTATTACTTTTTGAACCTTATTTCTTGAGGCATTTTGAATAAACATCGGTATATATTTATCAATCCGAATCTTTTCTTTAATATCAGGTACCGTTAACTTGTAATTTTTTTCCAAACTATATTATGAAATTGTTAATTAGAAATAATTAATGAAACAAAATTGAAACTTATACGAATATACCTTAGAATCTAACAATACTGATAATTAAATTAAAGGAGAATAACTAAAATGAACATTCTAAAAATTTCAATTCTTGCACTGACACTTTCTGTCATTGTGCCTTTAAGTAGCACTTTTGCTGCTACTGACCCAATTTCCGCTAATACCTATGCTGATTTAAACTACCAAATCACAAAAGAGGTAAAAGAAATGATTAACACACCCGTTTTTTTAAATTACATTGATAAGAACTTAAAAGGCTCTGCCTTTGTTCAAATAACTGTACGCGAAGACGGAAAAATTTATATTGATAAAGTTGCCGGCGGAAATGATTACCTTAACTCATACGTGGAAAAAAAGTTGAATTCACGAAACTTGTGGACTGATCCAAAATATGCAAAGAGCAACTTCATTTACGAGATTGTAATGAAATAAAGAGTATAATAACCTCCATGTTACCAAAAATAAACGCCGCCACGAGCGGCGTTCTTTTTATGGAACTATTTCTTCGTTTTGGTACTTAAAAATGTAATAATAATTACTTAATAATTAGCTTGAATATAGGCAATATAACTTATATATTTTTATACAATTAAATAATTAAAAGAATGAAGAATAAATTTATTTTTTTAAAATTCCTGATAATCCCGCTGTTTCTGTTTCTTTTATCAATAATATTGAATGGTTGTTCCTCTTCGGAGCCTGTCGTAGAAACCGAAGAGCAAAAATTATTAAAGAAACGTGCGGCTGACTCAGTTGAATTTTATTCTTTTTTATCCGAAGGATTAAAGAATTACGAAACTTCACTTAAATTGAACTCGAAAGGAAATGAAGGAGATTCAAGAGATGAATTTGAAAATTCTTTGAAGTCTTTGAAAAAAATTGACGCAGGTTTACTTGCTAATCCACTCTATAAAGACTGGCAAAAAGATTACAACGACCTTGCAAAAAGCATCACAGAAGATTACCTTGTATTGCATAAAGATATCGAATCTTCAAGTAATGCTTTTTATTTCGCTCAAAAACTTGGAATAGCTTACAAGAAAAATACATTTACCGAAGAAGTTGGCGATAAAGAAGTGATTCCTATGAACAAAGAAATTGAATTTGAAAAAAACAGTGCCGTTCAGGAATGGATTGATTTTTTTGCCGGAACATCAAGAGGTCAGAGTTTTATAGATAAAACTATGTATCGTTCAGGAAGATTTTTCCCGACAATGAGAAAAATCCTGAAATATCACGGTGTTCCGGAAGACCTTGTATTTCTATCTGTTCAGGAATCCGGTTTAAATCCCACAATTGTTTCTAAAGCCGGTGCTGTTGGTCTCTGGCAATTTATGCCGACAACAGGTGCCGCTTACGGGCTATATTCCGATGGTTACAGAGACGACAGACGAGATTTCGAAAAATCATCTGATGCTGCAGCAAGGCATTTAAGAGATTTATATAAAACTTACGGTGATTGGTATCTCTCTTTCGCGGCTTATAATGCAGGTCCCGGAAGAGTTAATACGGGCATTAGCAAATCAGGTTCAAAAAATTACTGGGATGTAAGACAATATTTGCCCGGAGAAACAAAAAACTATGTGCCCTCAATAATTGCGTTGTCTCATATTTTCCGTTCGCCGGAAGATTATGGCTTTAAAAAAATTGAGTTTGCACCTCCAATCAATTTTGACAGAGTTAATATTAAAGGAAAACTTTCATTCGAAAAAATTGCGGAGTTTTCTAATACAGATATAGAAACCATCAGAGATTTAAACCCTGAATTGTACAACGATGTTGTACCGGTTTACGATGTTCCTTATCAACTCAGAATACCGAGAGATTCATACAATACATTTCTGAAGAATTACAAAAAATCAGATGAGTATTCGGAAAATGAAAAAATTGAACCTGAGTTCGCAGGTAATGAACATCAGAGTTATTACGAAACACAACCGGCTTACACTTATTACACAGTTGAAGGATATAATCCTCCAAATCCGAAGAGTATTGGCGTAACGACAGACAAAAAGAAAGTCACGGTATTATTCTACAAACCAATGACAATTCAAAAACTTGCAGATTCAATGGGTGTAAGGCAGTCTGAAATTAGAATGTGGAACAATTTACCTTACCCGTTAAATCCTAAAGACAGTTCGAATATTTATGTTTACCTTACCGATAAACAGTACAACAAACTTTCAGGTATCGAAACTGACGAAATTTCCGGAGACCCTGATGTTGAAAAGATTGAGAAAGAGATAGAGAAAAAAGATTCTGAGAAAACTGATAATACTAATCCGTGGAAGAAAGTAAGCGATAATTCGACTACAACAAAGAAAAAAGAAACAACCACTAAAGATAAGACCACTAACACAGATAAAACTAATACTACAAAGGATAAAACTACCACAAAGAAAAAAACTGAGACAGATTCTAAGGCAACAGTTCATGAAGTTAAAGAAGGAGATTCTCTTGGCAAACTTGCTTCCGATTATGGAGTCACAGTAGCAGATTTGAAGGAATGGAACAATCTCGAATCAGACAAAATAATGATAGGACAGAAACTTAAACTCTATGCACCTGAAAACAAAAAAGAAGAGAAGAAAAAGGAAGAGAAGAAAAAGGAAGAGAAGAAAACAACAAAAGCTACAAAACATACTGTTGAGGAAGGTGAAAATCTGTCTTCAATAGGTGAAAAATACAGCATCAGTGTAAGTAATTTAAAAGAGTGGAACGACCTTGATGACGATGTTATCTACGCCGGACAGGAACTTACGCTTGTGAAACCGGAGAAAAAAGAATCAACTAAAAAGGAAACAACAAAAAAAGAAACGACCAAAAAAGAAACCGAAAAAGAAACAGAGAAAACCACTAAATCAAAAACTCACACAGTAAAAAAAGGTGAAACTCTTTCATCAATTGCAGATAAATATAATGTTTCGGTTAAACAACTTAAAAGCTGGAACGGACTAAAAAGTGATGAAATTAAATCAGGACAGAAACTTAAGGTCGGAGAAGAGAAGAAAGAAACGGTAAAGAAAAAAGAAGCGACAAAGAAGGAAACGACTAAAAAAGACACTAAGAAAAAAGAAAGAAAACGCAAAGAATAATATATTGAAAAAATTATTAAAAAATTGTAACTTGCAGTTCTTTGATTTGCTGGCATAGCTCAGCTGGTAGAGCAGCTGATTTGTAATCAGCAGGTCGGGGGTTCAAATCCCTCTGCCAGCTCAAAGTAAAAATTAAAAACCCTGTAAATTTTTTACAGGGTTTTTTTATTAACATCTTAAGGTTTTGCTTATTTACGATTTGCAATCAGTTTTTTTTTATTTCAGGTAAATCATTCTCTTGGTTTCCGAAAAATCTCCGGCTGTCATTCTGTAGAAATAAACGCCGCTCTGCAAATCACTTGCATCAAACCGGATGCTGTGTTCACCGGGCTGTATTACTTCATTCACAAGTGTCCTGACTTCTTTCCCAAGTATATCATAGACTTTAATACTTACTAATGGATTCCGGCTTTCGCCGGAATGACAGAGCGGGGTTTTAAACTTAATATTTGTAATTGAGTTGAACGGATTCGGATAGTTCTGCTCTAAAAAATAACTTTCCGGAATTTCTCCGGAATTTGTTACTCCTAATACAATTCCGATAGAAAAAGGAATGGTATTAGTTGCAGTAAATGTTCCGTTAGAATTGTAAATTGTATATCTGATATAACAGAGTGATGACGATATACCGTTCGGTACAATCCATTGATGCCTTCCGTTATTTTTTAAACTATCTTTGATTAAACTCCAGGGTCCCCCCGATCCGGAAGATGAAAATTCTAATTTGACCAGCGAGACAGGACTTAAAGGAGCAGAACTAATCCATTCAATATTCCTTACCTGATTGCTTCGCAGATTTTCATTTCCTTTAGGGTATAAAGGTTTTATTGATAGTTGAGAATATGGAGTACTTTCTTTAAAAAACTTCATGTGATTTATATAAGTAAACAAGGAGCCCTGCTCAAATAAAACTGCAATATCTGCATATCCGTTATTATCAACATCTCCAACTGTCAATGCCTGATAGTTACCGACTGTCGGAGTGGAAAAACTTCCTGAAGATACCCAATTTGTTCCGCCATTTCCCGTATAAATTATTCCGCTTCCTTTTCCAAACAACAGTATATCAATAAACCCGTCAGAATTCATATCATATAATATTGTTTTCTGAAAATTGCTTGTCGTTGGTAAATTCGCAGATAGACTTGCCCATTGATTTGTTGGTCTTACCCATTTCCAGATATTTACTGCCCCACTGCTTCCTATAAACGCCAAATCAACTGCACCGTCGTTATCAACATCGCCAAGCGATAATCCTTTCAGTGTACTTGCCGCCGGTAAATTTCCATGCATAAGTACAAAGTTTCCAGTCCCATCACCGAAATACGGCAAACCTGTATCATCATTCGTTGCAAAATCCATATTTCCGTCTTTATTAAAATCTCCGAATGAAAACTCTCTGTAAGAATTTCCTCCTGTTGATGCAAATGTTTGAGTCCAGGAACTGTCGCCGTTGTTTTTATATATCCTTGTGCCGTTACAGCATCCCATCGAAAGTACACCTAAATCCAATAAGCCGTCATTATTGACGTCTGCAAAATCACTTGAAAACATTGCCCATGTTTCTCCGTTCATTGCCAATCCGTTCTGATAAGCTGTCCAGTTTAATCCTGTTCCGTCTCCGAGAGCTACTCCGATTAGTTTGCTGCCAAGCCCGCTCGGTTCATAGTTATGATGAATTCCAAAACCAATATCCGGTTTTCCGTCGTTGTTTACATCACCCACGCACAGCCCGCCCTATCCAAAATTTCCAAACTGAGATAAAGACCAGTTCGCTCCCGTTCCGTTTCCGAACCAAACCATAATTCCGTGCTGACCGGTTATTGTAGAAGGATTTCCGTGATCACCAAGTGATATTATATCCGGAAACCCGTCATTATTTATATCTGCAATTTTTAAATCTCCCCGCCCGCTTTCAAAAGCAATACCCTGTTCAATTCCGCTCGATGATTCTGTGTATGAAAGAGTATTAAGATTCTGATAGTAGTTGAAGCCTGTAAAAACCGATAAAGAAATTAATAAAAGGTAAATTTTTATTTTCATTTCTGTTTTAATTTATTCACAAAACTAATTTTAATTTATATATTTATTTCTATACATTCAAGAAGATTTGAAAGTCATATTTCTTAAATTATTTATAAGTATGTTGATTTTAGTATTTTTGAATACTAACTTAAATTATTGTAATTGATTTAACAGTAAATTATTTTTTATTTGGGTAAACATTAGTGTAAAGGTAGATATGGGATGAATTAATTATTAAGGATATTTTCAACTACAAAATTCAATTCTTCACATTATGGATTTTGATATTAAGACAATTGTTTTCATTCTCGGGGTAACACACCTTATACAAATATTGGTTTTTTATCACCAATACAAAGTTAATAAACAATATAAAGGTCTCGGCTGGTGGCTGCTCTGGAGTGCTGCAGAATCTTTAGGTTTTATTTTCATGCTTTTAAGGAGTATTCCTGAAATCCAAATCTATATGATTTTATTTCAAAATATCTTTATTGTATCGGGCACAGTATTTATTTATATCGGAGTAATGAGATTTCTGGGTAAGAAAGAAAATCTGAAGATTATAATTCCTGCTTTTATTGTTTTTTTTGTTGTGCATCTTTTTTTTGTACTCATAATTGATAACATTCAAATTCGTTCGATTAATGTGAATACTACACTTGCCTTAATATCTTTTTTAACTGCTTATAGTTTATTTAATAATAATTCCCCTTCCATAAAAGCTACAACTTTTTTTAACGCCTTTATTTTTATCTTTCACGGCAGTTTTTTTGCTTATCGGACAGTGATGATATTTTTAGGTGCTGATGTTTCAGATTTTTTCACACCATCATTATTCAATTTTCTTCCTTATTTAGACGGACTTGTTGTTGGTCTTTTATGGACTTTTGGCTTCATTATTATGGTTAATCAAAAACTTAACTCGGATATGTATGAGGCAAAGACACACTTTGAGCAGATTTTCAGTACAAGTCCGGATGCGGCAATAATTACAAGGCTAAGTGACGGAATGATTATTCACTGGAATGAAGGTTATTCACATATTACAGGATATAAGGCAGAGGATATGAAAGGTAAAACTTCTCTTGATATCAATTTATGGAAAAATCCCGATGATAGGCAGGAAGTTGTAAATAGATTGTTAAAGTCAGGGGTTTGCAATAACTACGAAGCAGTTTTCCGTCTGAAAGACGGTTCCGAAATAATCGGTATTATGTCTGCAAAAATTATTTCACTGCTTGGTGTTCCGCATATTATCAGTATCACACGTAATATTACAGAAAAAACCCGAGCAGACGAACTTATTAAGAATAGTGAAATTAAATTCCGTTCATTATTTGAAAATATGACTGAGGGAGTTGCATTACATGAAATATTATATGACAATTCAGGCAACGCGATTGACTATAAAATTATAGATGTAAATAAAGCTTATGAAAGGCATACCGGCTTATCATCTATAAATGTTTTAGGCCGCCTCGCAAGCGAAGTTTATTCTTCGTTTCCACCTCCATACTTGAAAGAATATTCAGAGGTTGTTAGTACAGGTAAACCGTATATATTCGAAACATATTATTCTAATTTCAAAAAACATTATAGTATTTCGATAATTTCTCCTGCTAAAGGGCAATTTGCAACCGTATTTCTCGACTTAACCGAACAGAAAAACGCAGAAAACGAACTCCGGATTAGTGAAGAAAAGTTTAAAAACTTCTTTGAGCAATCTGTAGTCGGAAAATCAATAACTTCGATTGACGGCAAACTTATGACAAATAAATCTTTTTCCGAGATTACGGGTTATTCAAAAGAAGAATTGAACAAAATTAACTGGCGGGATATTACTCACCCTGACGATATTGAAAGAGACAGCAAAATTATTAAATCAATTATTGACGGCGAGAAAGAATCCGCAAGATGGATAAAAAGATATATTCATAAAAGCGGTAAAACTGTATGGGTAGATATTGGAACGGCTTTAGAAAAAGATTTAAACGGTAACCCTATACATTTTATTACAACTATAAACGACATCACTGAGCGTAAAAAGGCGGAAGAAGAAATCCGGAAACTTAATGCGGAACTTGAACAGCGCGTAATTCAGCGAACGGCTCAGCTTGAAAATGCGAATAAAGAACTGGAAGCTTTCAGTTATTCGGTTTCGCACGACTTGCGCGCGCCGCTGCGTAGCATTGATGGTTTTAGTCTTGCATTATACGAAGATTACTACAATAATTTTGATGATACAGCAAAAGATTATTTAAAAAGAATACGATGCGCTACTCAGAAAATGGATAGCTTAATAGACAGTTTATTAAATCTCTCAAAAGTTTCTCTCTTCGATATGGTTTTTGAAAATGTAAACCTTACAAATATTGCAGAAGAAATTTCCGAAAATCTGAAAACATCCGACTCTAAGAGAGTTACTGAGTTTATTATTAAGGAAGGTGTGTATGCAGAAGGCAATACAAGTCTTCTGAAAATTGTTATGGAAAATCTTTTAAACAATGCATGGAAATACACTTCGAAAAAAGAGAAAACTATTATTGAATTTGGCACTATAAAGGAGAAAAAAAATACCATTTATTTCGTCAGAGATAATGGTATCGGCTTCGATATGAAGTATTACAAAAAATTATTTGTTGCTTTTCAGCGGCTTCATCCGGAAAAAGATTATCCCGGAACCGGTATTGGACTTGTAACTGTTCAAAGAATCATAAAAAGACATAATGGATTTATCAGTGCCGAAAGCGAATTGAACAAAGGTACAACTTTTTATTTTACAATTAATAAAATTTAATATGGAAAACAAAAATATTCTGCTCGTTGAAGATAATCCTGACGATGTTGCGTTAACCTTGCGGGCATTTGCAAAAAGTAACATCAAAAATGAAGTAATAGTTGTTAACGACGGTGAAGAAGCACTCGATTATATTTTCTGTAAAGGAAAACACGAAGGAAGAAACCGGCTTGACTTGCCTTCGGTGGTTTTGCTCGATTTAAAACTTCCCAAAATTGACGGCTTTGAAATTTTAAAAACTATCAGAGAAAATGAAATTACAAAGTTTTTACCGGTTGTCATTTTAACATCATCAAAAGAAGAACAGGACATTATCAACGGATATAAACTCGGAGTTAATAGTTACATCCGTAAACCGGTTGATTTTGATAAATTCTTTGAAGCTGTGAAAACACTCGGGCTGTATTGGCTTCTTTTGAATGAAATCCCAAACAGTTTAAAATAAATTTTTGAACAAATGAAAATTAAAGTATTAATCATTGAAGATTCAGAAGATGATTGCAAACTGATTCTGCGGCGGTTTGACAAAGGTCTTTACGAAGTTGAATACGAATTAGTCAGCGACGAGAAAAGTCTTGAATTTGCTCTGGAAAAACAGTGGGACATAATTATCTCGGATTATTCTATGCCCGGCTTCACAGGGTACGATGCCTTAAATATCTGCAATATGAAAGGTATTGATACTCCCTTTATTATGGTGTCGGGAACTATTGGTGAAGATATTGCAGTGGATATGATGAGGTCGGGTGCAAAAGATTATATAATGAAAAACAATCTGCAAAGACTTTTACCTGCCGTTGAAAGGGAAATCCAAGATGCGAAGAGCAGAGCCGAGAAAAAAAAGGCAGAAGAAGATTTGCGTTCATCACAGCAGATTACAGAGGGAATTTTAAATTCGATTCCGGTTAGAGTTTTTTGGAAAGATAAAAATCTTGTTTACTTGGGCTGCAATAAAATATTTGCCAAAGATGCCGGATTTGACAGCCCTAAAGATATTATTGGTAAAGACGATTACCAAATGGGATGGAAAGAACAGGCGGAAATTTATCGCAGTGACGATAAGCAGGTTATCGAAACGGGTACTGCTAAGTTACATATTGAAGAGCCGCAAACAACTCCGGAAGGAAAAACTATTTCCTTATTAACAAGCAAAATGCCGCTTATTAATTCTTCGAATGAAGTTATTGGAATACTTGGTACCTACCTTGATATTTCTGAACGCAAACAAGCAGAAATTAAACTCCAAATTTCAGAAAAGAAATATAAGGATTTGGTCGAAAATTCTTTAATCGGAATTTATTCAACAAATTTAAACGGAGATTTTATTTATGCAAATAACGCAATGTATGAATTGCTGGAATTTGAATCTATAGATGAAATGCAAAATACAAATGTAAAATCAACCTATAGAAATAACGAAGAAAGAAATAATTTTTTAGACCACTTAAAAAAATTCTCTAAAGTTATAAATTACGAACTCGAATTAGTTACAAAGAAAGGTAAGATAAAAAATATTGTAGTTAACGCCTTTTTAACAGAGGATATTATCACCGGAATGATGCTTGACATAACCGACCGGAAAAAGGCTCTTCAGGAAATTATTCTTGCCAAAGAAAAAGCGGAAGAAATGAACAGACTAAAATCAAGTTTTCTCGCTAATATGAGCCACGAATTAAGAACTCCGCTAAACGGAATTCTCGGTTTCTCTGAACTGCTTAAAAATGTTGAAGATATCAGCGAAGTAAAATCTATGGGTGAAGTAATCAACAGAGGCGGAAACAGATTACTCCTGACTTTAAACAAAATCCTCAACTTAGCTTCTTTAGATGCAAATACCACTAATATTACTTTTGAATCTTTCGATTTAATAAAAATAATCAAAGATTCAGTAAGTTTTTTCATGCCGGAAGCACAAAAAAAGAATTTAAAACTGATATTTAATCAAAATACCGATTCGCTGATAATGCATTCTGACTCAAAAATAGTTTCTGATTCCCTTAATATTTTAATCCATAATGCCATCACTTATACCAATAAAGGCAGTATCGAAATAGTCATCAATGAAGAACAAAGCGATAATAATGATTCTATTATAATCGGTGTGATTGATACAGGAATTGGCATTGAAAAGAAAAACCTCGAAATTATTTTCGAAGAATTCAGACAGGTTAGCGAAGGCTGGGGGAGAAGTTACGAAGGCACAGGATTAGGGCTCTCATTATGCAAAAAATATATGAATCTACTTTCCGGTAAAATCGGAGTTAAAAGCATATATGGAAAAGGCTCTGAATTTTATTTAATAATACCTAAAGTGAAAAGTAATTCCGGCAATGTTAACTCTCCTGAAAATGCTGCTATTTCTCAAATTCCTGAAAAAGTTTCAGTTAAACCGGATGGCAAAAGGAAAATTCTATATATTGAAGATGAAATTGACAGTATAAATTTAGTCAAACTTATCCTGAAAAACTATCAGGTAGATGATGCTTTCTCATCCAAAGATGGAGTAGAATTAGCAAATAATAACTTATATGACTTAATTTTACTTGATATAAATCTCGGAATCGGTGAATCAGGCTTGGATGCTCTCGATAAAATACAGGAAATTCCTTCTTACGAAAATATACCTATCGTAGCCATCACTGCCTTTGCTCTCGTTGGAGATAAAGAAGAATTCCTCAGCAGAGGCTGCACCCACTATATTAGCAAGCCATTTTCTAAAAAACAACTGCAATCTTTAATTGAAAGTATTTTAAAATAATTTTCATAAAAAAAAGAAGCCGGAGTGGGTAATTCTCCGGCGGTTTGTAAGGGGATAGGAGGGATTGTAAGATTTGAATTTTTTTAAGAACTATTGTTCTTTATTGTTCTCTTTAACTACAATACTACTTGCAACTTCCGTGCCAAAGTTTTATTGCCGTTTAATCCGCGTATTTTAAATTTCCCCTTTTCCGCTTGTCTCATTTTGAAACTCACTTTCTCAAAATGAGAAAATGAGCCAAAACAAGATACTTTTTCTAATAATCTCCTTTTTCTATAACATCATCCGGCATTGTTTCCCATCGCTTACATTCGTTCACAAGATTCTCAAAAAATGACTTATACAATTCCCTCTCATCAAACTCAGATTCGGGAAATTGTGTTTTAATTGTCTTTGTAAATGCCTTCTTGAATTCATAATCAAGCTGCTTTACAACTCCTTCAACCTTAATTTTTGCCATTATTTAATGAAATTTATTTAACGATTACCTGCTCTAAAAATTTCTCTGTATCATACATCACCTTTGCCATCACTTCTTCTACCACTCCGCCTATACTTTCGGCTATCATAGTCGAATTCATCCTTGATATATACGTCTTACCGTCTGACTTTTCATACACAGAAAATCTGCAAGGCATAAGCGATGAATATATTCTCAACTCATCTTTTTCAAGCATCTTACTTGAATACTTTGGATTGCATATCTCGAAAACCTGCACGGGTAAAACGTCGAAATTGTGTTTTTGCAATGTTGCTTTTAAATCGTGAGCTATCATCACTTTCCATCCGTCACCGGTAATAGTCTCATTTAATTTATTTACAGTCTCATCAAAATTGTATTTACTTAAAGACTCCGTAAATAATTGACTTCCTGTGCTTTGTGCGTTTAAACTTACTGATGTTGTTAACATAATGATTAATATTAAATATTTAAATTTTTTCATATAATTTATAATTAAGTTTTTATATCATTCTATATCAATAACATTTTCTTCTTTAAATTTGTTCACCATAATATTGACTTGTTATGCCGTTTTTTCTGTTGTAATTTTACTCTTTTATTAAACTATTAATATGAAAAAATTAGTACCCTTTATCTTTTTCATTTTTTTCCTTAACGGGGTTTTATTATCGCAATGGTCATCAAATAATTTGATTAATAACTCCGTCTGCACAGCTCCTAACAATCAGCTTAGCGTTAAAACTGTTTCAGATGGTGATGGCGGCATTATTATGGTTTGGGAAGATAGAAGATTTTCTACAAGTAACAGAGATATTTACGCTCAAAGATTTGATAAATTTGGCTTTAAACAATGGGGCGACTCAAATGGAATTTTTATCGCAAACAAACCAGACGACGAAAGATATTTTGACTTGTGCTCTGATGGAAAAGGAGGTGCCTTTTTTGTATGGGATTTCAGCCTTACCCCGGCAGTTACTTACCTGAAAGTTCAGAGAATAACTAAATTCGGCTCTAAACTTTTCACTGATACAGGCTATGTTGCCGCATTCAACGGAAACAGGCAAAGTCAGGCAAAAATTTCTCCCGATAATTCCGGTGGTTTCTTTATGGCTTATTACACAAGTGAAATATCATCTACAGATTACGAAATCAAGGCTAACAAATTTGACAGCCTCGGCAATAAACTTTGGGGCAACGGTGTTTTCGTTTGCCAATCCGATGGTAACCCGTCCGAAATGAGCGTTTGCACTACTTCTAATAATGAATTCATTGCCTGCTGGGGAGACTGGAGAAATTCCATTCTCACAGAAAGCGATTTGTATATCCAGAAATTAAATTCCTCAGGTGTTCCTCAATGGACTCCTAACGGTATCGCTCTTATTATTAAAAAATTTTCACAGCAATATCAAAAAGTTTTCCCCGATAATTCGGGAGGTGCCTATATTACATGGTGCGACAGACGGGATTCTATCTCTAATGATATTTACCTACAGAGAATCCGTTCTAACGGCTCTATTGTCTTTGCAGATACTGCCTTACCAATTACATTCGATAACTTTGAACAATATCAACCCCAGTTAGCTCAGGATATGAAAGGCGGAATTATCGTTACCTGGTATGACTTCCGCAACGGACCGGAATTTCCTTTTAATATTGACGTTTATGCTCAAAGAGTTGATTCCACAGGCAACCGAAAATGGTCATCCAACGGAAATAATATTTCTAATGCGCAATATTCTCAGGTTTATCCTGCAATTATTTCAGATGGAAACTTTGGAGCCCTTATTACCTGGGAAGATCGGAAGAGCGTCGTGTAGGGAAAGAGTGTAGATCTCGGTGGTCG
>CALKAJ010000309.1 GCA_937983305.1 uncultured Ignavibacteriota bacterium | reverse complement strand
TATTAACTTTCATTTCAGATTGACCTTTTATATATTTATGCAAATTTAAAACGAATATGGCAAAAATAATTTTTGAAGTTAATTACAATGTTCTTCCTGAGAAGCGAGATGACTACATTGAGGCAATTCAGGAATTAAAAGAACTGATTAAAGAAAAATCAATTGATGATTATCTTGTTCTTGAAACAAAAAACAGAAATCAGGCGAATAATTTTACTGAGATTTTTATATGTGAAGATGAAGAGCAGCTTGGTGAAATCGAAGAGGATGAAAATATCAACGAAAAAGTAAACAGCATTATGGAAAACTTTATCGTTGACGGCAAAGCAACTTACAGCACAAAAATAGAAATTTAAATTTACCATTTATAGAAATTTTTACTTTTTACGGGAAACCCATCTAAAATATCGGAGTTATTCAACTTTAAGCAAAAGGACTCAAATCTTGATAATAATTATGTTGTTAAGTTTTCTATTGCTTTAGTTACCGTTTTGGTAATAAGTTTTCTTCTTCCCAGTTATAAAAATATTGATACCGACTATGAAATCGGAACAATCTGGACAAGCGAAGACCTGATTGCCCCTTTCTCATTTCCTATTTATAAAGACGACAGGGAATATGAAAAAGAAAAAGCCGAAGCTATTAAAAGCGTTGCTCCTGTTTTTATGGAATCAGGTGATTTAACAGTTGAAGTAGGCGATTATCTGAAATCTCACGCAAAGTCACTTGAGGCAATTCTTTTAAAAGCAAATCAACTCAGCAAAACCGAAAACAGCGGTATTAATTCGCCTGCTTTGAATGAAATGAAATCAACTCTTTCACCCGGTTTTGAACAGCCGCAATGGGAAGTGCTTTTCACACTATACAGAGAAAACGACAAAGAAAAATTCGGAATTGATTATAATGAATTTATTTCGCTTTTGCATAAAAATATTCTCGAATTGCAAAAAAAGAAGATTATCAATATCGAAAAATCTACTGTTTCTTCGCAAACAATTTCAATAAAAAAGGAAAGTTCTAAAACTCAAACTCTTGAAGAGACTTCTAAAATCTACGACAGAAAAGCAATACTCGAAGAATTTAACAAAAAAGTTGACGGGAAACTTTCCGATACAACTTTAAGAACAATATCAAAGTTATTTGCAAACAAATTTATTCTTGATAACCTTATATTCAGTAAAGAGCTCACCGACCTCGAAATTCAAAACAGAGTTGAGCAAATTTCACGAACTATAGGTATCGTAAGAGAAAACGAAAGGATTGTTAGTAAACATGACCCCGTTACAAGAATAACAAAACTAAAACTTGATTCTTTCAAGAAAATTAAACTTGAGAGAATGGGTGTGCAGGATTTTCTGCTTCAATATGTCGGGAAATTATTAACTGTGATTGTTTTAATTTATCTTCTCGGAATGTTTTTATATCATATTCGCAGAGATATTTTTGACAGTAATCTGAAAATTGCTTTAATTTCCACTTTGCTTCAGCTTGAATCCGTTTTTGCATATCTGAGTTTGCATCTGGCTGTAGGATTTAATGTTGAGTTTTTAATTTTCGTTCCTGTTGCCGCAATTCTGCTTACAATACTTTTTGATTCAAGGCTTGCTTTCTTTGTAACAGTAATAATTTGTTTCCTTACCGCATCAATAAGAGGCGGAGATTATTCAATTGCATTTATTTCACTTGCAGGCTCCGTGCTTGCGATTTTCAGTGTGCGAGATGTAAAAAACAGGTCTCAGATTTTCAGGTCTGCATTTTTTATTTTAGCAGGCTATGTCATTGCGGTCTTTGCAATGGGGTTTGATAAAAACGAATCAATACAGAAAATACTCGGTAATCTTGCGCTGAGCGGCGTTAATGCTTTTATGTCGCCTATTATTGCATACGGTCTTTTAATATTCTATGAAAAAACTTTTAAAATTACTACTGATTTAACTCTCGTTGAGCTTGCAGATTTTAATCATCCGCTCTTAAAACAGCTCTCTACAAAGGCACCCGGAACTTTCCATCACAGTGTGGTGATGGGTAATATGTCGGAAGCAGCCGCCGAGGCAATCGGAGCTAACAGAGTTCTTGCAAGAGTCGGATGCTACTATCACGATGTCGGTAAAATCGCAAAACCGGGCTATTTTGTTGAGAATCAGGTTGAAAGAAAAAATATTCACGAGGGATTAAATCCAAATATGAGTGTAAAAGTAATTATTGCACACGTCAAAGAAGGTATGGAGCTCGCAAAGAAATATAAAATTCCTCCTGAAGTAATTGATTTTATCCCAATGCATCACGGAACAACATTGGTAAGTTATTTTTATAACAAAGCAAAAAATCTTGTTGATGAAGATAAAGAAGACATCATAGATTATATCTACAGGTATCCCGGACCAAAGCCGCAAACTAAGGAAACAGGAATCGTTATGCTTGCAGATACAATAGAAGCTTCAACACGTACAATTGAAGAGCCTACTCCCAAAAAGCTTGAAGATAAAATTGACGAAGTTATTAAAAAACGGTTTATCGAAGGTGAGCTTGACGAATGTGAACTTACTCTTAAAGATTTAACAAACATTAAAAAAGCATTTCTTAAGATTCTTATAGGGATACACCATCAGAGAATAAAATATCCCGAAGAAACCAAACAAAACACAAATAAAACTCTTTTCGAGCAGTGAAGAAGATTGAAAATAATGATTTTCAAAAATCTTTAAAAAATTTCAATATATTTCTACGAACAGAAAAATCTCTTTCAGAAAATACAATTTCTGCTTATAATTTCGACCTGAATAAATTTTTCGCATTTTTAGAAAATACAACCGAAACAAAGAAATTAAACTCTGTAAACCAGAAAATAATTAATCGCTTTATCAAAGTTGTAAGAAAAAGCGAGAGTAAAGCAGGATTTTACTATTCCGATAAATCAATAAGCAGATATATTTCTTCGCTGAAATCGTTTTTTAAGTATCTTGAATCCGAGGATTTAATAGAATCCAACCCTGTTGATTTAATTCCCTCACCAAAGGTTTCCAAAAAACTTCCGACAGTTCTTACTATAAAAGAAATTGAGAAAATATTAAGCCAACCAAATGAAACAAAAAAACTAGAAATCAGAGATAAAGCAATCCTTGAAACAATGTATGCTTCCGGCTTACGTGTGAGTGAAGTTATTACATTGATGATTGAGAATATATACTTCAAGGAAGGGTTTTTAAGGGTTACAGGAAAAGGTTCAAAAGAAAGACTTGTCCCGATTGGTAATTCTGCATTGAAATGTATTGAAAAATATCTGAATGAAGTTCGTAATAAATTATTTAATGTTAAGTCCGGCAGTACACTTTTCCTGAATGCAAGGGGAGGAAAGCTGTCCCGGATGGCTATATGGAATATTATAAGTAAATATTCCAAACTTTCAAAGATAAAAAAAAAAATACATCCCCATACTTTCAGGCATACGTTTGCAACCCATTTACTCAAAGGCGGTGCTGATATAAGGATTATTCAGGAAATGCTCGGGCACACTGATATTTCTACAACTCAGATTTATACTCATATAGAAAAAGAATATTTAATGGAAGTGCATAAATTATTCCATCCGCGTGCTTAGATTTATCTTTAAAGAAATAAAATAAAAAACTATTTTTAGCGAAACTTTTATATTGAAAGCAGTAGAATTTAAAAATATTACTAAGACCTTCGGGAATTTTTGTGCCAACGATGAAATTTCTTTTTCCATTGAGAAAAACAGCATTCATTGCATACTTGGGGAAAATGTAGCCGGGAAGTCAACTCTTATGAAAGTTCTGTTTGGCTCTTATAAAAAAGATTCGGGCGAAATTTATGTCAACGAAATTCCGGTTAATTTTAAATCTCCTCTTGATTCCATTAAATCGGGAATTGGCATGTTGTACCAGCATTTTATGCTGATAGAAGATTTTACGATTCTTGAGAATGTTATACTTGGAAGTGAAATTACCGCTAAGACCGGAATTAATTATACGGAATCAAAACGGAGATTAAATTTACTGATTGATAAATATAAACTCGATTTACAACTTGACGATAAAGTCTCTGATATCAGTATTGGTGCGGCTCAGAAAACAGAATTGCTTAAACTGCTTTACAGGGATTCTGAAATATTAATTTTTGATGAACCCACTGCTGTACTTTCGCCAATTGAAGTGGAAAACTTTTTCAAAATAATAAGAAACTTTAAGGAAGACGGAAAAACTATAATTCTTATAACCCACAAACTTAATGAGGTAAAAGAAATTGCAGATGAAGTTTCTGTTTTGAGAAAAGGCAAACTTGTTTATACCGTGAAAAGAGAAAAACTTGATATTAAAGAACTTGGAAAGCAAATTATTGGCGACCTCGAGTTATCTATCGTAATCAGTGACGATAACTTACAAGTTCCTGAAGCTAAGTTAGAGAACGAAGAAAAAGAAGTACTGCTCAGACTTCAAAACATTACTGTGACAGAGAGCGGTTTGACAAAACTCTTCAACATCAATCTCGATTTGCACAAGGGTGAAATTCTTGGAGTTTGCGCAGTAGAAGGAAACGGACAATCGGAATTAATTGAACTCATTTCCGGGTTGAATAAAAATTATTCCGGGCTTTATACAAAAAATGTCAGTAAGATTTCGCTTGTACCTGATGACAGACTGAAAAAAGGAATGATAAAAGAGTTTTCCATTGGAGAGAATTTACTAATGCGATTGCCCGGGAAAAATGTTTTTAGCAAAAGGCTTTTAAAAGAAAAAGAACAGGAAGTTATTGCGGAATAGATCGGAAGAGCGTCGTGTAGGGAAA
>CALKAJ010000308.1 GCA_937983305.1 uncultured Ignavibacteriota bacterium | reverse complement strand
ACTAAGGGCAAACTCTTTTATCTTTTTAGGTAAATGCTCTTTCTCAATTGTTTCTTCCGGACAAAGTATAAAGCAATGCTCTATTGCGTTTTCAAGCTCGCGGATATTTCCGGGCCAGTTATATTCAAGCAGTAAATTATATGATTGAATGGAAAACCGCTTAATGCTTTTATTGAATTTCTTATTAAATTTTATGATAAAGTGATTAATCAGAAGCGGTAAATCATCTAATCTTTCATTTAAAGGCGGGAGATGTATATTTATCACATTAATTCTGTAAAATAAATCTTCGCGGAATCTTCCCGTACTTATTTCTTCGGCTATATTTTTATTAGTTGCCGCAATAATTCTTGCGTCAAGCTTAATTGTTTTATTTCCGCCGACTCTTTCGAACTCCCTGTTTTCAAGCACCCTTAATAATTTCGTCTGTACTGTTTTGGATAAATCTCCTATCTCATCAAGAAAAAGTGTTCCCCCCTGAGCCAGCTCAAATTTACCGATTCGTTTCTCGGTTGCTCCCGTGAAAGAACCCTTTTCGTGACCGAATAATTCACTTTCGATTAAATTTTCTACATAAGCATTGCAATTTACTGCGATAAAGGGTCCCGCACTTCTTCTGCCCCGAAGATGTATTGCTCTTGCAACCAGCTCTTTACCTGTTCCGCTTTCACCTGTAATTAAAACCGAACTCTCGGTCTGGGATACATTTTCCAGAACTGAAATAATTTCCCGGATTTCATTATTTCTTCCAATGATATTTTCGTATTTATAAATATCAAAAAGATGTGCAGAAAGATTTTTAATTTCGGAAACATCAATAAATGTCTCAACGGCTCCGATTTTTTCGCTTCTGTTGTTTAATAAAATCCCCGAGTTTACTCTTATCGGAATTATATTACCTCCTTTATTAACAATCTCAAGCTCGTTGCCAATCATTTTTTTACCCTTGAGAATCGTTTGTTCCATATGACAGCCGTTTCTGCAAAGGGGGGAATTAAATATTTCCCAGCATTTTTTTTGCAGGGCTTCTTCTCTTGTGAAACCTGTAATTTTTTCGGCAGAGGAGTTAAAAGAAGTAACATTCCATTCTAAGTCTATTGTAAATGTTCCCTCAATATTGCTGTTGAAAATTGCATCAAGCCTGTTGTTTTGGTCAATCAACTCAAGGTTTTTTTTCTGAATCTCTAATGACAGATTAGACATTTCATTAGTGTCTCTGAAAACAAATAAGACGCTAAGCACAGTGCCTTCTTTTTGAATCGGAGTTATTGAAGCGAGAACGCTTTTAAAATTGCCGCATCTATCTGTAATTTTTAAGGGAAGATTTGTATAAGTAATATTATTGGAAAGAGATTTTTTTATAAAATTCATTTCCTCATCTCTGTTTTTAAATAAAATTTCAACTTGAGAGCCGACAATTTCATCTTCGGAATATTCTGTAATTCTGGAAGCGGCTTCGTTGAAAATTATTACATTCAAATCTTTTCCGATGACGGAAATTCCATCGGGGAGAATTAAATGTCCGGAAATGTCCATTTTTTGGGTGTCAACTGAAGACATATAGAGTCCTTTTAGTTGCAAGTTAAATAGAATAGTGCAGATATGCAATATAATTGCATTTGCGATTGCATTTATGCAAGCAACGATATTAAAAGACTGTTTATATCTGATTAAAGTAATCATTAATTTGGCACGGAAATTGAGGTATATAAATAATTAGTAACTAATAAAGTAAAAAAAATGAATACTTTAAAAAACTGGTTACAGACAAAGGCAACAATTCTAAGCGGACATTTAGAAAAGTCTTTGATGAAAAATAAGTCGCTGAAATGCAAGGTAGTATTTGGACCTATTCGTTCGAGAAGGCTCGGATATATATTGGGAATTAACAATATAAAGCCGGGTATATGTTCGTATGACTGTGTATATTGCCCGTCGGGCAGTAAATCTATATGTACTATTTGCAGGACAAAATGTCTTTCTCCATACGAATTATATGTAGCGGTAAAGCATAAAATAGCAGAGATTAAAAAATCAGGAAAAGATATAGATTACATTGCATTTATGGGAAGTGGAGAGCCGGCAATTGACTCCGATTTACCAAATGAAATTATGATACTGAGGGAATTTGGATATAAAATTGCGGTATTTACAAATTCATCACTTATATGGAATGAAAATGTTCAGGAAAATTTGAGATTTGCCGATATAGTCTCGGTAAAAATTGATACTGTAAATCAGGATACCTGGATAAAGCTGAATCGTCCTCACAGAAGATTAAAATACGACACAATACTTGAAGGAATAAAGAGGTTTTCAAAATACTATAAAGGTCATTTGATAACCGAAACAATGTTTGTAAATAATATTAATGACAGCGAAGAGGAAATTGAGGGACTTGCAAAGTATTTAAATACATTAAAGAGAGAGATTTCATATTTTATGTATCCGATATTTCCTCCCGGAACCGAATATGCAGTATGTCCAAATACAGAAAAAACCGATAAAATTAAAGTATTAATTAAAAAATTAGTAAAATATCCGATTTTATTATGCTGTCCGGAGAAAGAAGAGTTTGTGGCAACAGATGATTTTGAAAATGAATTATTAGGTTTGGTTTCAATACATCCCGTCAGAACCGAGGCAGTATTGCAATACATAAAAAACGAAAAAGATAATTTAATCCTGAAAGAGATGATAGAAAAGCACGTGATAAAAGAAGTTGAATTTCAGGGAAAAAGATATTACGCAGAAAATGCGGCATCATAAAAATATTTAAAAATGCAGAAAAAAGAAGATAAAACACCGATAATATTTGGACCTGTGCCATCGCGAAGATTAGGAAGAAGTATTGGAATAAACAACATACCCACAAAATATTGCAGTTACTCGTGTATATACTGTCAGGTTGGCAGAACAAATCATATGTTAATAACCCGGGAAGAGTTTTACAAGCCGGAGAAGATAGTATCCGAAATAAATAAGAAATTAAAGAAGCTAAAAAAAGATACTAATATAGATTACCTGACTTTCATATCAGACGGCGAGCCGACACTGGATATAAATATTTCAAAAACAATAAAACTACTGAAACCGATAGGAATAAAACTTGCGATAGTAACAAATTCATCTCTGATGTGGGAAAGTAAGGTTAGAGAAGATTTGATTGACCTGGATTTAGTGTCGGTAAAAATTGACTCGGTAATACCGGAATTATGGAAAAAAGTAAACCGACCTTCAGGACATTTGAATTTGAGGAAAATATTAACAGGAATAGAAATCTTTGCGGGTACTTACGGTGGAAGATTGATAACGGAAACTATGCTTGTTGAAAATTATAATGATAATATCAGTTCAGTAATTGAAACAGCCGAATTCATAAAAGAATTAAATCCATATAAAGCATATATATTAACGCCGACGAGACCACCTGCAGAGAGTTTTGTTAAACCGCCGGCAGAAGAAAAGTTAATGCTTGCACAGCAGATATTTAAGGAAATCACGGAAAACGTTAAGACAGTGAATGAATTTGAAGGAACAGATTTTAGTTTTTCATCAGATGTCAGGAAAGAGCTTTTAAGTATTATGTCGGTTCATCCGATGCGTGATGATGCGGTGAAAGAATTTTTGAATAAATCTAATAACGATGAAAAGATAATTGATGAAATGATATCAAACAATTTAATAAAAAAAATAAATTACAATAACAGTTCTTACTTTGTAAAAACAAATTAAATAAATAAGGAGAAATAAAGTGCCAAACTTTAACGGAACAGGACCGCTTGGAGAAGGTCCGAAGACAGGTTGGAAAATGGGAAACTGCAAAAAAACGACATCAGAAAATGACACAGTAGAAACATCCGAAGCCGAAAACAAACAAACCAATGACGGCGAAGTTATTTACGGATTAGGCAGAGGCGGAAAACCTTTCGGCGGCGGCGGAATGGGATTCGGCAACAGAAACCGTAACAGAAACGGAATGGGATTTAGAGGGAATAGAGGAAAAGGCATGGGCAGAGGCAGAGGAAGAAACGGATGAACATAGCATTAAAAGAAAATAAATAATAAAAATATAAACAACTAAATGAATAACAGAATAGCAATAGCAATTGAAGAAAACGGATTAAAAGAAACCGTAGCAGAGCATTTTGGAAGATGTTCCAAATTTTATCTTTACGAATTAGACGAGAAAAATAATCTTTTAAATAAAGAATCATTTATAAATCCCCTCGCAGGAGAGCAAAGCGGAACGTGCCAATTACCCGGATACATAAATCAATTTAAAGTGAATGCAGTAATTGCAGGCGGAATGGGACAAAAAGCAATTACAAAATTTCTTGATTTTGGAATTGATGTAATAACGGCTCCCGGGCTGTTGTATGAAAACGCTTTAGACCTATATCTCGAAGGAAAATTATCCGGTTATGAATCGTGTAAACACGACCATGACCACGAGCACGGACATCATCATCATAAACACTAATAAACATAAATAAAAGATTTATAAATGATAATTTCAGTTTCCTCAGGGAAAGGCGGAACCGGAAAAACTACCGTAGCGACTTCAATAGCTGTTTCAATTGCTAATTCTGTATATATTGATTGTGATGTTGAAGAGCCAAACGGACATATACTTTTAAAGCCGGAATATACATCTGTAACTCCGCACCATAAATTATTACCTGAAATTGATACGGAAAAATGTACGCTATGCAATAAATGTGTTGATGTATGTGAATTTAATGCATTGATGAATGCCGGTGAAGAGATAATATTATTTGATGAATTGTGTCACAGCTGCGGAGCGTGTGCATATTTTTGTCCGGAAAAATGTATAACGGAAGTTGGGAAGGTGATGGGTTACGTCAGAAAAGGAAAATCAACAACAGGCGATGTAGAATTTATTGACGGAATATTAAATATTGGCGAAGAGACTGCAACGCCTTTGATAAAAGAGGTAAAGAAGCAAACAATACCGGGAAAAATAAATATAGTTGATTCTCCTCCGGGAACGGCGTGTTCAATGGTTGAAACCGTAAGAGAAAGCGATTTTTGCATTCTTGTAACCGAGTCAAGTCCTTTTGGATTAAGCGATTTAAAACTTGCGATAGACGTGTTGAAAATAATTAACATTCCATTTGGAGTAGTTATAAATAAATATGATGAAAGATACAAAGCAACTGAAGAATATTTAAAAGAAAACGATATACTTTTATTAAGTAAAATAGGAATAGACAAAAAAATTGCAGAAGATTATTCACGCGGCATTATTCCGGTATTAAAGTCAGAGAAAATCAGAAAAGATATGATAGAGATAGTTGAAAAAATTAATTCGTTGATTAACAGTAAACAAAAAGTTTGATGACTATAAAAAAATATCGTCAGGTAGTTTTCCTTAGCGGAAAAGGCGGAACAGGAAAGACATCATTTGCCGCATCTTTCTCCAATTTACTCGAGAACAAAATTATTGTAGATTGCGATGTAGATGCGGCAAATCTTTATTTAGTACTTAATCCGTATATAAGAAGCGGAACAAAATACTTTAGCGGAATAAAGGCGGAAATAGATGCGTCAAAATGCAATCAATGCGGATTATGCGAGGAGCTTTGCAGATTTGACGCAATCAAAGATTACACGGTTGACAAGATTAGCTGTGAAGGATGCGGATTTTGTGTAAGAGCTTGTCCGCAGCAGGCAATAGATTATAGCCTGAACGCATCGGGATATTATTACGAAGGAAATCTTGAAGACGGAACACCGTTTTTCTATTCAAATTTGAAACCGGGAGAAGGAAATTCCGGAAAACTTGTAAGCGTATTAAAGAGCGAAGCATTAAAAAAAGTTGATGAGAATACAGAATGGGTGATAATAGACGGACCTCCGGGAATAGGGTGTCCGGTAAATGCGAGTTTAGCGGGAAGCGATTTTATAGTGATGGTAACCGAAGCAACATCATCGGGATTGCACGACCTAAAGAGATTAATAAATCTAATAAAAATATTTGAATTCCCTTATGGGATTATAATTAACAAATGCGATTTGAATGAGGAAGTAACGGAATCAATAAAAAAACTTGCGGAAGAGAATTCAATATCAATACTTGGAATGGTACCTTATGAGCAGGATTTTATACGCTCGCTTCAGGAAGGAAAAACAGTATATGAATACAGCCCGAAAATGCGGGAGCAATTTAAAGATCGGAAGAGCACACGTCTGAACTCCAGTCACGAATCACCATCTCG
>CALKAJ010000307.1 GCA_937983305.1 uncultured Ignavibacteriota bacterium | reverse complement strand
TTAACGAGTTTATATGTTATGTCTTTAGCCGTATCGGGAGAAAATATTTTCGCAGTAACTGAAGGCGGAAGGGTATTATTAACCACAAATAACGGAAGCAGTTGGACTGTAGTTAGTAATGGATTAACGGGTTTACTTGTTTATTCTTTAGCTGTGTCGGGAACAAAAATATTCGCAGGAACTCGAGGTGGCGGCGTATTTTTATCCACAAATAACGGAACAAACTGGACTGCAGTTAATAACGGATTAACGAATTTATCTATTAGGTCTCTTGCCGTATCGGGAACAAATATATTCGCAGGTACTGATGGCGGCGTATTTTTATCCAAAAATAACGGAAGTACTTGGATAAATAAAAATCAGGGTTTTAATGTTCTACCGAAAGTTTCTGCATTATTAGTAGCGAATAACTACATCTTTGCGGGAACTATCAATCAAGCTGTATGGCGTCGCTTGTATTCCGATGTAATAGGCATACAAAACATCAGCACCGAAACTCCTTCTTCATATTCATTGAGCCAAAACTATCCGAACCCATTCAACCAAACAACAAAGATTAAGTTTCAGGTTGCGCTCAGTCATTCCGGCGTAGGCCGGAATCCAGTTGTACTTAAAGTGTATGACAAAATTGGTCGCGAATTACAAACACTCCTGAATGAATCGCTACAACCCGGAACGTATGAAGCAACTTTCGACGCAGGTAATTTAAATTCCGGAATATATTTCTACAGATTACAAGCCGAAGGATTTTCTGAAACAAAAAAAATGATATTGATAAAATAAGATTAAAACTTCTCCTTCCCGTTTGAAAACGTTCCCGCTTTTAAGCGTGGAGGGGGAGGAAATTTAAAAAACTCTAAAAACAATTTAAGTAAAACAGGAGGGGCAGTTTAAATTATGAAACGTAGATTCGAAAACATTTTAACAAAAGCCGGAAAACTTAAGAAGGAATTTACTCCGGCAGTATATTTTGATTCTTCTGTTCTAAATAGATTATTGGTGTACTGAAGGACTTGATTCAGATGATTCACAATTATTACCAATATTTAATATTATGACATATAATTAGTAAAATCTTAAGCTAATAAAAGAAATGCAGAAAATATTCTATAAATATAGAGATTATTATGATGAAAACAGTAAGAGAGCATTGTTTGATTTTGAGTTGTTTATAGATAAGATATGGATAAGATATGGATATATTTATAAAAATTTGCTATTTTTGTATAGATAAAATATGGATACAATATGGATAGTTTCATAAATAAAATAAACTTCGACTTTCATACTAATCAATTGATTCTGAAATTGATAAGTTTCATTGATTCCTTTAAAGGAAAGTGGAACATTGTTGAAAGCAAAGAGAATGTTTTTCTTAATGAATTAAGAAAGATTGCCACTATAGAAAGCATTGGTTCATCAACAAGAATTGAAGGTGCCAAACTTTCTAATGAAGAGATTCAAAAGCTTATCGGGAATTTTAAGATAACTGAGTTAAAAACGAGAGATGAGCAAGAAGTTGTAGGATACTTTGATGCTCTGGAAATTATCTATGAGAATTATAGCAACATTAATATTTCAAAGAATTACATTCAGCAATTGCATCAGATTTTATTAAAGTATAGCAAAAAAGACGAGAGGCATAGGGGGATTTACAAAAATATGTCAAATAAAGTTGTTGCAAATTATCCTGATGGTACTCAAAGAGTAATTTTTGAAACAACAGAGCCTCACCTTGTTGAAGTTGAAATGGAGAATTTAATTGAATGGACAAATGAACATCTAAATTCGAAAACACTTCACCCTTTGATTGTTACCGGGTTATTTATTTATGAGTTTTTATCAATACATCCTTTTCAAGACGGAAATGGAAGGTTATCCAGATTGCTGACGAATCTGCTGCTTCTTAAAAACAATTATTTGTTTATTCAATATGTCTCTTTTGAAAATCTGATTGAGCAGAAAAAGAAGTCGTACTATGAAGCTTTGATGGATGCGCAGAAGGACAGGTATTCGGAAAGTGAGAGAGTTGATAAATGGATGCTCTTTTTTTTGCAATCCATTGAATCTCTAATTCTCAGATTGGAACAAAAATATGATGTCTATAAATCCAAAGGCGGCTATCTGAATGAGAGACAAAAGAAAATCAAAGAATTTATTTCAAACAATCAACCAATTAAACTTTTTGATATATCGAAAAGTATGCCGGAAGTTTCAATTAACACCATTAAGAAAGATTTGCAATATATGAAAACTGCGCAGGTAATTGAATCTGTTGGTAAAAATAAAGGAACTGTTTACATTTTGAAAAGGAAAAATTCGGAACTCTCTTAAAATTTTTGGAGTGATTTATAGAAAAGATATGGATATTTTTATTTGAAAATCTATAGACCTCTATTTTAAAAATATAAATAAGGAGAAGAGCTATGAAAATTATTATCTCCATATTCATTTGTGTGTTGCTGGGGCAATCTATGTTTTTTGTTGAAAAATCCTCAGCGGAATGGGAACACGATTTAGTGCTGACGAATGAAGGTACTATTTCATCATATAATAATGCGTGGTGTATTGCGGCTAATGAAAATGTTGTGCATGTAGTATGGTATAGCATTCGTGACGGCAATTATGAAATATATTACAAACGCTCAACGAACAGCGGTCTCACCTGGTCAGCAAATTCACGACTTACGAATAACATTGAACCTTCTTCATATCCTTCAATCGCAGTCTCTGGCTTGTTAGTGCATATAATATGGGATGAGGAACGCAACGGCAACTTTGAAATCTACTATAAACGCTCAACTGACGCAGGGATAAGTTGGGGAACAGAAACATATCTGACAAACCAGACTGTTTTCAGTAGAAATCACTCAATAGCAGTTTCCGGCTCTATTGTCAATGTAGTGTGGAGGGATAGCCGCGACGGGAATTATGAAATCTACTATAAACGCTCATCGAACGGCGGAGTAAGTTGGGGAAATGATATTCGTCTGACTGACAATGATGCTTATTCCGGGTCACCTTCAATCTCTATCTCAGGCTCAAATTTGATTGCAGTGTGGGAAGACTATCGCGACAGTATCTGGGAAATTTACTACAAGCGTTCAACTGACAGTGGAATAATCTGGGGAGCAGAAACACGACTTACTAATTATATCTCTATCTCTGAAAATCCATCCATAGCAGTTTCCGATTCACTCGTACACGTAGCTTGGGAAGACTATCGTGACGGCAATGTTGAAATTTATTATAAACGTTCAACTGACGGAGGTCTCACCTGGTCACAAGATATTCGGCTTACAAATAACACCGGGTGGTCCGGGTCTCCTTCCATATCAGTCTCCGGTTCGAATGTACATATTGTATGGCATGACGAGCGAGACGGTAACCGGGAAATATATTATAAACGTTCAACGGACAACGGAATAAACTGGGAATCAGATTTACGCCTGACTGACAACTATTATTATTCAGGGTCTCCTTCTGTCGCAGTTTTCGGCTCGAATGTGCATGTAGTTTGGAATGACTATAGTATAGTAGGCTATGCTTCTGTTTTTTATAAACGCAATCCAACAGGAAATGTTGGTGTTCAAAACATCTCAACCGAAATCCCATCGGCTTTTTCACTTAATCAGAATTATCCGAACCCGTTTAATCCGGTTACGAAGATTAAGTTTCAGGTTCCAAGTCAAAAGTTTATAAAGTTAGTTGTTTTCGACATCCTCGGTAAAGAAGTCGAAACCCTTGTAAATGAACAGCTTCAGCCGGGAACGTATGAAGCAACTTTCGATGCAGGTAATTTAAATTCCGGAATATATTTCTACAGATTAGAGACCGAAGGATTTTCTGAAACAAAAAAAATGATATTGATAAAATAAGATTATAAAACTTCCCCTTCCCGTTTGAAAGCGTTCCCGCTTTTAAGCGAGGAGGGGAGGAAATTTAAAATAACACAAGGGCTGAAGGTGGGAAAAGATACTCACTTTTTAATGTTTGAATTTTTTTTTAGGAAAAGTAAAAAAAACGGGTTAAATTATATCACAGAATATTTATAGACATAAGCGATTTTAAAATATTATTTTTAAAACAAAATATTATCAACTCAAAAATAAAATATCATGGATAAACTTACTATTACGGAAAAAATTATTGCTTTAGAGACAATGGCTCTCGATGCATGGCACGATGGTAATCCTTCCCCTTATCTCGAACTTTATTCAAAGGACTTTACTTATTTTGATCCTGCACATGAGCGGCGGCTTGACGGCTGGGATAAAATAAATGAGTTCTATGAAAGCATGAGGGGAAAGGTAAAAATGGATAAATTCGAAATGATAAATCCTGTTGTACAATCATCCGATAAAATGGCAGTTCTCACCTATAATCTTCATTCATATTCAGGTGAAATGCTCTGGAAAGAGAATTGCACAGAAGTGTATCGGCTTGAAGAAAGTAACGAGTGGAAAATCATCCACAGCCATTGGTCGTTGACTAAACCTTCATTTGATTAACTGCACTTTACACATTTTAGATTGATTATGGATAAAATATTGACTTTAACTGACAGACTAAATAAGAAATTAAAGCCGATGTGATTTATCTGATTAGCAATAATTTAATTATTGTTTATTTGTGCAATATTGTGTAGCTTTTGCTTTATATTGCGGGATGAGCAGGTAGAAGGTAAGTTTTTTAAATTTTATTAATAATATAATGAAACAGTTAATATTATTTATTTTATTTATTCTTTGTTTACAAAGTCTTATTTATTCTCAGGGAACATGGACATTGGTCGGAAGTTTACCAAACCCTAATCCGCCTGTCAATACTATTTCAGTAGTTAATGCAAATATAATTTGGGCAGCTTGTGAAACAGTATCAAATGTTCCTTATTGTTTTCGAACAACTAATGGGGGAGTAACTTGGGAGTTAAAAAATAGCGGTCTTCCAATTGTTAGTATGTATGGTATATGCGGACTGGATGAAAATAATTGCTGGATTGGCACGCAAGACGGAAAAATCTATAGAACAACAAATGGCGGATTAACATGGAGTCAACAAATTTCAATTGCAGGTAGTTTTATTAATGGAATAAAGATGTTCAATTCAAATTACGGTGTTTTTATTGGTGACCCGACTGCCACAGGTCAGCAATACCAACTAAGAGTTACATATAATGGAGGAGTGAACTGGTTATTGTCTCTAAATTCTCCCGTTGCAACAAATGAATTTGCTCTGATTAATTCCTGGGATTGTATTGATACAAATATTTTTTTATTTGGAAGTGCAAATAATATTGCCGGTTCTTCTACAGCAAAATCATACCGGACAACAAATGGATTTAATGGTAATTGGAGTTTTGAAACTATTACAGGAACTGCAACATCCGGACAAGGATTCTATATTCAGAGTATTGCTCTTCAAGATGCTTTAAATGGATTAGCAGGAACAAATGCCGAAGATATTAGAAAAACTTCAGACGGAGGTTTTTCATGGACAGTTAAAACAGGCTTTCCCGGTAAAAGATGCGTAACTATGAATAGTCTAAAAGATGGTTCAAATTATATCAGAGTTTCGGTTTATCAAACCGCTACACCGCATACTTCAATTTACCAAACTACAAATTTAGGAACTAATTGGAGTCAGGAGACTTTACCATCACAAGCATCAACAAATGTAATTCAAACAATACAATTTCTTTATCCAAATCTTGGGTTTGCAGGCTTAGGAGGTAGCTCTTTTGCCGGCGGAACAACAGGAGGAATTATGAAGTATTTTGGTCCACCGCCTTCACCAACTTTACTATCACCGGCAAATGGAACAAACGGAGGATCGCTTACACCAACTTTGGATTGGAGTGATGTGCCGACAACAATATCGTATAATTTACAGGTATCACTAAGCCCTTCGTTTTCCACAACCGTAATTAATTTAAGCGGATTGACTTCATCTCAATATACCGTGCCGAGCGGAACATTTTCCCTCAAAACAATATATTACTGGAGAGTAAGCGGAACAAATACTGCAGGTCCGGGAAATTGGTCAACATATTGGAATTTTAGAACACTTCTTACAAATGTCAATCAAATATCAGGTAATATTCCAAAAGAGTATTCATTATTCCTGAATTACCCGAATCCGTTTAATCCGGCAACAAAGATTCGTTATGAATTACCGAAAAACGGATTTGTAAATCTTGTTATCTTCGATGCTCTTGGTCGGGTTCTCGAAACACTTGTAAACGAAAATCAATCTCCAGGCACATTCGAAGTAACATTTGACGGCTCGAAATATTCCAGCGGAGTATATTATTACAGATTGCATT
>CALKAJ010000306.1 GCA_937983305.1 uncultured Ignavibacteriota bacterium | reverse complement strand
GACCACCGAGATCTACACTCTTTCCCTACACGACGCTCTTCCGATCTCAACAACTCGGGATAAATAATAAAATCGGTTCTTATATTATTTTTAAATACACCAATCCAACCATTGTTATATTCATTATTACCTGTTAAAATATAATTACTGTCATTGAAAAACTCTCCTGCGTAAACATTTTTTCCCAGCGCATTTGAACTCCAATTTATACCTGCATTAGTAGTTTTAAAAACTATTCCCGAATAAGATACTGCATATCCCGAATTGTAATTGAAAAAATGTAATACTCTTATTCTGTCGCTTCCGAGAAATATCTTTTCCCATCCGGCGTCGGTTTTATTAAATGAGAATATGAAAACAAGTAAAAGTAATATTACTTTATTTAACATAAAGAATTTTTATTAATAGTGAAAATATAAATTAATTTTCTTGTATTAAATAACGAAATTATTGCTTAGGTTCGAAGAAAAAGTCACAGCAAGTTTAAACTTTTGAAAGCTTCGAAAGAAATTTGTGTGCGGATTTTTGCGAAGAGCTGCATATTAAAATCTTCGCGGGGAATTATGTTAGTTGCTACATAAAAAATTTTGCCGCCGGTTTCAAGAGAGCCGACGAACCAGCCGTTGTTGTTGCCGTTTCTGACTGACCAGCCGGTTTTTCCGCTGAATGTATATTTTTCATTGGATTCGATTATCAAAATCTTTTTCATAAGCAAAAAAGTTTTTTCGCTGATGGAAAGTTCGCCGCTATAAAATTTTTTCAGGAAATCAATCTGCTCTTTTTGTGAAATTGCCGATTCGCCTTCAAGCCAGAATTTATCAATGGTTGCGGAGTCTATTACCATTTTGCCGTAATTAAATTTGCCGATGTAGTCTTTCATTTTTTCGGTTCCGATTTTGCGGGCAATTTCCTGATAGCACGGAACGCAGGAGACACGGAATGCTTCTTTGAGCGTGAGGTCTTTTTCCCATTCGGGCAGTGAACGCTTTTCGCCGTTCCAAACGAAGAGTGATGTATCGCTTTCAACGGCACCGCTTTCGAGTGCTATAATTGTATTCGGGATTTTAAAAGTGGATGCGGGCAAGAAACCTTTGCGTGACCATTCGAAATCATTTGAGTAGTATATATTTTCTTTGGGGTCAAGAATTAATATCGAGCCGGTTACGTTTGCGGAATCAATTATTTTTTGAAAAGATTTTTTTGTGACTTCTTTTGGCGGCAGGTTGTGGTGTGCGGTGTTAATTTCATCTGTTTTCCGGGTGCAGGAGCATAGCGAGAGAAAACTTACTGCGACTGCAATTGCAAAAACCAGTTTGAAATATTTTGTTTTATTCATTTTGTTTTTTTTCTTAACTTAATTATTAGCTTTTTCACATTCAAGTAATTTTATTTAATAGTCTGATTCTGCTTATTTAAAAAAAAGCGGGGCAGATTAACTGCCCCGTCCTTCGTTCGGCACCCGTTCATGACCAATAAGCCAATCTTTGTGCCTCCTATTGCTGTTCTTTTGTTTTACCTGTCTCTTTTTTTTGGCTTTTTACTTTAAACTTTATGAACTTTAAAAACTTGACAAACTCATCACTTGATAAGAACCATTCGCTTCACATCAGAAAACTCACCGGCACTTATTTTATAGAAATATACTCCGCTCGAAAGTGAAGATGCATCGAACGAAACAATATATTTCCCGGGGCTTTTGATTTCATTTACAAGGGTTTTAACTTCTCTGCCAAGCATATCATATACCTTCAAGGATACCATTCCCTGATTCACTATCTGATATTGAATGTTCGTAACAGGGTTAAACGGATTCGGATAGTTTTGTTTTAACTCATAGGTAGTTATTTCTCCGTTATGTATTGCATCTCCGCCTTCTCCGCCTCTGTTTAAATAATATGTACTTGTCGAGGCAAAATCCGAATATACTGAAATATCTTCATAAATATCTACTGCCTTTACCATATATCTCAATCTGTAGTTTAGTTCCGGTGTTCCAAAATCACAAAGTGCAAATGTTTCATAATCCAAATATTCAGCAAAATCCGTTGACGCAGAAATTAGCACATCATCAATTTCTACATAGTTTCCCGGTACATCTTCCATTTCTGACCACGCTCTGTATATTTTATATCTTTTCTTAGGTTTGATTCCTGTTTGCAGCATATCCGGCTCCATATTATGATGCCACGTCAGTTTTGGATATCTTCTGTTATCAATGCAATCTGTTATTTCTACTTGTAAATTCATTGGTCTGGAAGGAGGTGTTAATTTCAAAATGCTGTCTAAAGAAAGATTTCCGCCGTATTCGGATGCTTTATAGACTTTAATATTAGCAGTATTTCCGATTAATGAATCGTACCAGATAAAGATTCCCGATGGTTCATTATTCCATTTTACAGTGCTTGGGCTTGAGTATGGTGAAAATATTTCATTGTAATCTACATTCCACGCATCATAACGGTCACCGGCTCTCTCGTAATTAAAATAATAATCCTCATTATTTGTAAATACTCTATCCGTTCCTAATAAGCAATTAGATGTTGACTCTTTACCTAATGACCATTGCGAAACCCGAGGTTTATTATCATATCTAAAAAAGAAACTTACTCCATCACCCAAAGGATTTGGATTGCCATAGTTTGATCTATAATATGGTGGAACAAGATCACCTAAAGTTGAATAGTCATTCGTATATAAAACAGTTTTTTTCTGATATATACGCCAATCCGGATTTGATATGTAGCATTCAAAAGGAGTTCTGGCAATACCTGTTGTACTTTTTAATTCCCATTCCCAATATCCGTCAGCACACTCTAAATCCTGCACTGTATCGTTCACAGTCTGAGGAAAGTGAACTCCGTCCTTAATATGATAAATATAAAGTCCTTTTCCGTATTCTGTATAATCATCATAAGGTTCAATCTGTGCAGTATCACCCATCATTACTCTATCCCATCTTGATACTTTCCTTCTGTTTGCAAGAAGAAAACATTCATCTTTGCCATTCGAATTGTCAATAATTACTTTCAATATTTCTCCTTCTGCATTATTATTTCTAGAAGAAAAATCACCTAATGTATTGTTTACTCCAAATGTCGCAGTTCTCGGTGTCATATATTCGCTTAATATCATTTCATACGGACTAAAAAAACCGTCAAAGCCAATTCCATAGCTGACTTTACCATTTTGAATGTGACCGCCCGATATAGTATGATGACCATGTTCATGCCCTGAAGAACCTATGTATTGTGATTTTAAAGCTCTAAAAGAAACCGTAAAACCTGAATTACCATAATGTGCCTTTATATTGTTTGTCGTATCTACTAACCATTCACCCGCCGAATAATAAGATAAAGTACTAAAGCCGTCGTAATCAGGCATCGGTCCTCTGTTGCGTGAGCGATGTATTTTATAAATACAATCAACTATACTGTCTCCTCTATTGTAAAAATATCCGTCATTTTGTTTGAGAGTCCATTTATCGTACGGGGTCCAATCTATTAAACCCTGCCGATGTAAGTCCATCCATATTGCCTGATTCATTTGCTGTTCGGAAGTATATTCGCTGGCATTGCCGAGAACTACAGAAAAAGCACCAACACCAGTAGGTGAGGGGCTTATAACATGAAATCTTCCTCTGCTGATTTCCATCCATTGAGAACTAATCATTTCAGTGTTAGGGTTATATTTCTCCCACCATGGAATAGTTGTGCTCATATTTTTTGTTGTTGCAATAATTGAATCAAGATAAATAGGTGCTTGACCTTTGGGCCAGCTTCCGAAAGGTGCATATTCCGGATCATCTGCAAACTGAACAAACACAATTAATACGGGATAATATGCAGAGGGGTCAGATAGGTTTGGTCCATCCCATTCTGTAGTATTAGGTTTTGTACTTCCTCTGAAAGGTGTTGGAAATGGACCTAAAGGTAGTTGGTAAGTCATTTCTCCATTATAGAAACCATTTACAAACTGAGCATTTAGCTCATTTGCAACTGTAAACATTATTGCTAACGTTAGCAATATTTTTATTGTTAAATTTTTCATATTTTAATTTGTTAAAGTAATTATAAAAATGGGCGGATATATCCATTTTGGATATAACTTAATGGATATAACTTTGATTGTCGTTGACCGCGACTTAATTATTTCAAAGGCTCCGCCCTTTAATTCAAAGTAAAATATCTATTTTGGTGGTGTATCCATAGGACTTTAAAATTCTATTTGGTTAATATTAACTTTCTTGTTTTTGTTATAACTCCATTCACTTCCATCCTGTAAAAATAAATTCCTGAACCTAAATCCTTCGGTGAATAATTTACTTCATACTTTCCTGCCTGATATATTCCGTCCAAAATTATATCTCTTTGTTTTCCGAGTATATCATATATGACAATCCTTACCTCACTAAATTTTGGTATTTCAAATCTTATTTTTGTTTGGTTGTTAAACGGGTTGGGATAATTTTGATACAATTCATATTTATCTGCAATGTTTTCAATTTGACTTGCAATTCCGGTTAGTGTCTGACCCCCTGTTGTTGTATGAAGTATAATTCCGGATGTACTGCAAACCCACCCAACAGTATCATTCACAAATTCTATTGATTCAAAAGTTTGATTGTCTGTCTGTGTGTTTTCTCTTGACCAGTTATATCCTCCGTCTGTTGTTTTGAATAATTTATTTATTGCCCCGCCAATAAAGCCCGTATCCTTATTTATAAAACAAATACCAAACATTCCATAAATTTTTGCTGAGTCATAAATCGTCGACCAGTTTTCACCTAAGTTATTAGTCTTATATACGCCTGCTCCATTATATCCGGCAACCCATCCATATTGATTTTCTACAAACGATATTTTCCAGAAAATTCTTGTGTCGGTTAGTTCTAGCGAATAAAACCATGTGCTTCCACCATTTGTTGTTTTAAATATTCGTCCTTCGCTTGTCACAAACCCTGTATTGGCATCCTTAAAATACATATCATACAACCAATTTGAAATAACATAACCCGAATCGAATGTTATGCCGCCGTTTCTTGTGCGTAGTACTTTATTTCCGTTTC
>CALKAJ010000305.1 GCA_937983305.1 uncultured Ignavibacteriota bacterium | reverse complement strand
GAGATGGTGATTCGTGACTGGAGTTCAGACGTGTGCTCTTCCGATCTAAGAGTTCAAATAAATCCGATACTTTGGTTTTTAAACGATAAAGATGATGTTCGTTCTTCTTATTATCTTGAAGATGTTGCAACAGAATTTGATATTCAGGGATTAGAACTTGACTGGACTTGTGTGACATGGAATGGTGACTTAAGAATGACAAAAAACGGATGGGATTATAATTCCTTTGTTGGTTCTAAATGGCAAAAGATAAAGAAGGAAGAACGTCAACAATATTTGAAAAATGCATATCGCGTTTTACTTACACGCGCAAGACAAGGTATGGTTATCGTTGTTCCGGCTGGCGATGAAGAAGACCCGACACGCAATCCTAAATATTATAATAGGACATATGAAGTTTTAAAAGAAGTAGGAATTCAAGAAATATTATTAGACGAATTATGAATGAAGTGTATATAAATTATTCTCCATCCGACACCATAATATGCTGGCTAAAGCAGAAGAAAGATTTATCATTGCTTCTTTTGGAAGGGTGGTACAGGATTCCTGTTTCAACAAAGTTGGACAATCTTTTCAATGTAGAATATCTTGGCTTTTATCAACCGATTGTCTTTGGTAAATATGGCGGGACAATTTCTCACTATTCAAAAATTGAAAGCATTGAAATTAAAAAGAGGTTAGAACTTTTCCCAAGTGAGAAGAAACATCCAAAGGCAAACAATGATTATTATAAAATATTCGTAAAGGAAATTAATGTTTTAAAGAATCCTTTGAAGTGCAAACGCAAAAGAGCAAATTATTTTATTAACACAACTCTTGAAAAACTTCTCAATGCCGAAGAGTTTAACGACATCTTTAATGATAGTTTACTTGAAGATATACTTTGGAAAGCTATGAAAGAAAATAGTATTGTGGCAGAAAGACAGCTTTATGTTGGCTCAGGTAAAAATATATATCGTCTCGATTTCGCTGCAAATTGTAAAAATGGGAACATCGACATCGAATGTGACGGAGATAAATATCATACCGGAAAAGAAAAAGCAGCCAAAGATAATAATAGAAATAATTACCTTACACGAAAAGGTTGGAGCATTTTGCGGTTTACTCACGAACAGATTACGAACACTGATAAATGTATCAGTGATATAAAAGAAACAATCTATAAAAAAGGGGGAGTGGCGTGGTGAATTTCAAAATTATAAACTAATAATTATTATGCATTACGAACTAAATTTACCTGTAATTAAAGTATTGTTAAAAGATGGTTCTGAATTACAGTTAACTGATATTAAAAAAAGTATTTTTAAATTAAAAATTATTAATCAGGAAATACTTAAAGAAATGAAAAGCGATATTGATTTTGATAACAAACTTTTATTGTCATTGAATTATTTAAAGAGATATGGTATAGTTAAATTAGTTAAAAAGAATTATTGGAAATTGAATGCAAAATAAAACAGTAAATAAAAACTGGACCAAAGAACAAACAATCGTTGCCTTCAATCTGTATTGTAAGATACCGTTTAATAGGGTTACATCTAGTCATCCTGATATTATTAATATTGCAAAGACAATTGGGAGGTCGCCAAATTCTGTAAAAATGAAAATTGGGAACTTCGGAAGTTTTGACCCCGAATTGAAGAAAAGAGGAATTGTGGGGCTTGCAAATACGAGTAAACTTGACAAAGAGGTTTGGGATGAATTTAATTCTGATTGGGAAAAACTTGCTTATGAAAGTGAAGTTCTGATTGCAAAATTTAAAAAGCTAAAAATTGAGGAATATATTGCTGAGTATGATTTTGAAAAATATTCCGAAGGAAAAGAAAAGGAATCTATTGTAAAGACAAGAATAAATCAAAGTTTTTTCAGGCAAACTGTTTTATCTGCTTATAATAATACTTGTTGTATAACAGGAATTAACAATCAATCCCTATTAATTGCGAGCCATATAATTCCTTGGTCTGAAAATAAGAAACTAAGGCTAAATCCGCATAACGGATTATGTCTTAATGCATTACATGATAAAGCTTTTGACAAGCATTTGATAACAGTTACTCCGGATTATAGATTATTAATTTCGAAACAAATTAAAGGGGCTAAATCAATAAAGGTTATGCAAGATATTTTCATTAAATATGATAATATGAAAATAAATTTGCCTGAAAGATTTGTTCCTGAAAAAAGTTTTTTAGAACAACATTATCAAAGGTTTTTAGAAAGTGATAAATAGAATATTATGGCTAAAGAATTAATA
Source organism: uncultured Ignavibacteriota bacterium (assembly GCA_937983305.1). Taxonomy (GTDB): domain Bacteria; phylum Bacteroidota; class Ignavibacteria; order Tepidaquicellales; family Tepidaquicellaceae; genus DSSM01. The sequence goes on along the minus strand of CALKAJ010000305.1, from coordinate 1,226 downwards.
ATAGAGAAACTGCGTATATCTGATAAGCAAGAAACTGACTTAATTTATAATTCCCTCGCAAACAGTGAAACGATTTTTAATGCTGATAAGAGGGCAGACTTTAGTTTTATGATTGATTGTGAAGATGTTTCAAAGGCGAAGGTAGTTTCAGCTGAGAAGAGTTTGTTTAGTAGTAATCTGCAAATGGTTGATAGTAAGATGCCTGAAATATTGAGTTGGCTTTTGCTTCTCAGTATGGCGAACAAGGAAAATAAAATTGAAAAACTTCTGAATTTATTGATTGCTAAAAATCCGCTTGATATTGCTTCAAGTATTAAAGAGATTTTCTATCAGAAGAAAATCACTGACTTTCTAACTGATTGTGCTTTAGGGCTTGATGATGAAAATGTTTGGAAGGGAAGTATTGAAGCAACAGGAGGATTAATTATTCTGAAATCGAAAGTTTCTAATGAAAACATTTTTGTTTATAATAAGAAATCATTTCAAGATTATCTTATGAAGTTTTCAAATCTGCAAATTCAATCCTTTTCCATTTCAAACCAAATGGCAAATTATGATGTAAAGAAATTTTATCTTGTAAGAACTTCTTTTGGTTTTGATTTGCATTTATAAAGAGATTGATTACAAAGCCGGAGCTTTGTAACCAGTGGGTGCAATTGCTTTGTAATCAGTATGTGCAATTGCTTTGTAATCAGTGTGTGCAGGAGCTTTCTAACCTGAGTGTTGCGGTTTTTAAATTTTGATTTGCATTTAAAATTTATTTGTTTTAGATTTACAGCGTTAGTTTCTTTTTAATTAAATAGTTATTAAAATGGAATCCGAACAAAAATCTGCCGATAGTTCTAAATCACGAAAGTCCGCATATATTTTTGCACTCGCTCTGGTTTTGCTGCTTGACTGGGCGGCTCTTCATGATATTTTAAAAGGGGAAGAGAATACTTTAGGCGAGTATTCCATGCTGGTTATTAGTTTGTTTGTTATCCCGCTTTTACTTTTAAAAATTTTTAAGAAAGTATAATTCTTTCGTTTTTCATTTATTTTTTAGATATTTGAATATTATCGAAAAATTTATTTGTGATAAGTTTTGTAATTTGATTTCTATTGTTAAATTCAGTATATTAGTACCCGTACGGGACTATTATTCCGTATTTAATTAAAATAAGTACCCGTACGGGTACTAAAATGTTAATGGATAATTTTTCTAACATATCGTATTTTGTTAAAAG
>CALKAJ010000304.1 GCA_937983305.1 uncultured Ignavibacteriota bacterium | reverse complement strand
TTATGTGCAATCTTTTCAAATAATCTACTAAAATATTTCTTGATTGCATGTAAACTTGAATTCTTTAGTTGCCATCTGATTACTTTTTTTGTTTGTTATAAAAATATTTTTCTCTTAGTCTTACCGCTCTGTCAATTTCGTTAGCCGGTACTTTATCAACTTTCTTTACGAAACCGTGAGTTGCTATTACCAAAGTTTCCTTATTATTTGTTTTGTCCCAAAATGCAAGAAGTCTGATTTGGAGTCCTGCGAACTTTGTCCGAAACTCCCAAATGTCATTTAGTAATTTCTTAAAAAGTTTTGGATCATTAGTCTGTTCTGCTAGGTCTATATTGTAAAAGATTTTTTTAATCGTCTTACGGTCAAGTTGTGAAATAAACTTGTCTGCTTCGTCTAAAAATCTTGTCTCAAAATATCTCATCCAACATTATCTTATTTAACTACACAAATATAATAAAAGTTTCCATAATTAGAAACAACGTTTTTCTTTTTTATTATCGGTATTGGTTTTCTAAACTGACACACAACCATCGTACTTTCGCCATAATGAGGATATTTTTACCACAGGTCTCTAATTTTTTCATAACTACTTAAATAATTTATTTCCTAATTTATTTTTTTACAAGACCTTTCTGAAATTTCAGTACAGCTTCCGTGAAAGCTTTTGGGTTTTCGACCTGAATGCTGTGTGCGGCATTGTTGAGAATTTCCAAAGTGCTGTCAGGAATTTTTTCAGAAAGGAAAATCGAATCTTCAGGTGTGATTAAAATATCTTCTCTGCCTGATATAATAAAAGTTTTTGATTTTAAAAGCGGGAGATTAGAACGGCAATCATAAGAATTAATTGCGTTAACCTGCGAATCAAACCCTGAAGGCTTTTGCAAGTACGGATATTTCAACGCATTACTGATAAATAAATCAATAAACGCTGTATCGGATTGAACTTCTTCCGTAAAAAGCCATTCAACCCATGCTTTAAACCACAAATCCGAATATCCGTCTGTATTTAAAATTTCTGAAAATTCCTTAAAAATCAATTTGTTTCTGGCGGTTGTGCTTGCGGCTGTACTTACCAGTATCAGATTGTTAACCCGTTCCGGATATTTAATTGCAATTTCCTGAGCAATGTATCCGCCCATTGAATGGCCAAGAATATTGGCTTTATCTATTTTCAGATATTCAAGAAGTCCGACAGTATCTTCTGCCATATCTTCGATTGTAATTTTTCCGGACGGATAATCGGAACGGCCGCACCCGCGGTTATCAAAAACAATTAGTTTATTATTTCTTGACAAATCTTCTATTACGTTAAACCAGCTCACTGAATCAGAACCGAGTCCGGCAATTAATACAAGTGGAGCTCCGTCACCATAGGTGTCATAATAAAGCGAAATATTATTAATTTTTGTAAACGGCATTTTTACTTTTATTAAATTTAATATCTATGTTGCCACAACAAGCATCTCGAAGTCATTTGTAGCGAGTTTATCTTTACGCGAATACGCACCAATTTTTGCACCGAAAATTTCAATTGTTTTATAACCGAGCGATTTCAAAAGCCACGTAATTTCACTCGGAACATAATATCTTTCATTGCAATTTAATGTTGTTTTTTTCCCTGAGTCATCTTCGATTTCTGTTATGTTATGGTCGCGGAAAGTCATTAAATCAAATGTGTTATTACTGTAAACGGCATTTCCTTCTTCAGATGAAGTAGAACAATATTCTTCAACGGAGTGGAATAGCGGAAAGAGTCCGTTTAAAGTTGTAAAAATAAATTTCCTGTTTTGCTTAAGAGATTTTGTAACGCTTTTCAGAATTTCAAAATTCATTTCATCGGTTTCCATCAGAGGAAATCCGCCTTCGCATAACATAATTGCAGCATCAAATTCATTTTCGAAAGTTAAGCTGCGGGCATCCTGAATTTGGAAATTAATTGACAGATTTTCTTCTGCCGCTTTTTCTTTTGCCCTGTTGAGCTGATTTTCCGAATAGTCAATTCCCGTTACATTGTATCCGCGTTTTGTGAGCTCTATTGAATGGCGTCCCGTTCCGCATCCGACATCAAGGATTTTCAGCGACTTGTTATAGTTCAATTCAGATTCGATAAAATCACATTCGCCTTTAGTCCCCTGAGTGAAGTTTTCTTTGTCGTATTTATTTGCATAATTCTCAAACAGCGATTCATACCATTGTTTTTGTGACATTGTGTTTGGGTTTTAGTTTTTATTAAATATAATAATGTAAATTTCAATGTTCAACATATATAGCCGGGAAGCTGATTATAAGGAACTAAAAAATGATGTAGAAGTTTAAAATAAAATAAATTAATATACAGGAAATGTAAGAAATTAATGAAGAAAAAAGTACTTTTAAGAATATTACCGGGTTTGATACTTGCAATTTTCTTTGCATATCTGGCTGCTTGTGATTCAAGAACCGGAGTCACAGACCCGCCACCACCACCCCCGCCGCCTACTCCTAATCCTTACGGGGAAGGCAACGGAAAAATTACGTTTTTTCGTACACAACAAATTGACGGACCTATTACTATAAAAATTTCGGATAAGACACTTAATGATTCTTTAATATGGACTGTTACACCAAATTGTGATACAAATATTGCCGCATCTGTTATTCTTAAAAAAGGAAACTATACGGCTCAAATTGAAGGAAGTGTTTTTTTATGCAGGTATGATATTAACGTTGAAGAAAGAAAATGTAAATTAATTGATTACACTACTTGTAACGGCGGTTATGTCGGTTGCTTTAATATAAACGGTTTATGGCTGAGAACTGCAGACGGACCGTGCCCGAACTGTATGGGCTTGAAAGTGTTTTTTGAAAACGGAATCGGCGAAGTGGTTTATACTCCTCCGGGATGCAGATTCCCAATAGGTGATATTAAATGGAAAGATTTCAATATTGATAACTGTACGATGCTGGACAGGGCAAGAGACCAATACGGAGGCAGTCCGGATTACCAGCGTGCATCATTATTTTTTTCACATAAAAATGCATTCGTTATAAACAGCGAATCAGGTCAAATACCATATTCCAGAATAGGAACAACTTATGATAAAAAATCTATTAAGAAAAATATTAATACCGGCAATACTCCTGCTGAGCGTGATTCATCTCCGCTGCGATCTGGGAATTGACGATTACGACCCTTACATACCTCCTGAGTATGAAACAGGTATGTGGTTTGTCGGACAGGTTAATACCGGCGGCGATGCGGTTTTTGTAAAAGGAGTTGTTATTTCGGGAACGCAATATGCCCTGGT
>CALKAJ010000303.1 GCA_937983305.1 uncultured Ignavibacteriota bacterium | reverse complement strand
CTCTAGCAACACCCAGAGTTTTTTTAATTAATATATCCGGGATAACTCAAGGGACATATTCTGTAACCCCTTTAACTAGGCCTAGTCAAATTGTGGAATTAATATTAGCCGATACAACCAAAACAGCTAAGTTTCTGGAGAGGAGTTTCCCTCGGCAAAAAGATCTTTTAGCACCGGATATATCATTCAGAAATATCAAGCTTATTAGGAAGAATGGAGACATTATAAGGGTCGATATCTATAAGTTTTTTATGACAAGAGAGGATAAGTTTAATCCTTATCTAAGAGAAGGTGATGTATTAGAAATTCCTGTGACATTGCTTAGAAAAAGTTATATTTCAGTGTCTGGAGCAGTTAGAATGGGTGGTACTTATGAATATACTCCTGAAGATGATTTAGAAACAGTAATTGGATTGGGAAGGGGATTAGATGTTAGTGCAGAACCAGATAGTATACTAATATACAGACCTCAAAGTGATTCAAGGGGTTTTGAAATTATTAATTTAAGCTATGAAAAAGATAAGTATTTCAAAATTAATAATTTCGACAGAGTTTTTGTAAAATACAAAAATGATTTGATAGTCAATTCTTCAGTTCTAGTTTTGGGCGAGGTAAGAAGCCCTGGTTTTTACCCTATTACTTTTAAAAATACAAAGTTAAAAGATGATATCGAAATGGCAGGGGGAATTACTGATAAAGCGTATTTACCACTTAGTATATTATTTAGGAATTATGATCATGAATATTTGGCACGCGATACTATTGAAATTATGATAAACCAAAGGGCAAATGATTTGTTAATTTCAGAAAAAGACATTAAAAATTTCCAGACTGATATTCTTTCAAAAAGAAACAGAGTAAACGTAGATTTTGTAAGGTTGATGGATGAAAAAGATTCAATCTCGAATATTATTCTTGAAGACAAAGATATAGTATATATAAACGATGATAAAAAAGTTGTATACGTATATGGACAAGTTATGAGCGAAGGATATGTACCATATTTTGCCGGAAAAAATATAGATTTTTATATTGAAAGAGCCGGAGGTTTTTCCTTAGCGGCAGATAAATCAAACGCTAGATTAATAAGATTTAATTCCAGGGGATGGTATGATCCAGATGATTCTCAAATATTATCCGGAGACTTCATTTATGTACCTAAGAAAACACCACCAGAATTTAAAGATATTATTACGATTGTATCTCAGATAGCTGCAGTAATTTTAGGAGTGCTTACTACCTATATTTTAATTAAACAAAATTCAAATTAAAATTTATGCCGGAAGAAAAAACAAATAACAAAGAAAATTTTTTAACATATTTGGATTTTATAAGGATTTTTCTTAAATATAAAAATTTACTTTTAGTATTAACATTTTTAGTAGGGGCAATAACAGCAGTATTGGTGTTTTTTATTATTCCTCCTACTTTTCTTTCAACCGCGACGGTGAAAAGTTTTGGAGGATCAGGTGTGAGCGCTTTAATGGGAATGAGCGGTATCCCTGATTTGGGAGGATTAGAAGAACTCAGTGGCGGCGGTAGCGTGAAAGAACTTGCGACATACGAAGAAATATTAAAGAGTAGAAGATGCCTTGAAGAAACTATTACGAAATTTAATTTATTTGAGGTTTATGATTTTAAATATATGCAGGATGCAGTAAAAGCAATGCGTGAGGATTTGATGGAAGTTTCAATAAATAAAAAAGCAGGGACATTAACAATAGGTATATATGATAAAGATAAAAATAGAGCCCGAGATATAGTTGATTTTTTAATCAATCAATTAAATAAGATATACAGTGAACTTACTGTACAAAATGCTAAAAACAACAGAGAGTTTCTGGAGGCAAGGTATCAAACTATCAAAAATGATTTAACAGTGAAAGAGGATAGTTTGAAAAGATTCCAGGATGTCAATGGAATCGCACCCGATTTACAAGTTCAAGCAGCTTTGAAAATATCATTTGAGATGGAAGCGGAGTTAAAAGCAGAAGAAGTAAAATTAGATATTCTCAGTAAAATTCTTAGCCAAGACCAACCGGAAGTTAAGTCACAGGTGGAGAAGATAAATGCAATAAAAAAGCAAATATCTTCAATGCAAAATAGCAGTTATGAGAATAACAATTTGAATCTAAAAGGTTCACCTAGTAGGGTAATGAATTTCCTTAGGTTAAAAAGAGATGTGGAAATTCAAAATAAAATACTCGTCACAATAATTCCTCTTTTAGAACAATCTAAGGTTGAAGAAAAAAAGCAAACACCTACTGTATTAGTGTTAGATAAGCCTGATGTACCTGATTTAAAGAAAAAACCGAAGAGACTAACGTTAACTTTAATTAGTATAGTTTTAGCATTCATATTAAGTTATTCGTATTTTCTTTTTTACGAATTATACTGGAAGAAAATTGTAACAGAAATTAAATCAATTAATGCTAAATAGCAGCGAAGATCTAAAAATAAGCAAATTATCAAATTCGATTTTTATTGCCCTCATTGTAATCTTTACGACTCTTTCTTTTTTTTTGTTTAATTGGAATAAAATCAGTCTTGGCTTCCTATTCCTTTTAGCTCCATTGTTTGCTATATTGATTGTTAATTTTCATAAAGTCCAATTCCCTGCTTTACTTTTTTCTTTATTTTTAAATCCATATATAAACTGGGATTATAGGATACAGATTCTCAACATTCTTACCTTTATACTCTTCTTCTATTTTATTTTTAATTACAAAAGTTCAATTTATAATAATTATGATATTCCAAAAGAAGTTAAACTTTCTGCTGTATTATTAATAATATCGCTCACATTGTCAGCGATATTAACACAGCACTCTAAAATAAAAAGTATTTATTTTATCTCAATTTTTTATACATTAATTTTATCTGCATATTTGTTTTTTAAGAGTATAAAGAATTCATCAGAAGTAAGAAACTATTTGATACTTTTTATATATTTTCTTGGTTTTGCGGCAGTAACAATATTAGTACAAATTATAGCAACATCCTATATGCGATCAACAGGAATTGCCGGGTTCCCAATAATGGATATTTCTTCCACAGTTTTCCTAATTATTTTAATAAGATTTGTAATCCTTGAAAAACCAAATTTTTTAATCATTTCTATAGGAATAATTAATTTAATAATATTGATTACTTTACAATCGAGATTTGCATGGCTTGGTTTTGCTTTATCATTTGTCTATACATTATTAATAATTTTCATTTCTCAAAAAGAAAAAAGAGATAAACTAAAAAGTAAGATTAATGTTTTAATTACCATATTAGTATTATTGTTTGGGATATTATTTGCAACCGGTTTAAATAAGGTTATTGTATCCCGGTTTTCGGATGTATCGGTTGAATTATTTCAGGGAAATACCGAAAAAGAAAATGTCGAGTTTGCGTCAAATTCTCTAGAGACAAGGTTGATGATTTGGCTAACCGCCTATAAGACTTTTGAAAGTAATCCATTATTTGGAGTTGGCTACCAAATGTTTCCGCTGGTCTCTGAAAATTATAATGTGTTACCGTCTTTGCTGTATGAACAATATGTTGAAAATCTTGATGCCCATTCTACTACAATGAATATTTTGTGTGAGGGAGGAATTTTAGTGTTATTCACATACTATTTCTTTAGTATTACTATATTTGTAATAAGTTACAAAGCAATTAGATTATCAAAAAGTGAAATGGATATAGCAAACAGTATAACTTTAAATGGCGTAGGTTTTTTTATA